>NZ_VFUR01000039.1:0-18703 GCF_006441095.1 Mesorhizobium sp. B2-5-4 | reverse complement strand
TCCAAAACCCCTTCGGGCCAAAAGTGTTACCCATGTCTCCGGTATAAACCGTAACCTATGTGTCCGGAACGGACCCGGCTTGGATGGTGGGCGTGACAGGGATTGAACCTGTGACCCCTGCAATGTCAATGCAGTGCTCTCCCGCTGAGACGGAGACTGACGTCTCCTAAACGGCTTCGCCACTACACGCCATCCGGCCTCTAAAGACACAACGAAATCAGCTACTTCCCACACAATAGCTGTATCCGGCGTCAGGCACAAGCGGTCTGAAAGGGGAGAAAGGAGACAGGGAGGATTTGCCCCTGTTCTTGGTGCCTGTTGGAGCCACAGTGGAGCCGGAATGGCACCGCAAGCAATCCCTATTTATCCTATTTATATGATAAGTAAAAGGGATCACCCCTCTACCCTCCCACCCCTAGGAAAGGGGGTTGACGGGGGCACCTTGGAGACGCGTAGCGGGACCCATCAGAAATCGCTAATAGAAATTCCAGAAACCCAAAGTGGCTTATCCGATTGGTTCGAGATATGCGACAACAGCCTTGGGCCAAATGAAACCGTCCTTCCTACGGGAAGGTACCTTGGTTCTGCGTACTCGCAACGAACTAATCTTGTACGGTCCCCTAAGCGTCAGTTCGCGGTAGATTTTGGATTCGTATTGGTAGCCGCCACGGTAGTTCTCTTCACCGCCCTCTCCATAATACATCGACTCCTCCTTCCAGAGCATGACGGGAGCCATCCGGGCCGACCAGAAATCCGACTTCTCAGGGTCGTACATCCACATCGAATCGAGGCCGAAGGTGTAAATCCATCGTTCAAAAGGACGGGCGGGATATCTTTGGACTTTCCAATCCCAGTCCTCGGCCACTCGACCATCGCGCCAGACCAAAGGCCGGAGGAATGGAATCCAGATTTGCCATACCCCTATACGAGCATAAGCGGCAGCCCGGACCGAAATGCTTCTTGAGTCAATCGCTGTATGCTGCAATTCAAAGGCAACCATTGGCCCTTCTGGCGACCAAGCCATGACATCGGCACGTCTGTCACCGGGCAGAGTGTCAACTACGTGCTCTAGTTTGGTCTTCCCACCACGATGCTCGAATTCATCGTAGACAAGTCGCTTTGCATCAAGATGGGCGCGAGTCTCCCCTTTGGCCCATGAGCAGGTGTCCCTGGGCTTGTGTCCAAAGTTTGCGGCAACAAGCAACCCTCGGCGCAAAACCACGGGGCGTTTGCAGAGCGGACAGCGGTATCTAAGGCCCTTCTCCACAAATTTTGCATCAACCGGATAGTCATCTACTTCCGCGATCAACAAGTCGTCATGTTACTCCGTTCATAGGGAGGCGAATCATGCCCAGTATCGGATACCGCTACAATGCCCGAGAGCATGTCAAACAGGCGAAGCAATTCGTTGCGTCAAACGACGAGGTGATGCTCCGTGCTGCATGTTTGGAACTTCGGATGGCGATTGAAAGCCTCGTCTACGACCTCCTGCAGAGTTATCTAGCGGAGGTCTCTAACTCGGTCATGGAGAAGTGGCAGCCAAAACAGGTGATGGACGAATTGCTCTACGTGGATCCGAATGCGGACAAGACGTCGTCGCTCGCTGCGGGCATGGAGGAGAAATATGGCGAGCCCGCGAAAGTCATGAAATCATTGGGCTCGGACAAGAGGTTCAGGGTGAAATGGGCGAACAAGGCGCACAATGCTCTTGGCAGCTATCTTCATGAGCCGACGATATCTCAACACAGAGACAGCTTAGGCGACCTCCCGCAAAAGATGCGCAAAACGATAGAGGACATTGTTTGCGTTTTAGACGATGTCCTTTCTTCTCCAGTGTTCAACGTCAATTTCGCGATTTTCGATGGAATCGAATGCCCCTGTGGATTTCTGATCAAGCGGAAAAAGGGCTTCCTTGAAGAAGGAAAGACACTGAGTTGCATCAGTTGCGGGATGATTTTTGAACACTGGTTCGACAAGGAAAAGAATAATTGGCTGTGCGCCCCTAAAGGCTACTCTTATAATTGCCCCAACCCTGGTTGCAGATCGGAACAGCGTATTTTGGCTCACAAGCTGAATACCAAGGACAAATACACCTGTGAACAATGCGGCGATGGAATAAAAGCTGTCCAATATCACCGGATGGAAAGAGTAGTGGTCGAACAGGAAGCCAGCGGCGACGGCAGTTAGACCCTCAGGACTGGAATCATCCAAATCAGCCTTGCCCATTCCTTAGCGTCGGACAGGCGATGGAACGCCTTTGTCAGCGTGGGAAAACCCTGCCTGCGAATGCGAGCCTGATATTTGTCTCTGTGTTTGCGGATCGAAGCCATGATTAGCGTTTCCTGGAGCCAGAGTGGAGCCAGTAGCCGATTGATGGTTCTTCGAAGGAACGCCTTAGGTTTGTTTATTCAACAAAACAAGTGGTTGGATGGTGGGCGTGACAGGGATTGAACCTGTGACCCCTGCAATGTCAATGCAGTGCTCTCCCGCTGAGCTACACGCCCATCCGAAGCCGCGCATACACCATTTTTGGTCTGGCGCGTCAATAGCAGGAAAAGAGGAAATACATGTCGTCTCGCCGCGGCTGTGGATTGACGCCCGGCGGCTTGCGGGAGGCGGCTCAGGCCGCCTGCAGCATCTTTTCGACCTCGTTGACGAGATCGCGCAAGTGGAAGGGCTTGGACAGCACCTTGGCGTCTTTCGGCGCCTTGGAATCCGGGTTCAGCGCAACGGCGGCAAAACCGGTGATGAACATCACCTTGAGGTCGGGGTCGATCTCCGTGGCGCGACGCGCCAGCTCGATGCCGTCCATCTCCGGCATGACAATGTCGGTCAGAAGCAGCGAGAACGGTTCCTCGCGCAGCCGCTCATAGGCGCTGGCGCCGTTGTCGAAATCGCTGACCTGATAGCCGGCGCGCTCCAGCGCCTTGACGAGGAACCGACGCATATCGTCGTCGTCTTCCGCCAGAAGAATGCGTGCCATGATATCCCGTCCGAATCACCCGCCCGAGACTGCCGTGGGGCAGGCCCGTTAACCATCCTGTATATGAGGAGGTGAGAGTAAACATCAAGTGAACGCGGACGCGCTTGACCCACATTTGCCCAGCGGCACGACCGCCGAAATGCTGGACATGCGGCCAGCAAGGTGGCAGTTTCATGCCATGATGCACTGGTGTTTTCGGGTTCGTTCAAATTGAAGACGGCAGCCGAGGATTTTTCGGTCTTTCCACCCTTCGAAATCCGTTCGGGCGCCGAGCAGCGCGTCCCCTTTCTCTTCAATTCACCGCATAGCGGCCGTTACTATCCCGAACGCTTCCTTGCCATGGCAAGGCTCGATCGCAACGCCATTCGCCGCTCAGAGGATTGCTATGTCGACGAGCTGTTCGGCGGCGCCGTGGCGCTGGGCGCGCCGATGCTGGCGGCGAATTTCCCGCGTGCCTATCTCGACGTCAACCGTGAGCCCTGGGAACTCGACCCGCGCATGTTCGCCGAGCCGGTGCCGTCCTTCTGCAATATCCGCTCCGCGCGCGTGGCCGGCGGGCTCGGCACCGTGCCGAAGCTGGTGGGCGAGGGGCTCGACATCTATGCGGGCCGCTTGCCGCTCGCCGAGGCGGTTGCCCGCATCGAGGCCGTCTACAAGCCCTATCACGAAACGCTGAAGCGGCTTTTGACCAGGACCCATGCCCGTTTCGGCTTTGCCGTGCTGATCGACTGCCACTCGATGCCGGCGAGCATCCGCGTCGGTGACAACGGGCTGCGGCCGGATTTCATCATCGGCGACCGTTTCGGCATCTCGGCCACCGCGGCCCTGACCGAAACCGCGATCGGCCTGCTGACCGCGATGGGCTATACCGTCGCTCACAACAAGCCTTACGCCGGCGGTTTCATTACGGAACACTATGGCCGCCCGGCGCGTCATCTGCATGCGCTGCAGATCGAGGTCAATCGCGGGCTCTACATGAATGAGCGGACATTCGAGAAAGCCACCGGCTTCGACGCGCTGGCCGACGATCTGACGCGATTTTCAGCCGACCTGATGGCGATGCCAGACCATCATTTCATCGACCTGCCGCTGGCCGCGGAGTGAAGATCACGCCTTGTCTCATGCGTGCCACTGCCCAATACACTTTGCAGTATTTGGACCCTTTGCAGTATTTGGGCGGCACGCTCCGGGAGCGGCGGTGAAAAAAAGACCGCATCGTTTGCACGATACGGTCGAAGTCTAGGGAGGAAACGCCCAAGGAGGGCATGGACAGGAAACCCTGTCCATGATTGAGGGTATTGTGCAGCGCACAAATGTCAAGCGACGTTTATGCTTTTTTAATTCAGAGTGATGTGGAAATTGCGTTTCGTTGGCGGGAACGTGATATTTGGGCAACAGATGTCGCTGGCGAATAATCCTCGAACAACCTTGTTTTGGCACGAAAGTGACGGCAAACGACAGTCCGGGCATGCCGTAATTCGGGAGAATCAGTTGGACATCAGCATCGATTTCATGCGCCGCATCGCGCAAGCGGCGGCCGCCGAGACCTTGCCGCGCTTTCGCGCCCAAGGTGCGGTCGCCAACAAGGAGAAGGGCAGTTTCGACCCGGTCACCGAGGCCGACCGCGAGGCCGAGCGCGCCATCCGGGCGCTGATATCGGCCGAGTATCCCGACCACGGTATCCTGGGCGAAGAGCATGGCAGCGAGAACATTTCCAGCCGGCATGTCTGGGTGATCGACCCGATCGACGGCACGCGCGCCTTCATCTCCGGCCTGCCGGTGTGGGGGACATTGGTCGGGCTGACGGTCGATGGTGACGCGGTCGCCGGCATGATGGCGCAGCCCTTCACCGGCGAGCTGTTCTACGCCAATGGCTCCGGCTCGCACTATGAGGGACCGGGAGGTCCGCGAAAACTGTCGACCCGCAAGACGACGAAGCTGGCCGAAGCGACGTTGTTCACCACAACGCCGGCGCTGTTCAAGGGCGAGGCGCGCAATCGCTATGACGCGTTCGAGCGGCAAATCCAGCTCGCCCGTTATGGCGCCGATTGCTATGCCTTCGCCATGATCGCCTCGGGAAGCGTCGACATCGTCGCCGATCCTGGCTTGAAGCCCTATGACATCGTGGCGCTGATCCCGATCATCGAGAAAGCCGGCGGTGTCATCACCACTTTCGACGGCGGGCCGGCGGAGAATGGCGGCGATGTTCTGGCGGCGGCGACACCGGAGCTTCATGCCGCCGCCATGGCCGCCCTGCGCGGCTGATATCGCCCCTGGTCAGTGCAGCCTTATCGAGCGCTGGAATTCCGCAGGGGTGTGCCCGTAGACCTGCCTGAATGCCGCCTGCGTCTGGGAGAGGTCAGGCCGTCGGATCGTCCGAGCCGGGGACGAAGGCGTCGAAGGCGGCGAGGAATTGTTCGCGGTAGAGATCGACTTCCTGCAGGATTTCGTGTTTGGCGCCGTCGATCATCAACAGCGAACCGAGTCTCAGATTTCTCGCATATGCTTCCACCGCCTTGGTCGAGACGACCTGGTCGGCGCCGGCGGCGATGATCAGCAGAGGCACCTGAATGCGGGCCATGAAGTCGGGGTCGCTTATGGCTTCCGACGCCTTCGCCGCCGCCTGCAGCCAGCGGACGGTCGGGCCGCCAAGTGCCAGTTGCGGATATTCTTCATAGATGCGCGTGTTGCGGCGATAGCGTTGCGGATCTGATGTCACCTTGTTGACCTCGAAAGGCAGCGTCTGTCTCGGGCGTGGACCCCAGGCGGCATAGAGCCGACCGAGCCCCAGGGCGCAGAAAATCGAACAGACCCGGCGCACCGTCCCTATCGAGACCGGCAGGTCGGGCAACGTCAGGAATGGCGCGATCAGCACCATGCGCCGCACGCGGTTCACCATCGACGGCGCGGCAAGCAGCGTGATTACCGCCCCGGCGGAATGGGCCAGGATGTAATAGGGTCCACGGCAGTCCGGCAGCACGATCTCCTCGAAGAACTGCTCCAGATCGGCCGTATAGTCGCGGAACGACCTAACATAGCCGCGCTGGCGATCGCGGATCAGCCGGTCGGAATCGCCCTGACCGCGCCAGTCGAGGGTGGCGACACCGAAGCCCCGCGCGGCAAGGTCGCGGATGGTCTCGAAATATTTCTCGATGCACTCGTTGCGGCCGCCGAGCAGCACCACGGTGCCCCGCATTGGACGCGTCACCGCCGCGAACAGGCCATAACGGATCTTCTTGCCGTCGCGCGTGGTGAAAAAGCCGCCCGTGACGTTTTCCGGTCGCGGATTGCCTTCAACTTCGTGAAAAAGGGGTGTGTCGTGGAAAAGATCCGTCATTCGGCGCTTTGTGCTCGGCGTCTTGGCGCGCCAGCCCTTCACGGCCAGCCTCGTCAAGGTGATAGACGCCCACACATCAAAAGCAAAGCAAATCCGGGTTACGGAGGCCTGCAACGGGGAAGGCCGGAAGCGGCTTTGAGCGCGCTTCCGGCCCCTGTCGATCCGGGAGGAAGGGACGTTAACACCCGGTTCGGCCTCGATGCGGCACCTCTGCAAATCCGGCGCCGCCAATCCTTGATCTTGAAAGCCACTTTAGCGACGGCTGTCTGAACGGGCGCCGAAGCGCCGGTTCATCTGCCGTTCATCAAAGGCCGGCGGCCTCACTCTTTTGCCGTCAAACGAAACTTGAAATGCTTTCGAACGCTCCCCAGATGTGGGTTGCGGCCGCCAATGTCGGGGCCGCTGGTCCAGCCGAAACGCCGCTTACGGGTTTCGCACCGGCCATACGCAAACCATGTTGCTCAACAGGAGAACACCTCATGCGTCACGTTGATTTTTCCCCGCTTTACCGTTCGACCGTCGGCTTCGACCGTCTCTTCACCATGCTCGATTCGCTCGCGCAGCCCGACGGCGCGCAGACCTATCCGCCCTACAACATCGAGCGCACCGGTGAGGATTCCTACCGCATCTCGATGGCGGTTGCCGGCTTCTCGGATGACGAGATCTCCATCGAAGCCCACCGCAACGTGTTGACGGTGAAGGGTGAGCGCAAGGACGAGGGCACCGGCGAAGGCTCCGAGCTGCTCTATCGCGGCATTGCCTCCAGGGCCTTCGAGCGCCGCTTCCAGCTTGCCGATCACGTTGAAGTCGTCGGCGCCGCGCTGAAGAACGGCCTGCTCTTCGTCGACCTCAAGCGCAACATTCCCGAAGAGCTGAAGCCGCGCAAGATCGCGATCACCTCGGCTCCGGCCAAGGCCAAGCAGATCGAGGCCAAGACGGCAGCCTAAGGTTTAGTCTCCCTCCCGAGACGGAAAGCGGCGCCGAAAGGCGCCGCTTTTTTGTTGTCGCGAAGCCTGACTATCCCGCGATCAGCTGGCCAAAGCGGTCGACTTCCTCCGAGGTCGTCGCAAAGCTGGTGACGAAGCGATAGAGCAGCTCGTCCTCGCCGATATGGCCGTCGAAGCCGTGCGGCCTGTGCCAGTCGTAGAAGGCCGCGCCCGCCGCCTGCAGCTTCTCGGCTTCGGTTTTCTTGATCACCGCGAAGACTTCGTTGGCCTGCGGCAGCCAGGCGAGCTTTGCCGTGGCCGAATCCTCGATCGCGGCCGCCAGGCGCGCGGCCATGACATTGGCATGCCTGGCGGTATCGAGCCACAGCCCATCCTTGAAATAGGCTTCGAACTGCGCTGCGACGAAACGCGACTTCGAAAACAGCTGGGCGGCACGCTTGCGCAGAAAAGCCAATTCCTTGGCGCGATCGAGATCGAACAGCACGATCGCCTCGGCGCACCAGCAGCCGTTCTTGGTGCCGCCGAAGGACAGGATGTCGACGCCGCGTTTCCAGGTCATTTCAGCCGGCGTGGTGTCGAGCGCGACCAGCGCATTGGCGAATCGGGCGCCGTCCATGTGCAGCGGCACGGAATGGTGTTTGGCGATCGCCGCAATCGCGGCAATGTCGTCCAGGCCATAGATCGTGCCGACCTCGGTCGACTGGGTGACCGAAACGGCCATCGGCCGGCCCCAATGGACTACCTCGCCGGCGAAACGGCCGATCGCCTTGTCCAGATTATGTGGCTCGATCTTGCCCAGCGGGCCGTCGACGGCGTGAAGCCGCGAGCCGCCGGAAAAATGTTCCGGCGCGCCGCACTCGTCCTCGATGATATGCGATTCGCGGTGGGCGAAGGAAATGCCGCCGGGCTTGTTATAGGCCGTCAGCGACAGCGAATTGGCGGCGGTGCCGGTCGCCACGAAGAACACGGCCACTTCGCGCTCGAAAATCTCGCTGAAGCGCTGATAGACGGTTTGGTCGAGGGCACCATCGCCATAGGCGGTCGAAAAGCCGGCGGTGTGGGCCGAAAGGCCGGCTGCAATGCTTGGATGGGCGCCTGCCCAATTGTCGGAAGCGAAGAACATGCGTCTGCCTGTGCTGGGGAAATCGCCGGGAGCTTGACCGGTTTCATGACCCGCCCGCAAGAGCCAGACACAAGAAAACGGGTAAAGCCAGCGTCGGGCTCGCGGCGTCTTCAGAGACCGAAGCTTACGTTTTGCAGCCGCCTGACGAAATTTTGTGTCGCGGCGCGGCCAAGTTTTTTGTGAATCGGTCTTGTATGGGTCCTGGATTTCTGTCATAAAAATTTAGGACAGTAGTGCTGTCTTATTTTGTCGCACAAAACAGGCTGGATTGGCGTATCGTTTAGGCCACTCCGGCTTTTGCCGCGAGCGACAGGTGGACGGACCAGCTCTGGCCTGTACGATACCGGATGTGAACCAGCGGCGCGCCGCTTGGTTCGGCGATTTCGCAAGACGTGCCGCAAGGATGAAGGGCGAGCCCAAGTGCTCGCCAAGGCAAACCAGCGCCCCCAGGCTGACCAAGGCCAGTGGCGCGGAACGGAGGATAGGACGATGACGGAATTGACGCTCTCTGCGACGAACGGCCAGGCCGCG
The DNA here is from genome assembly GCF_006441095.1 of Mesorhizobium sp. B2-5-4. Taxonomy (NCBI): domain Bacteria; kingdom Pseudomonadati; phylum Pseudomonadota; class Alphaproteobacteria; order Hyphomicrobiales; family Phyllobacteriaceae; genus Mesorhizobium; species Mesorhizobium sp. B2-5-4. The sequence continues at coordinate 9,782 of NZ_VFUR01000039.1, read as the reverse complement.
CAGACGAAAGCGGCCGCCGTCAAAAATACCTCCACCAAAAATCGCACGACCACCGGCGGCCTCACCGCCCAGGGACTCTACGATCCGCGCAACGAACATGACGCCTGCGGTGTCGGCTTCATCGTCAACATGAAGGGCGTGAAGTCGCATCAGATCGTCAAGGACGGGCTTGCGGTGCTCGAGAACCTGACGCATCGCGGCGCCGTCGGTGCCGATCCGCTGGTCGGCGATGGCGCCGGCGTGCTGGTGCAGCTTCCGGATCTTTTTTTCCGTGAGGAGATGGCGGCCCAAGGGATTGATCTGCCACCGGTAGGCCAGTATGGCGTCGGACACTGGTTCATGCCGCAGGATGCCATCCTTCGCGCGCATGTCGAAGAGATCATCGCGGAATCGGCGCAGTCCGAAGGGCTCCCGCTGCTGGGATTCCGTGACGTGCCCGTCGATAATTCGTCGCTGTCGAAGGCGGCTGACATCGTAGCGTCCGAGCCCTTCCACCGCCAGGTCTTCATCGGCCGCACGGCTGATATCACCGACGACGAGGAATACGAGGCCAGGCTCTATCTGCTGCGCAAGGTCATCTCGGGCCGCATCTACGCCGAGAACGACAACAAGGACATTGGCGCCTATTGCGTGTCGCTGTCGGCGCGCACCATCGTCTACAAGGGCATGTTCCTGGCCTATCAGGTCGGCGCCTATTACAAGGACCTCAAGGACCCGCGTTTCGAGACCGCGCTGATCCTCGTCCACCAGCGCTTCTCGACCAACACCTTCCCATCATGGAAGCTGGCGCATCCCTACCGCATGGTCGCGCACAATGGCGAGATCAACACCGTGCGCGGCAACAACAACTGGATGGCTGCCAGGCAGGCGTCGGTCGATTCCGAACTGTTCGGCAACAACATCTCGAAGCTCTGGCCGATCTCCTATGACGGCCAGTCCGATACGGCGTGCTTCGACAACGCGCTCGAGTTCCTGTTCCAGGGCGGCTACAGCCTCAGCCACGCCATGATGATGCTGATCCCGGAAGCCTGGGCCGGCAACAAGCTCATGGATGCCGACCGCAAGGCTTTCTACGAGTACCATGCGGCGTTGATGGAGCCGTGGGACGGGCCGGCGGCGGTCGCTTTCACCGATGGACGCCAGATCGGCGCCACGCTCGACCGCAATGGATTGCGCCCTGCACGCTACATCGTCACCGATGACGACCGCGTCATCATGGCTTCGGAAGCCGGCGTGCTGCCGGTGCCGGAGGAAAAGATCGTCCAGAAGTGGCGGCTGCAGCCCGGCCGCATGCTTCTGATCGACCTGGCCAAGGGCCGCATCGTCCCCGACGAGGAGATCAAGTCGGAGATCGCGACCAAGCACCCGTACAAGACCTGGCTTGGCAATACGCAGCTCATCCTGGAAGATTTGAAGCCGGTCGAGCCTCGCGCGCTGCGCAAGGATGTCAGCCTGCTCGATCGCCAGCAGGCGTTCGGCTACACCCAGGAAGACACCAAGCTGTTGATGTCGCCGATGGCGACCACCGGCCAGGAAGCGGTGGGCTCGATGGGCACCGACACGCCGATCTCGGCGATGTCGGACAAGTCGAAGCTGCTCTACACCTATTTCAAGCAGAACTTCGCCCAGGTCACCAACCCGCCGATCGACCCGATCCGCGAGGAGCTGGTGATGAGCCTGGTGTCCTTCATCGGACCGCGGCCGAACATCTTCGACCTGGTCGGCAATTCGCGGCGCAAGCGCCTCGAGGTGCGCCAGCCGATCCTGACCAATGGCGACCTCGAGAAGATCCGCTCCATCGGCCACACCGAGGACCGTTTCGACACCAAGACGATCGACATCACCTATGGATCGAGCGAGGGCGCTGCCGGCATGCAGGGCGCCGTCGAACGTCTGTGCGAGCGGGCCGAAGCGGCGGTCGCCGGCGGCTACAACATCATCATCCTGTCCGACCGCCAGCTCGGGCCGGACCGCATCGCCATTCCGGCACTGCTGGCGACGGCCGCCGTGCACCACCACCTGATCCGCAAGGGACTGCGCACCGCGGTCGGCCTGGTCGTCGAATCCGGCGAGCCGCGCGAGGTGCATCATTTCTGCTGCCTCGCCGGCTATGGCGCCGAAGCGATCAATCCCTATCTCGCCTTCGACACGCTGCTCGACATGCACAAGCGCGGCGAACTGCCGGAAGAGGTCGACGCCTATGAAGTGGTGTCGCGCTACATCAAGTCGATCGGCAAGGGTATCCTCAAGGTGATGTCCAAGATGGGGATCTCGACCTATCAGTCTTATTGCGGCGCGCAGATATTCGACGCTATCGGGCTGAAGTCGGATTTCGTGCAGCAATACTTCACCGGCACCGCGACGCTGATCGAAGGCGTCGGACTGGATGAGGTCGCAGGCGAAACCGTCAGTCGCCACACGGACGGTTTCGGCAGCGATCCGGTGCTGCGCAACAGCCTGGAGGTCGGCGGCGAATATCTGTTCCGCATGCGCGGCGAGGCGCATATGTGGTCGCCCGACGCGGTCGCCACCTTGCAGCACGCGGTGCGCCAGGGATCGTGGGAGACGTTCAAGGACTATTCGGCGCAAATCGACAGCGAGACGGCCCGCGCCCAGACCATCCGCGGCCTGTTCAAGATCAAGCTGGCGGGTGAGACCGGCCGCACGAAGGTCGCACTCGACGACGTGATGCCGGCGGCCGACATCGTCAAGCGCTTCTCGACCGGGGCGATGTCGTTCGGCTCGATTTCCAGGGAAGCGCACACCACGCTGGCACGTGCCATGAACCAGATCGGCGGCAAGTCGAACACCGGTGAAGGCGGCGAAGAGGCCGATCGCTACCTGCCGCTGCCTGGCGGCGGCAAGAATCCGGAACGCTCGGCGATCAAGCAGGTCGCTTCGGGACGGTTCGGCGTGACTGCGGAATATCTCGTCAACTCCGACATGATGCAGATCAAGGTCGCGCAAGGCGCCAAGCCCGGCGAGGGCGGCCAGTTGCCAGGCCACAAGGTCGACGCCACCATCGCCAAGGTGAGGCACTCGACGCCTGGCGTCGGCCTGATCTCGCCGCCACCGCATCACGATATCTACTCGATCGAGGACCTGGCGCAGCTGATCTACGATCTGAAGAACGTCAATCCGGCGGCCGACGTGTCGGTCAAGCTGGTGTCGGAAGTCGGTGTCGGCACGGTCGCGGCGGGCGTCGCCAAGGCGCGCGCCGACCACATCACCATTTCGGGCTATGATGGCGGCACCGGCGCGTCGCCGCTGACCTCGCTCAAGCATGCCGGCAGCCCGTGGGAAATGGGTCTTGCCGAGACGCACCAGACGCTGGTGCTGAACGGCCTGCGCTCACGCGTGGCGCTGCAGGTCGATGGCGGTTTGCGCACCGGGCGCGACGTCATCATCGGCGCGCTGCTCGGCGCCGACGAGTTCGGCTTCTCGACCGCGCCGCTGATCGCGGCCGGCTGTATCATGATGCGCAAGTGCCACCTCAACACCTGCCCGGTCGGTGTGGCGACGCAGGACCCGGTGCTGCGCAAGCGCTTCAAGGGCACGCCCGAGCACGTCATCAACTTCTTCTTCTACGTGGCTGAAGAGGTGCGGGCGCTGCTCGCCGAGATGGGCTTCACCCATATCGACCAGATCATCGGCGACGCCGACCTTCTGGAAAAGCGCGACGTGATCCAGCACTGGAAGGCGCGCGGGCTCGACTTCTCGAAGATGTTCTACAAGCCCGATGCGCCGCATGAAGCGGCGCACTGGACCGAACGGCAGAAGCACCCGATCGATGATGTGCTCGACCGCAAGCTGATCGAACTGGCCAGGCCCGCGCTGGAGACCAAGCAGCCGGTCAAGATCGAAGTCGACATCCGCAATGTCGACCGCTCGACGGGCGCCATGCTGTCGGGTGAGGTGGCCAAGCGCTTCAGGCACAAGGGCCTGCGCGAGGACACGATCCAGGTCAAGCTCACCGGAACCGCGGGGCAGTCCTTCGGCGCTTTTCTGGCGCGCGGCATCTCGTTCGAGCTCGTCGGTGCCGGCAACGACTATGTCGGCAAGGGCCTGTCGGGCGGACGCATCGTCATCCGGCCGCCGCAAGAGGCCAGGATTGTCGCGGCCGACTCCATCATCGTCGGCAACACGGTGCTCTATGGCGCGACCGAGGGCGAGGCCTATTTCGCCGGCGTAGCGGGCGAGCGTTTCGCCGTGCGCAATTCGGGCGTGGCAGCCGTCGTCGAAGGCGTTGGCGACCATGGCTGCGAATACATGACCGGCGGCGTCGTCGTCGTCATCGGCAAAACCGGCCGCAACTTCGCCGCCGGCATGTCGGGCGGTGTCGCCTATGTGCTGGACGAGGCGGGCGATTTCGCCGAGCGCTGCAACATGGCCATGGTCGAGCTGGAGCCGGTTCCGGAAGAAGACGACCTCATGGAAAAGCTGCTGCACCATGGCGGCGACCTCGATCACAAGGGTCGCGTTGACGTGTCGGGCGACATGACCAGCCATGACGAGGAGCGGCTTTACCAACTGATCTCGAACCACGTGCATTATACGGGTTCGGTACGCGGCCGCGAGATCCTCGACGACTGGACGATTTTCCGGCCGAAATTCCGCAAGATCATGCCGGTCGAATACCGCCGCGCGCTGATCGAGATGGAACGCATGCGCATGGGTGTCGCGGCCGAATAGATTTTTGAGAATTGCCGGGGAGCCCAGGCTTCCCGGCCCCTTTCATCGACAGTTTGACCTCGGGCTCAAGGTTGCCATGGCTGCCTCAAGAGGTTAACGGGTGCGGCGAAAACCGCACCATCTGGACAGCAGGAACTGGACTATGGGCAAGGTAACAGGCTTTCTCGAAATCGACCGGCAGGTGCACAAGTACCAGCCAGCCTCGGACCGCATTCGGCACTTCCGCGAGTTCACGCTGCCGATGTCGGACAAGGAGGTCGAGAAACAGGCCGCGCGCTGCATGGATTGCGGCATTCCGTTCTGCCACGGGCCGACGGGCTGCCCGATCCACAACCAGATCCCCGACTGGAACGATCTCGTCTACAACAGGGACTGGGACAACGCGATCCGCAACCTGCACTCGACTAACAATTTCCCGGAGTTCACCGGCCGCATCTGTCCGGCACCCTGCGAGGAAGCCTGTACGCTCAACCTCGAGGACATTCCCGTCGCCATCAAGACGGTGGAGCAGGCGATCGCGGACAAGGCTTACGAGACCGGGCATATCAGGCCCTATCCGCCGGAGAAGAAGACCGGCAAGCGGGTCGCCATCATCGGCTCCGGCCCGGCCGGCATGGCGGCCGCCCAGCAGCTTGGCCGCGCTGGCCACGACGTGCATGTCTACGAGCGCGAGAGCCGCCCCGGCGGGCTGATGCGTTACGGTATTCCCGACTTCAAGATCGAGAAGCACTATATCGATCGGCGCATCGAACAGATGCAGGGCGAGGGCGTCACCTTCCATTGCGGCGTCAATGTCGGCGTCGACAAGCCCGTCGCGGAACTGCTGACCGAACATGATGCCGTGCTCTATTGCGGCGGTTCGGAAACGCCGCGCGCCGCCGGAATTCCCGGTGACGATCTCGGCGGCGTGCATGACGCGATGCCCTATCTGGTGCAGCAGAACCGCCGCGTCGGCGGCGAGCCGATCCAGTCGGTGGCGTGGCCGTCGCATCCGATCATCGCCGGTGGCCAGCATGTCGTCGTCGTCGGTGGCGGCGATACCGCGTCCGACTGCGTCGGCACCGCCTTCCGCCAGGGTGCGGTGCGCGTCACCCAACTCGACATTCGCCCGCAGCCGCCCGAGAAGGAAGACAAGCTCTCCGTCTGGCCCTACTGGGCAACGAAGATGCGTACCTCGTCCTCGCAGGCTGAGGGCGCCGAACGCGAATTCCAGGTGGCGACTCTCGAATTCATCGGCGAGGAAGGCCAGCTCACCGGCGTCAAGTGCTGCGAGGTCGACGAGAAGCGCAAGCCGATCGCTGGCACCGAATTCGTCATCCGCGCCGATCTTGCCTTCATCGCCATCGGCTTTGCCGGCCCGGCGATGGGAGGGGTTGCGGCGGAACTGGAGGGTGAGATGAAGATCACCACGGACAGCCGCCGTTCCAGGAATGTCGAGGCCAACGACCGCGACTACAGGACCAGCGTCGACCGGCTCTACGCGGCGGGCGATGTGCGCCGCGGCCAGTCGCTGGTTGTCTGGGCGATCCGCGAAGGCCGCCAGGCGGCACGCTCGATCGACGAGGCGCTGATGGGGACGACCGTCCTGCCGCGTTAGAGCGGTTCAGCGTTTGATAGACTCGCTAACCTGCTCTAACTCTTTGCTTTACGCAATTCCCTAGGGAAAGCGCTACGCGCTTTTCCCGGGAAAACCGTTACACACTTTCCTGGAATTGCTCTAGGGGCTGATCGCCGTCGTGGTGTCGCTTGCTGCCGCCGCGGCTGCCGGACTTGCCTTAGGCGGCCATGAGAAATCATCGGCGCGTCCGGGCGACGCCTCCGGTGCCTTGCCCTCGATCACCAGCCTTTCCCCGGGAAGAGCTGGATTGGCTTTCGGCGGCGGGGCAGCGCCGAGCAATTCGGTGCCGCCGTCGAGCGCGGGATCGCTGAGCAGCATGGGTTGGGTGCGATCGATGACGATAGGTGCGGCCGCCGGAGCCGGTGCTTCGACGGGTGCGCCCGCCGGCGCTGCCGCCGGTGCCACGCTTCCGGGCGCTGCCAGTCCAAGGATCTTCAGCAGCGGCTTTTCGGTGTAGAAGGCGAGCTTGCGCTTGCCTGCCTTGGACACGTTGATGCCGTCATCGGCGCGTAGCCGCACGGGCTGGCCGTTCATGTCGGGGCCGCTGGTAATGAAGGCGCCGTTCTCGTCGACGAAGCCGTCCCAGACATCGACGAATTCGCCGCCGTGACTTTCGGCCGCCTTGTGGTAGATGTCGTTGAAGGCCAGCATGTCCGAGGTCATCTTCGGCACCCGGAAGGCCGGCATGCCGACCCACAGGAAAGGCACCTTGGCGGTGGCGATTGCCTTGCCGAACTCATCGGTACGGCGTTCGTATTCCTTGGTCCAGTTTTCGGAACGAGGCTGCTCGCGCACGTCGCCGACCTTCATCTGCTGGCGGTCGTTAGACCCCAGCATGACGACCACCGCGGCGGGTTTTTCGGTTTCGATCAGCGATTTGATCTGTTCGGGCCAGTTGTAGAAATCATCGCGCACGAAGCCTGACGAGCCATTGCCGCGGACAACAATCCTGACACCGGTATTCTCGGCGAAGGCTTCGTCCAGACCCTCGGCGAGGCCCGTCGCCATGAAGTCGCCGACCACCAAGACGGTGCGGGCGTCCGGCGCCTTTTCGACCACGGGCGTTGCCGGCTCCTCGGGTGGACGAGGCGCACGAGGTTTCTTCTTCGGCTTAGGCCTCGCCTGCTGGATGTCCGGCGGCGGCTCGATCCGCTCGCTGCGGCGCGGAAACAGAAGGTCGCGCAACGACCAGCCTCGGCTCTGCTGCGGCTGCTCCTGCGCCATGGCTGGGGCATGGACGGCGCCGGCCACGGCAATGGCGAGCACGGCGAAGGTCAGGATCAGCACCGGCATGCGACGAACGAACGTGCCGATGCGCGCAGGCCAAACCAATCGCTCCCTCCCTACTCAACTTCGTCAGGCTCTATTTCTGCCTGAGCCATTTCAGCACTTCCAAGCTCGGATAGCCATCCTGGGTCAAGCCGACCTTTGCCTGATAGGCCATGATGGCCGTCTTCGAGCCGTCGCCGATCTTGCCGTCAAATTTGCCATCATAAAGGCCATGCTGGGAAAGTCGCTTCTGCAACTCCTGCCGTTCCTCGAAGCTGAGCTTGGTGAAAGGCCGGTTCCAATCCTGGACCAGGCCGCTGCCGCCGGCGATCTCATCGGCAAGCAGACCAACGGCCAGCGCGTATTTGTCGGCATTGTTGTAGGCCTTGATGACCGAAAAATTCCTGACCATCAGGAAGGCTGGTCCGCCACGCCCGTCCGGCACTTTCAGCGTCGCCTTGTCGGTGAGGTTCTTGAACGGCTTGCCGCTGGCCCTGACGACGCCGAGCGCCTGCCATTGTGCCAGCGTCTTCGATCCGCCCGGCAATTTGCCTGCCGGCAACGTGACTTCGTAGCCCCAGGTCTTTCCGGCCTGCCAGCCATTCTTCTTGAGCAGGTTGGCGGATGTCGCCAGCGCATCGGGGATGGAATTCCAGATGTCGCGCTTGCCGTTGCCATCCATGTCGACGGCATAGTGCTGGTAGCTGGTCGGGATGAACTGGGTCTGGCCCATGGCGCCCGCCCAGGAGCCCATCAGGTGGCTCTCGTCGATATCGCCGGTTTGCAGGATCTTCAGCGCCGCGACCAACTGGGTGCGGGCATATTTCGAACGTTTCGCGTCGCCGTAGCCCAAAGTCGCCAGTGAACGGATGACGTTGCGCATGATGTCGTCGCGCTTGAGGATCTCGCCATAGTTCGATTCCATCGACCAGATGGCCAGGAGAACATAGCGGTCGACGCCGAACCTTGCCTCGATCCTGTCCAGCCAAGGCTTCCACTTTTTCGCCATTTGCTGCCCGACGGCGACGGACTGATCATGGACGCGGTTGTCGAAATAATCCCAGGCGGGGGCGGTGAATTCGGGCTGCGTTCGGGCCTTTTCCAACACCACCGGATCGGGCTCGTTGATAGTCCTGAAAGCCTGGTCGTAGACGGAGCCGGAAACGCCGCCCGCCACGGCGGTGGCGCGGAACCCGGCGACCCATTGCCGGAAACCGGCGTCGGCGAAAGCCGGCGCGGTCGGCATCAGCAAAGCGAGCGAGAGGCTGGCCGCCGTCATGACGCTGGCGAAACGTTTTGCGGCATTGCGAACGGACATCTTTTCCTCCTTCTTTGTCTCAGGAAAGACCATTCATCGCCGAACCGGGTTAGGAATTAGTTTACCATAGGCGTCGCCTGGAACGAAAAGACACCTGGGTGCTTTAACCGGTGGAAGTTTCCCCCCAGTTGCCCCAGTAATCTTCAATTCCGGCGTGAAAATGTCGCGAGACGGGGATTGCGGAGCTGGCCAGCAAACGGATAATTGAAGGCATGAAGAGAGTTCGCAAGGCAGTTTTCCCGGTCGCCGGTCTCGGCACGCGGTTTCTCCCGGCCACCAAGGCCGTTCCCAAGGAGATGCTGACCGTCGTCGACAGGCCGGTCATCCAGTATGTCGTCGATGAGGCGCGCGAGGCGGGCATCGAGCATTTCATCTTCGTCACCGGCCGCAACAAGGCGGTCATCGAGGACCATTTCGATATCCAGTTCGAGCTCTATGACACGCTGGCACAGCGCGGCAAGGACGAGCAGCTTGCTCGCCTGCAACGGCTGCAGCCGGCGCCAGGGCAGACCAGCTTCACCCGCCAGCAGGTGCCGATGGGTCTCGGCCATGCCGTCTGGTGCGCGCGCGAACTGGTCGGCGACGAGCCGTTCGCCCTGTTGTTGCCGGATATGATCATGCAGTCGGAGAAGAGCTGCACGAAGGCAATGGTCGAGCTCTATGAGGAAACCGGCAACAACATCATCGCCGTGCAGGAATGCGATCCGGCGGAGGCGCATAAATACGGCATTGTCGGGCGCGGCGAAGACACGCATCACGGGTTCCGTATCACCGAAATGGTGGAAAAACCGAAGACCGGCACGGCGCCGTCCAATCTCTACATCAACGGCCGCTACATCCTGCAGCCCGAGATCTTTGGGATTCTGGAGGGGCAGGAGAAGGGCG
>NZ_VFUR01000038.1:0-19706 GCF_006441095.1 Mesorhizobium sp. B2-5-4 | reverse complement strand
AAGGCGGCCCGATCGCCTTTCAAAAAACGCCCATGCATCACGTGCGCCAAATATCGGCTCCCGTGCAAAGGCCTCCATGTGGGAGAAGATGGCTCGGCGCGCAGCGCCGAGCCGGATGAGGGGTGTTGGAAGAAATGAGGCGCCCGTGTTCTGAGCGCCGGTTTGCGCCAAGCTGGAGCACCCCTCATCCGTCCGAGCTTCGCTCGGCCACCTTCTCCCACAAGCGGAGAAGGGAAGGCCTCATCCACCACCCTCAAGTAATCACGCTGGGCTTGTTGCGGCCGGTGTGGGTCTTGATCCCGGCAATGTCGTCGGCCGCTGAAATCAGATCGGCGAGCGCCTCCTGCGTGTCGAGATCGTGCCTCGCCTGGTCCGGCTCATAGCGCTCGATATAGACGCGCAAGGTCGCGCCTGATGTGCCGGTGCCCGAAAGCCGGAAGACGACGCGCGATCCGCCTTCGAACAGCACCCTTATACCCTGATGCTCGCTGGTCGAGCCGTCGACCGGGTCGTGATAGGCAAAATCGTCGGCCTTGGCGATCTTCAGGCCGCGAATGCTGGTGCCCGGCAACGAGCCGAGCTTCGCCCTGAGTTCGCCGACCAGCGCATTGGCGCGCTCGGTCTCGACTTCCTCATAGTCGTGGCGAGAATAGTAGTTGCGCCCGTAGGTTGCCCAATGTTCGGTGACGATCTGTTTGCAGCTTTCGCCGCGCGCGGCCAGGATGTTGAGCCACAAGAGCACCGCCCACAGACCGTCCTTTTCGCGGACATGGTTGGAGCCGGTGCCGGCACTTTCCTCGCCGCAGATGGTCGCCATGCCGGCATCGAGCAGATTGCCGAAGAACTTCCAGCCAGTAGGCGTCTCGTAGATGCCGATACCGAGCTTGTGGGCGACGCGGTCGGCGGCACCGCTGGTCGGCATCGAGCGGGCAATACCCTTCAGGCCTTCCTTGTAGCCGGGTGCCAGGCGGGCATTGGCGGCGAGCATGGCGACCGAATCCGACGGGGTGACGAAAATACCCTTGCCGATGATCAGATTGCGGTCGCCGTCGCCATCGGAGGCGGCGCCGAAATCCGGCGCGTTCGGTCCCATCATCTCGTCATAGAGGTGTTTGGCATGAACAAGGTTGGGATCGGGGTGATGACCGCCGAAATCCGGCAGCGGCTTGAAATTGCGGCAGGTGCCGTTCGGTGCGCCGAGGCGGTGTTCGAGGATTTCCTTGGCGTAGGGTCCGGTCACCGCATGCATGGCGTCGAAGCGCATGCAGAAGCCCGACTTGAACAGTTTGCGCAGCGCATCGAAATCGAACAGGCTCTCCATCAGCTCGGCATAGTCGGTGACCGGATCGATGATCTCGATGGTCATGCCGCCAGCCTTGACGGTCCCGACCGTATCGATGTCGATCGGATCGATGTCGGCGGTCTTGAAGCTCGAAATCGCCTTGGTCTTGGCAAAGATGGCGTCGGTCAGCTTTTCCGGCGCCGGGCCGCCATTGCCGGCATTGTACTTGATGCCGAAATCCTCATGCGGGCCGCCGGGATTGTGGCTGGCCGACAGGATGATGCCGCCGAAGGTCTTGTATTTTCGGATGACATGCGAGGCCGCCGGCGTCGACAATATACCGCCCTGCCCGACCATCACCTTACCGAAACCGTTGGCGGCGGCCATGGCGATGGCCTTCTGGATGACCTCGCGGTTGTAGTAGCGGCCGTCGCCGCCGATCACCAGGGTCTTGCCGGCAAATCCGTCGAGCGCGTCGAAGATCGACTGGATGAAGTTCTCGGCATAGTGCTCCTGCTGGAACACTGGCACCTTCTTGCGCAGTCCCGACGTGCCGGGCTTCTGGTCGGAATAGGGCTTGGTGGGGACGGTTCGTATCATGCTTCAGGCAACCCTTTTCGAAAGCAGCAGGCGATAAAGTTCGACGTATTTTTCGGCGCTTCGGTCCCACGACAGATCGGTCTTCATGCCCTGGCGCTGGATGGTTTCGAAGCTTGCGGGACTGGCATGGGCATCGACCAGGCGGCGGATGGCGTGCAGCAGCGCGCCGCCATTGTTGGGAGCAAACTGGAACCCGGTCGCCACGCCCGCGGCCATTGCTGCTTCATTGGCATCGATGATGGTGTCGGCAAGGCCGCCGGTGCGCGCGACGACCGGCACGCAGCCATAGCGCAGGCCATAAAGCTGCGTCAGCCCGCAAGGCTCGAAGCGCGAAGGAATAACGATGGCGTCGCAGCCGCCCTGCATGATGTGCGACAGCTGCTCATCATAGCCGACGACGACGCCGATGCGGCCGCGGTGGCGTGCGGTCGCGGCCAGCAGCGCGCCTTCGAGGCCCGCGTCGCCCGAGCCCAGGATGGCCAGCCTTGCGCCTGTCGCGACGATGCCGTCGACCACCGTCGCCAATATGTCCATACCCTTCTGCCATGTCAGCCGGCTGACGACACAGACAATCGGGCTGTCGTCGCGGTCGAGGCCGAAACGGTCCTCGACGGCGGCCCTGTTGGGCGCCCGGGTCTTCAACGTTTCGGCCGTATAGGTCGATACCAGATGCTTGTCGGTCTCCGGATCCCAGATGGCGGTATCGATGCCGTTGACGATGCCATGGAGATCGCTTGAACGCATGTTGATGAGCCCGTCGAGTCCCATGCCGAATTCCGGCGAACGGATCTCCTGCGCATAGGTCGGGCTTACCGTTGTGATCGCCCAGGCGGCTTGCAAGCCAGCCTTGAGGAAGCCGACACCGCCATAATATTCGACGCCGTCAAGTGCCATCGCCGCGGCCGGCAGGCCGAGCTCACCGAAAATGCCGGCGCCGAACTGGCCCTGGAAGGCGAGATTGTGGACGGTCATCATCGACGGTATGCCAACGGCCTTGCCGTAGCGCATATAAGCCAGGGTCATCGCCGACTGCCAGTCATGAGCATGGACGATGTCAGGCAGGTAGCCCGAAATGGCGCCGCCGGCGATATCGGCGCCGGCCTGGCTCAGCGCCGCGAAGCGCCGCCAATTGTCCGGCCAATCGGCGCCCGAGGCGTTGCCATAGGGACCGCCAGGGCGGTCGAACAGATGCGGCGCGTCGAGCACGAACAGGTCGAGCCCGGTGACCTCGACGGCATGGACCGAGGCCTTGCCGCCCTGCAGCAAAGGGTACTGATAGACGGCCTTCTTTTTCTTGAAGGCGTTCATCACCACCGGAAAGCCCGGGATGAGCGTGCGCATGGTCACGCCCCTGGCCGAGAGCGCAATAGGCAGCGCGCCGGTTACGTCAGCCAGTCCGCCGGTCTTGATCAGCGGGAAAATTTCGGGCGTGACCGACAGAACATGCATGCGCTTAACGATCCGCTCCTGGTCCATGTCGCCCAGAACCGTGTAGCGGTTTTGGGACCACGACATGCACAAAACACCCTAAAGTGACAGCTTGTTGATCAACCTGTTCAGGTTGACAACTTGTTGATCATGTCCTGTGTGATTAGGCAGATACCCTTTTCCGAGACGCGGAAGCGCTTGGCGTCGATCGCGGGATCCTCGCCGACCACCAGCCCTTCCGGTATCCTTACACCGTGGTCGATGACGACGCGCCTCAACTTTGCGTTCCGGCCGACATGAACGTCGGGCAGCATGACAACCTCTTCCAGCGTCGAATAGGAATTGATGCGCGCACCGGTGAAAATCAGGCTTTTCTTCAGCGAAGCGCCCGAGACGATGCAATCGCCCGACACCAGTGACGAGACGGCGGAACCGCGCCTGCCGTCCTCGTCATGGACGAACTTTGCCGGCGGCTTCAACTCGGCATAGGTCCAGATCGGCCAGTCGCGGTCGTAGAGGTCGAGTTCCGGCGTCACGTCGGTCAAGTCGATATTGGCTTCCCAATAGGCGTCGACCGTGCCGACATCGCGCCAGTAGGCCTCGTTCTCGGCGGTCGAACGCACGCAGGACTTGGTGAAGCGGTGCGCGATCGCCTTACCGTGCGTGACGATATAGGGGATGATATCCTTGCCGAAGTCGCGGCTGGAGCCCGGCTCGGCGGCGTCGCGGCGCAGTTGCTCCATCAGGAACTTGGTCTTGAAGACGTAGATGCCCATCGAGGCCAAGGCGAATTCCGGATTACCCGGAATTCCCGGCGGATCGGCGGGCTTTTCGACGAAGGCGATGATGTTGTCCTTGGCATCGACATGCATGACGCCGAAGCCGGTCGCTTCCATGCGCGGCACTTCGAGGCAGCCGACCGTGACATCGGCGCCGGCATCGACATGCTGGCGCAGCATCATCTCGTAATCCATCTTGTAGATGTGATCGCCGGCCAGGATGACCATGTATTCCGGACCATAGGCCTCGATGATGTCGATGTTCTGGTAGACGGCGTCCGCCGTGCCTTCATACCATTGCGTTTCCGACACGCGCTGGCTGGCCGGCAGGATGTCGAAGCTCTCATTTCGCTCGGGCCGCAGGAAGTTCCAGCCGCGCTGCAGGTGGCGGATCAGCGAATGCGCCTTGTACTGAGTGGCGACGCCGAGGCGGCGGATGCCGGAATTGAGCGCATTGGAGAGCGCGAAATCGATGATGCGCGTCTTGCCGCCGAAATAGACCGCCGGCTTGGCGCGCCGGTCGGTCAGTTCCTTGAGGCGGCTGCCGCGCCCGCCGGCCAGCACATAGGCCATGGCGTCGCGGGCCAGCGGCTGGGTTCGTTTCAAGTCTGCCATTCCTACCCTCCCAAGTTACTCGTCTTTATGCGTTGACCAGCCTTAACGAGTTCAGTCGGCGGCGAGTTCAAGCATGATCGTCGACAGCGGTGGCAGAAGCATCATTGCCGAAATGCTCTTGCCCTCCGCCCGTGCCTCGACCACGCCGCCATTGCCCATGCCGGAGCCGCCATATTCGGAAGCGTCGGTGTTGATGATCTCGCGCCACTTGCCGGCCTTCGGCAGAGGCACACGATAATTGTCGCGCGGCACCGGTGTGAAGTTGGAGATGACGGCGACCGGATTGCCGCCGGGAGCGTTGCGCACCCAGGCGAAAACCGAATTCTGGCTGTCGTCGACGATCAGCCAGGAAAACCCTTCCGGCTCGCAGTCGCGGCCATGCAGGGCCGGGCGTGAACGATAGAGATAGTTGAGATCGCGCACCGTCTGCCAGACACCGCGATGCGGGCGGAAATCGAGCAGGTTCCAATCGAGCGCGCGCGTCTCGCTCCATTCGCGGCGCTGCGCGAATTCCTGGCCCATGAACAGCAGCTTCTTGCCGGGATACCCCCACATGAAGCCGTAATAGGCCCGCAAGGTCGCGAATTTCTGCCAGTCGTCGCCGGCCATCTTGCCGAGCAGCGTGCCCTTGCCGTGCACGACCTCGTCATGCGAGAGCGGCAGCACGAAATTCTCCGAGAAGGCGTAGGTCAGGCCGAAGGTCAGCTCATTGTGGTGGTGCTTGCGGAAAATCGGCTCCTTTGAAAAATACTCCAGCGTGTCGTGCATGAAGCCCATGTTCCACTTGAAGCCGAAGCCCAGCCCGCCTTCATGGACAGGCGCCGAGACCTTTGGCCATGAAGTCGATTCCTCGGCGATGGTCATAACGCCGGGATGGTGCCCGTAGAGCTCCTTGTTCATCTTCTGCAGGAAGCTGACCGCCTCGAGGTTTTCGCGCCCACCCTTCTCGTTGGGAATCCATTCGCCCTGCTTGCGCGAATAGTCGAGGTAGAGCATCGAGGCGACCGCGTCGACGCGAAGACCGTCGACATGGTATTTTTCGGCCCAGAATAGTGCGTTGTTGACGAGGAATGACACCACCTCGCGGCGGCCGAAATTGTAGATCGCGGTGTTCCAGTCCGGGTGGAAGCCCTTGCGCGGATCGGCATGCTCGTAGAGCGCGGTGCCGTCGAAATGGACCAGACCGTGCTCGTCGACAGGGAAATGCGCCGGCACCCAGTCGAGAATGACGCCGATGCCGGCACGGTGGGCGCCATCGACAAAGCGGGCAAAGCCGTCCGGATCGCCGAAGCGGGCCGATGGCGCGTAGAGGCCGGTTGTCTGGTAGCCCCAGGACGGGTCATAGGGATGCTCGGAGATCGGCAGGAATTCGACATGGGTGAAACCGGCCTCGACCACATAGGGGATCAGCCGGTCGGCCAGTTCATCCCATGACAGGAAGGTGCCGTCGTCGCGAAGCTGCCAGGAACCGGCGTGGACTTCGTAAATCGAGATGGCTTCGCGCCGAGGGTCGGCGTTGCGCCAGAAATCGCGATGCGCCTCGTCACCCCATGGATGGGCCGGCGGCACCGCGGTCACAGAGGCGGTTGCCGGGCGCAGCTCCGACTTGAAGGCGAACGGATCGGCCTTCAGCGGCAACCTGACGCCATCGGGGCCTATGATTTCGTATTTATAGGGCCGGCCGGCACCAATATCGGGAATGAACAGCTCCCAGATGCCAGTGTCGCGACGGTCGCGCATCGTATGCCGGCGGCCATCCCAGTCATTGAAATCGCCGACCACCGAGACGCGCCGGGCATTGGGCGCCCATACCGCGAAATGCACGCCGGTAGCGCCTTCGTGCTCGATGACATGCGCGCCGAGCTTGTCGAACAGCCTGAGATGCGAACCTTCGGCGATGTAGTAATCGTCCATCGGCCCGAGCACCGGGCCGAACGAATAGGGATCGGTCAGCCACCAGCCGCCGCCGGCATTGCGCGCGTGGTAGCGAAGCGGTTGGCGCTTCCTGATCGACAGCTTGCCCTCGAAGAAACCGGCGTCGTCGCGCCTGGTCAATTCGCCCGCCTCGATGCCGGTCAGCGTGTAGGCGGTGACGGACTGCGCATGCGGAACGAAGCAGCGCGCGAACAGGGTCTTGCCGGCCTCCTGGACACCGAGAACCGCAAAGGGATTGCCGTGCGTACCGGCGACAATCGCCGCAACATCGCTGGCTGGCGCCAGTCCGTCCGGCCCGCTTGTCGCAGCGGTCGCGTGCGGCTTCCTCATCAGGCAGCGTCCCTCCCAGGGCACCAGCTATTCATTTCTAGCGATGTGAATTGGGCTCGCATCACCGGGACCACATTGTTCGTGGCTCATGCAATCACATCAGACCGGCACGTTCCAGATTTCTTTCGCGTATTGACGGATCGTGCGATCGGAGGAGAACCAGCCGACGCGGGCGACGTTGCGGATGGCGCGCGCGTACCAATCCGGGCTGTTGCGCCAGACAGCATCGACGTCGCGCTGGCAGGCGGCATAGGCGTCGAAATCCGCCGCGACCATGAACCAGTCGGTGTCGTAGAGACCGTTGATGAGGTCGCGGTAGCGATTGGGATCATCGGGCGAGAAGACGCCCGACGAAACCGCCGCAACCGCCTGCGCCAGTTCCGAGGATGCTTCGATGACGCCGCGCGGATTATAGCCATTGTTGCGCCGCTCGGCGACTTCTTCGGTGGTGAGGCCGAAGATGAAGATGTTGTCGTCGCCGACATGCTCCTTGATCTCGACATTGGCGCCGTCAAGCGTGCCGATGGTCAGCGCGCCGTTCAGCGCGAACTTCATGTTGCCGGTCCCCGACGCTTCCATGCCGGCGGTCGAGATCTGCTCTGACAGATCGGCGGCCGGCATCAGCACCTCGGCCAGGCTGACGTTGTAGTTCGGTACGAACACGACCTTCAGCAGGCCGCGCACCGAAGGGTCGCTGTTGATCACCCTGGCGACATCGTTGGCCAGTTTGATGATCAGCTTGGCGTTGTGGTAGCTGGGCGCGGCCTTGCCGCCGAAGAATTTCACGCGCGGCATCCAGTCGCGCTCGGGATGCGAACGGATCTGGTCATAGAGCGCGATTGCTTCGAGGATGTTGAGGAGTTGGCGCTTGTATTCGTGGATGCGCTTGACCTGGATGTCGAAGAGCGCCGAAGGGTCGAGCTTGATGCCGAGGCGATCGGCTACCAGATTGGCAAGCCTCACCTTGTTCTGGCGCTTCACGGCGGCGAATTTTTCGCGGAAGGCAGTGTCGCCGGCGAGAGGATCGAGCCCCTTGATCGCCTCGATGTCATCCATGAAGCGGTCGCCGATCGCCTCGCGGGCAAGCGCGGTGAGGCCCGGATTGCACTGGATGAGCCAGCGCCGCGGCGTGATGCCGTTGGTCTTGTTGTTGATGCGATCGGGATAAAGTTTGTGGAGGTCGGCGAAGACCGTCTCCTTCATCAATTCGGTGTGCAGCGCCGACACGCCGTTGATCGAATGCGAACCGACAAAGGCCAAATTACCCATGCGCACCCGGCGGTCGCCATTCTCCTGGATCAGCGAGATGCGGCTGATCTGCTCGTCCGAGAATTGGTCGGTGGCGCGGGCTTCGAGTAGCACCTGCGCGTTGATGGCGTAGACGATCTGCATGTGGCGCGGCAGGAGCCGCTCGAACAGCGGCACCGACCAGCTTTCCAGCGCCTCGGGCAGCAGCGTATGGTTGGTGTAGCCGAAGGTGCGCTTGGTGATGTCCCAGGCGAGATCGAAATCCATGCCATGGACATCCATCAAGAGCCGCATCAGTTCAGGCACGGCGATCGCCGGATGGGTGTCGTTGAGGTGGATCGCGGCCTTGTCGGGCAGCGACTTCAGGTCGCCATATTGGCTGAGATGGCGCTGGACGATGTCCTGCAGCGAAGCGGTCGAGAAGAAGTATTCCTGGCGCAGCCTGAGCTCCTGCCCGGCCATGTGGGAATCGGCTGGATAGAGCACGCGCGACAGCGCATCGGCCTTGTTGCTTTCAGCCAGTGCCCCGATGTGGTCGCCGGCATTGAACTTGTCGAGCAGGATCGGATCGATCGGCATGCCCGACCACAGCCGCAGCGTGTTGACGCGCTTGGCGCGCCAGCCGGCCACGGGCGTGTCGTAGGCGACCGCCAGAACATGTTCCCTCGGCTTCCAGACATGGCGTTCGAAGCGCCCTTCCCTGGAGGTGATCGATTCGACCGAACCGCCGAAGCCGACTTCGAAGGAGCGCTCGCGGCGCTCGAACTCCCAAGGGTTGCCATGGTCAAGCCAGGTCTCGGGCAGTTCGACCTGCCAGCCGTCATGGATTTCCTGGCGGAACATGCCGTTGGCATAGCGGATGCCGTAGCCATGCGCGGGAATGTCGACGGTCGCCATGCTTTCCATGAAGCAGGCGGCGAGCCGTCCGAGGCCGCCATTGCCAAGGGCAGCGTCCGGCTCGAGCGCCGCGATCAGGTCGAGGTCGACGCCGAGCGACGACAGCGCCTCACGCATATTCTCCATCAGGCCGAGATTGGAAAAGGCGTCGCGCATCAGACGCCCGATCAGGAATTCGAGCGAGAGGTAATAGACGCGCTTTTCCTGCTGGTCGTAGGCTTCCTTGGTGGCCTGCATCCAATGGTCGACGATGCGGTCGCGCACGACCTTGATCGAGGCGGTCAGCCAGTCGTACTGGGTCGCGACGGTGGTGTCCTTGCCGACCCGGTATTTGAGCGACATCAAGACTTCTTCGGCGAGCGTCTTGGGATCGGGATTGTCGAGAGCGGGGGCTTCGATCGTCATGGCGGATGTCATATCGCCTCTCGTTCGGTTTGGCCTGATCATACCGGCTTTCACCGTTTCTCCCAGCCTATCCTAGTGCATTGCAGCATGTTTTCAATCGATTAGAGAATACTCCCGCCTGCTTACCCTGCGGCAACTTGGCAGTTCAGGCCGCCAATGCCACCTCCGGGGGTGTTTTTGCCCCGGTCATAAAGGCAACGGCATCGGACATCGTATATTGCTTGGGGTCGATGACGCACAGGCGACGGCCCAGACGGTGGATGTGGATACGGTCGGCCACCTCGAAAACGTGCGGCATGTTGTGCGAGATCAGCACGATCGGGAGACCGCGCTTCTTCACGTCAAGGATCAGTTCGAGCACGCGGCGGCTCTCCTTGACGCCGAGTGCCGCCGTCGGCTCGTCCATGATCACCATCTTCGAGCCGAAGGCGGCGGCGCGGGCCACCGCCACGCCCTGGCGCTGGCCGCCCGACAGCGTCTCCACCGCCTGGCTGATGTTCTGGATGGTCATCAAGCCGAGTTCGGTCAGCTTGTCACGGGCGCGCTTTTCCATTGCCGGACGGTCGAGCATGCGAAGCCACTGGCCGACAAAGCCGGGTTTGCGGATCTCGCGGCCGAGGAACATGTTGTCGGCGATCGACAGCGCCGGCGACAGCGCCAGGTTCTGGTAGACGGTTTCGATGCCGGCTTCGCGAGCTTCCATCGGCGACTTGAAGGAGACGGGTTTGCCTTCGAGCCGGATTTCGCCTTCGTCCGGCGCGGCCGCGCCGGAAATCGCCTTTATGAGCGACGACTTGCCGGCGCCGTTGTCGCCGATGACGGCAAGGATTTCGCCGGGGTAAAGGTCGAAATCGGCATTGTCGAGAGCGGTGACGCGGCCATAGCGCTTGACCAGACCGCGCGCGGTGAGGATGGGCTCCTGGGTCATGCCGAAACCTTTCTGATCCATTGGTCGATGGCGACGGCGCCGATGATCAGCACGCCGGTGAGCAGCACTTTCCATTGCGGATCGGCGCCCAGCATGTTGAGGCCCATCGAGACGACGCCGACGATCATGGCGCCGAACAAGGTGCCGAGGATGGAGCCGCGGCCGCCGAAGAGAGAAATACCGCCGATCACCGTCGCGGTGATCGCCTGCAGATTGTAGTCGGTGACGGCGGCGGACGGCGAGATCGAGCCGTTGCGGCCGATCGAGACCCAGGCCGCGAAAGCGGCGATCAGCCCGGCAAGGGTGTAGACCGTCATCAGCACCTTCTTGGTTTGGATACCCGACAGCTTCGCCGCCTCCTGGTCGTCGCCGACGGCGTAGACATGACGGCCCCATGCGGTGTGGTTGAGCACGTACCAAAGAATCAGCACGAGCACGACCGTGGCGATGACGCCGAGCGTCAGCACCGCCGTGCCGACCTTGAAGCTCAGGGCAAACAGGTGCAGCAGCGGCGCCTGATTGTCGACGTCGGTGTCGCGGATCGTCTCATTGGCCGAATAGATGAAATTGGTGGCCATGACGATGTTCCAGGTGCCAAGCGTCACGATGAAGGGCGGCAGCTTCATGTAGGCGACCAGCAGCCCGTTCAGCAGCCCGCAAGCCGCTCCGGCGGCAAGCCCGATCGCCACGGCGAGCACGCTCGGCATGCCGTAGCTGACCGCGCAATTGCCCATGATCACGGCCGAAATCACCATGATCACCCCGATCGACAGGTCTATGCCGGCGGTCAGGATGACCAGCGTCTGCGCGGCCCCGAGAATGCCGACGATGGCGATCTGCTGCAGGATCAGCGTCAGCGTGTAGGACGAAAAGAATCGCCCTCCGATCGTGATGCCGAAGATAATGATCGACAGAAGCAGCACGATCAGCGGCACCGCGGCCGGCGTCGAATGCAGAAAATGCTGGACGCGCTTGACGGCTGATTTGTGCTCGTCGAAAGCGGCCACGCTTGTGTCGCTGGCCGAGAGAACCTTCTCGAATTCCTGAACTTGAGCCATGTTTTCTCCCCGTAGGGCTTCAGCCACGCGCTGACGCCGTCCACGCCTTCCGGTCTGTCGCCGGGATTATTCGCGTTTACAGTGATGCATCGTCCACCCGATGCGGCCGGGGATCAAGCCCCCGGCCGATCGGTTTTGTTCCGGTCAGGCCGGCATCAGCCCCAGCACTTGGCGAGGCCTTCCTTGGTGTCGATGGACTTGACGCCGTTGGCGGGCTTGTCGGTGACGAGATTGACGCCGGTGTCGAAGAAGTTCTTGCCCTCGGTCGGCTTCGGCTTGGTGCCGTTCTTGGCGAAAGCGGCGATCGCCTCGATGCCGAGTGCGGCCATCTGCAGCGGATATTGCTGCGAGGTGGCGCCGATGACGCCTTCGGCGACCGACTTCACGCCGGGGCAACCGCCGTCGACCGAGACGATCAGCACCTGGCTTTCGAGGCCGACGGCCTTGAGCGCCTGGTAGGCGCCGACCGCTGCCGGCTCGTTGATGGTGTGGATGACGGTGATGGTGTTGTCCTTCTGGAGAAGGTTTTCCATCGCCTTGCGGCCGCCTTCCTCGTTGCCGTTCGTCACATCATGGCCGACGATGCGCGGATCGGTCTCATCGCCAATCTTGTTGGGATCCTTCACGTCGATGCCGTAGCCCATCATGAAGCCCTGGTCGCGCAGAACGTCCACGGTCGGCTGCGAGGGGGTCAGGTCGAGGAAGCCGATCTTGGCATCCTTGGCCTTGTCGCCCAGAGTGGCGGCGGCCCAGGCGCCGATCAGCTTGCCGGCTTCCAGATTGTCGGTGGCGAAGGTCGCGTCGGCGGCGTCGATCGGGTCGAGCGGCGTGTCGAGCGCTATCACCAGCAGGCCCGCATCGCGCGCCTTCTTCACCGTCGGCACGATGCCCTTGGTGTCGGACGCGGTGATCAGAATGCCCTTGGCGCCATCGGCGATGCAGCTTTCGATCGCCGCCACCTGGCTCTCGCTGTCACCGTCGATCTTGCCCGCATAGGTCTTGAGATCGACGCCAAGTTCCTTGGCCTTGGCGGTCGCGCCCTCTTTCATCTTGACGAAGAACGGATTGGTGTCGGTCTTGGTGATCAGGCAGGCGCCGACGCCGGCGGCTGATGCGGACGAAGCGAACGCCATCAGACCCAGCGCGGCCGCCGCAAAAACGGTGGACTTCAACAGTTTTGTATTGGTCACGATTTTCCTCCCAGTGAACCATTTTCGAGTGCCGGCCAACCGGCACCCGCACGGCATCCAAGCGACTTCTCCCAGCGCGGATGCCCCCTCAGAGAACACCACAGCAAGGCATCTGTCAATAATTAAATCACTCTTATTTATTATTGACAGCCTTGCGTCGTTCACTCATTCTGGCCCAAAAGCATTGCCGGGGAAACGACGGGAGGAACAGGGTGGAGACCGCCACTGCGAGGCATGGTTCGCCCGAAGCGAACGAGAGCCTTATTCACCGCGGCACCAACCAGAGCGGCATGCGCGACCACAACGAGCGCCTGGTGCTTTCGCTGGTGCGCCAGCACGGCAGTCTTGCGAAGTCCGACATTGCCCGTATGACCGGACTTTCGGCGCAGACGGTCTCGGTCATCATGCGCGAACTGGAGGAAGAAAGCCTGCTCGTTCGTCAGGCGCCATTGCGTGGCAAGATCGGTCAGCCCTCGATCCCCATGGCGCTCAATCCCGAAGGCGCCTTCTTCATCGGCCTCAAGATCGGCCGCCGTAGCGCCGAACTCGTGCTGATCGATTTCCTCGGGCAGGTGCGCGCCATGCTGCAGCATTCCTACCGCTACCCTGCCCCACGCGAGACAGTCGAGTTTGTCACGTCGGGCATGAAGACGATGCGCGGCGAGCTGACACCGGCGCAGGACAAGCGCATTGCCGGACTCGGCATCGCCATGCCGTTCGAACTTTGGAACTGGGCCGACACCGCCGGCGCGCCGCGCGACGTCATGGACGAATGGCGCCATCGCGATATCAGGGCCGACATCCAGGCACAGTGCGATTTTCCGGTCTACCTGCAAAACGATGCCACCTCCGCCTGCGGCGCCGAACTGGTCTTCGGCCAGACGGGCGCGGCGCGGGACTTCGTCTATTTCTACATCGGCGCCTTTGCCGGCGGCGGCATCGTGCTCAACGGCCGGCTCTTCGGCGGACCGACCGGCAATGCCGGCGCGCTCGGCTCAATGCCCGTGCCCGGGCCGGATGGAAAACCGACCCAGCTGATCGACGTGGCCTCGATCGCCATGCTTGAAAAAAGACTCAATGCGCGTGGCGTCGAGGCCTCGTATCTGTGGACCTCACCCGAGGATTGGGGGGAGATCGGCGCTGAGCTCGACGAGTGGATCGCCAGCGCCTCGCAGGCGCTCGCTTACGCCATCGTGGCAGCGTCCTCGGTCATCGATTTCGAGGCCGCGGTGATCGACGGCTGGATGCCGAAGGCCGTGCGCCAGAGGCTGGTCGAGGCGGTCGTGACGGCAATCGGTGCGATCGACGGCGAAGGGCTGAAACTTCCGACCGTCCGCGAGGGAACCGTGGGCATTCATGCTCGGGCGCTCGGCGGCGCCAGCCTGCCGCTTTCCGAACGGTTCCTGATCGGTTCGACGACGATCTCCAGGAGCGCCTGAATGCTGATCGGGATTCCGGCGCTGCTTGGTCCGGAGCTTCTGGCGACGTTGCGCGCCATGGGCCATGGTGACGAGATCGCCCTGGTCGACGGGAACTATCCGGCGCAAGAGCAGGCAAGACGCCTCATCCGGACCGACGGCCATGCCCTCATTCCCGTACTCGACGCGATACTGACGCTGCTTCCGGTCGACGATGTCGTGCCGGAGGCGCTGTTTCGCGCCTCGGTGAAAGGCGATCCGTCGCTTGCCGACCCCGTCCATCATGAAATGGAGGCGATCTGCGCCAAACGCGCTCCGGGCCGCAAGGTGGTTGCGCTGGCCGGCGCCGACTTCTATGCACGGGTCAGATCGGCGCATGCCATCGTCGCGACAAGCGAGCCGCGGCTTTACGCCAACATCATCATCCGCAAGGGCGTGATCTATCCGCCGGAGACCAGGAAGCCATGATCCTCTGCTGCGGCGAAGCCCTGATCGACATGCTGCCGCGCACCACCACCGAGGGTGAGCCGGCCTTCGCTCCCTATGTCGGCGGCGCCGTTTTCAACACGGCGATCGCGCTCGGCCGGCTCGGCGCGCCGGCCGGCTTCTTCTCGGGCCTGTCGTCGGACCTGTTCGGCGGCCAGTTCCGGAACGCGCTCGGGGCAAGCAAAGTGAGTTCAACCTACGCGCACACTTCGCCCCGGCCGACGACGCTGGCCTTCGTGCGGCTGAACAACGGCCAGGCAACCTACACCTTCTATGACGAGAACACGGCCGGGCGCATGCTGACCATCGAAGACCTGCCGCAACTCGGCGGCGAGATCGAGGCGATGCTGTTCGGCGCCATCAGCCTGATCTCGGAGCCGGCTGGCTCGGCCTATGAGGAGTTCATGCGGCGCGAGCATGAGGCCCGCGTGATGATGCTCGATCCCAACATCCGGCCGAACTTCATCCCCGACAAGGCCAAGCACCTCAGGCGCATCCGGGAGATGATGGCGATGGCCGACATCGTCAAACTGTCGGACGAAGACCTCCACTGGTTCGGCGAAGCCGGTTCGCACGAGGATGTGGTGCGCAATTGGCTCGAACGCGGCCCCAAGCTGATCGTCGTCACCCATGGCAGCGAAGGTGCCGTTGGCTACAGCAAGCAGCACCGTGTCACCGTCATACCGGAGACAGTCAAGGTGGTGGACACCGTCGGCGCCGGGGACACGTTCAACGCCGGCATCCTTGCCTCCCTGCATGAGCAAGGCCTGCTGGCGAAGGCGGCGATTTCCAGCCTGTCCGAAGACGCAATCCGCAAAGCATTGGCGCTCGGCGCCAAGGCGGCGGCAGTGACGGTATCACGAGCCGGCGCCAATCCCCCCTGGCGGCACGAGATCGGCTGATCGGCTCCCGAAAGCGATCACTTTATGTTTCCATGCGCCAAAAACCGCGACAAAAATGGCCTGAATTGCACCGCCAAGCCCGGATTCCCGGCTTTTTGGGGCAATGCGCCGGCAAAACACGGGTAACGGCCTGCGACACTTGCACCATACCCCCGGTTCGCAGCCGGCTTTTTCAGCCGCGCCAAGTCTGGTACCAGCGGGCCGGTTATTGGCAGGTATTGAGGCCGACATGCAGTTCATCGATCTTGGCGCGCAGCGCGAACGAATCCGCGACCGGCTGAAAGCCGCGATCGACCACGTTGTCGAGGATGGCCGCTACATCTTTGGCCCCCAGGTCGCCGAATTCGAAGAGAAGCTCGCCGCCTATGTCGGCGTCAAGCATGTGGTTGCCTGCGCCAACGGCACGGACGCACTGCTTTTGCCGCTGTTTGCCGCCGGCATCGGCCCGGGCGACGCGGTGTTCGTGCCAAGCTTCACCTTCGCCGCCACGGCGGAAGTGGTGGCGCTGGCCAAGGCCGAGCCGGTTTTCGTCGATGTCGATCCGAAGACCTACAACATCGACATCGCCAGCCTCGAGGCGGCGATCGCGGCCATCAAGAAGGAAGGCCGACTGAAGCCGAAGGCGATCATCCCCGTCGACCTGTTCGGTCTTGTCGCCGACTACGAGGCGATCATGGCTATCGCCAATCGCGAAGGCTTGTTGGTGATCGAGGATGCCGCGCAGTCCATGGGTGGTTCGCTCGAAAGCAGGATGTGCGGCTCGTTCGGCCACGTCGGCTCGACCAGCTTCTATCCGGCCAAGCCGCTTGGCTGCTATGGCGACGGTGGCGCGATGTTCACCAATGATGACGCTTTGGCCGACACGCTGCGTTCCTTCGCCTTCCACGGCAAGGGCGAGACGCAATACGACAACATCCGCGTTGGCATCAATTCACGGTTGGATACGCTGCAGGCGGCAATCCTGATCGAGAAGCTGGCCATCCTCGAGGAAGAAATGATAGCGCGGCAGGTGGTAGCCAAGCGCTATGCAGAAGGCCTGGGCGATATCGTCACCGCGGCCCGTAACCTGGATGGCAGCCGTTCAGCCTGGGCGCAGTACGCGATCGAAACGCCCAAACGCGACGGCCTTAAAGCTCATCTGAGCGAAAAAGGCATCCCGTCTGTAATTTATTACGTCAAGCCGCTGCATGAGCAGATCGCCTATCGCGACTACCCGCGCTCGCCGACCGGTCTTGCGGTTTCGGAGAATCTGCCGAAACGCATCCTGTGTCTGCCGATGCATCCCTATCTTAGCGAGGCCGACCAGGACCGGATCATCGAAACGATCCGCAACTATATCGGCTCGAACTCAGCGCAGGCCGCGGCCGAATAGGCGCCTGATAGCAGAGGCGGACACACCTCGTTCGCTTAGAGCGGTCGGGGCGCGGGTCGGCGCGTCGCGCCGTTATTTGAGACGGTCGGCGCGCGTCTTGTGGTCCGGTCATTCATTCCCGGCCGGGTCACGGAACGGCACTGCAATATGCAGATCCCTGCTGTGAAGACCAAAGTGCCCAGCACCCATGACAACCAGATCCGATGGTCGACCGACAGTTCGACAACAGCTATGATCAGGTAGTTGCTGGCTATGAAATGGCAGGGGCCCCTCAAACCGCCGATCATTCTTATGATCGCGCCCAGGAGCACCCCATACACAATGATGCCCAGCGCTCCGAGCTCGTACCACAAATCGAATACGATATTGTGTGCGCTTGGGAGATCCACCTGCGCATAATATGTGGGACTCACCACAACCCCGACCGCGTTTCTCATCGTATTGGCGCCATGGCCGAGAACGGGCTGGTCCGCAATGTGGGGCGAGATCATCTGCCAAAGATCAAGTCGCGCGGCGAAGGTTCCTGGATAGAAAGCCAGCCATCCCGTGGTTTTGAGGTAGGCGAACAGCGGCGAGACGACGAAGGGGGCGATCAGGGCAAAAGACAAATAGACGGCGAAGAATGCGACCAAGGCGTGCTGGCGGTATTTGGCGGGCATGACAAACATCACCGCCACGAAGACAATCGCCAGATTGACGCCGGTCGATTGACCGTAGAGCAATGTCAGCACGGCAAAGAGAGCCGCAAGCCCCCTCCAGACGAACCACGGCTGGGCAAGAAATATGACGGCAAAAAAAGCTCCATAGACCGTGATTTTGTGGAGGGTGAAAACATTTTCCACAAATCGCGGATTTTCGGTCAAAAACGCAAAATACAGTTCCCAACTCATCACCGACACCAGGCCGATCAACATGCCGACCAATGAGACCCGCGCGAGCCGGTCGCGTTGAGCGCCCGGAAGCGCCAGAATGCACTCAAACAGCAGGATGGCGGCGACCGAGTAGCCAAACAGGTCCCTCGCAGCCATGAGAGAGCGGCTCGCATTAACCGACCACAGGGCGCTCGACAGGACAAAGCCGGACAAGAGGGCCAGAGTTACGGCGAGGCCTATCGTTGCTCTGCCAAAGCGCGCACCCTTCGTCAAAAGGGTAAGAGCGCCCATGAGTGCCGCGACAAATGCCAGGGCCGTCGGAGACATTTCGATGAAGGCGAAAAGGGCGGGAGAGAGGGCGTAGAGGCCCAGCAACATCCTGAGGACTATTTCGTCACGATTGCTGGTCCATGCGGGAAAGCCGCCCAAAATGACGGCATGGCATTTCTGAAACAAGGACATTCATTCACTTACCGACTCAGGGGACGTCGACAAAGGATAAGCCATCGACGAGGGCTTTTCACCTACTACGTCCCTGGATTGCAACCCTGCCGCTGGCGATGAAATGCGGATTGGCGAAGTCCTCGTCATCGGCCTGGTTGCGCTTGCCATAGGCCAAGGGCTTGCCGTCCAGCGTGCGTGTCGTGCCACCGGCGGCGCGCAGCACCGCGTCACCCGCCGCCGTGTCCCATTCCATGGTGCGGCCGAAGCGCGGATAGACATCCGCCTCGCCATTGGCGAGAAGGCAGAATTTCAGCGACGAACCGACCGAGACGATCTCGGCGGCACCAAGGTCGCGAATATAGGCTTCGGTTTCCGGCGTGTTGTGCGAGCGGCTGGCAACCACCGCCAGCGGCGTCGCGGCCGTTCTCACCGAAATCGGCCGGCGAGAAACGATCTGGTAGTCGCCATCGATTTCGAGGGCTTCCGCCCTGCCCGGCAGACCGGAAAAGAAGCGGCCGCTGCATGGCGCGAAGACAACGCCGACTTCGGGCACGCCATGGCGGACAAGCGCGATGTTGACGGTGAAGTCGGTGCGCCGGTTGACGAATTCCTTGGTGCCGTCAAGCGGATCAATGAGGAAGAAGGTCTCGGCAAGTTCGCCCGGCATGACACCGGCCGCCGCCTCCTCCTCGGCCACGCAGGGGATGTCGGGGAATTCCGCACGCAGGCCGGCGAGGATGATCTTCTCGCTCTCGCGGTCCGCCTCGGTCACCGGCGAGGAATCCGATTTGCGGTCGACCGCGCAGCCGGCGTGGAACACACGCATGACCTCACCCCCGGCCGCTAGCGCCAGCCGCTCGAAGATCTCAAGCATCGACGTGTCGTCAGATGCCGCCGCCATTGTCATATTGATCTTCCGCAATGTCACGTTCGTTCAGCCAGTGTTCCAGGGCATCTACCATCTCTTCAGGCGACTTGCCGAGCGTCTTGAGATGGATCTCCGGGTTCTCCGGTGCTTCGTATGGAGAATCGACACCGGTGAAATTCTTGATCTCGCCATTCAGCGCGCGCGCATAGAGGCCTTTCGGGTCACGCCTGGCGCATTCCTCGAAAGGCGTGTCGACAAAGACTTCGATGAACTCGCCACTGGCCATCAATTCGCGCGCCATGCGCCGCTCGGCTCTGAACGGCGAAATGAACGAGACGATGACGATCAGCCCGGCGTCCGCCATCAGCTTGGCCACTTCGGCGACGCGGCGAATGTTCTCGACGCGATCGGCGTCGGTGAATCCAAGGTCGCGGTTGAGACCGTGACGGACATTGTCGCCGTCGAGGATATAGGTATGGCGGCCAGTGGCGAACAGCTTCTTCTCGAACAGGTTGGCGATGGTCGACTTGCCGGAGCCCGAAAGCCCCGTGAACCAGAACACGGCGGGCCGTTGGTTCTTCATGTCGGCGCGCACGCCCTTGCCGACATCGAGCGATTGCCAATGGATGTTTTCGGCGCGGCGCAGCGA
>NZ_VFUR01000037.1:0-21155 GCF_006441095.1 Mesorhizobium sp. B2-5-4 | reverse complement strand
GCCCGATCGCCTTTCAAAAAACGCCCATGCATCACGTGCGCCAAATATCGGCTCCCGTGCAAAGGCCTCCTTGTGGGAGAAGGTGGATTGGCGCAAAGCGCCAAGACGGGTGAGGGGTGCTGGAACAAACTCAACCTGCAATTCGTCCAGTACCCCTCATCCGACCTCGCTTCGCGAGGCCACCTTCTCCCACAAGGGAAGAAGGAAGAACGCCACGCTCCCTCGCCTTCCATGACAGCCTACCTCCTCAAGCGCCTCGCCATCGCTTTCGCCACGTTGGTGCTTGCCTCGATGGTGGTGTTCGCCGTGCTGGAGGTCCTCCCCGGCGATCCCGCGCGGCTGATGTTGGGTATGAATGCCAGCGCCGATCAGGTCGAACTCTTGCGCAACCAGATGGGTCTCAACGCGCCACTTGTCCTGCGCTACCTGCATTGGGTCGGTGGCCTGCTCAGCCTCGATTTCGGCCGCTCCTATACCTATTCGGTGCCGGTCATCGACCTCGTGCGTGAACGGCTCGCCGTCTCGCTGCCGCTGGCGCTGATCGCGCTGGCGCTCTCTACCATCATCGCCATTCCGGTCGGGCTTTATTCCGCCAGCCGGCGCGGACGGGCCGGCGACACGATTTCAATGGGCGTGGCGCAGCTTGGCGTAGCCGTCCCCAATTTCTGGTTCGCGCTGATGCTGATCTATGTCTTTGCCGTCTGGCTGCGCCTGGTCCCAGCCGGTGGTTTTCCCGGTTGGGGAGCCGGCGCCTGGCCCGCGCTGAAATCGCTGCTGTTGCCGGCGGTAGCGCTTGCCTTGCCACAAGCGGCGATCCTGGCGCGCGTCACCCGCTCGGCGCTGATCGAGGTGCTGAACGAGGACTATATCCGCACCGCCCGCGCCAAGGGCCTGCCCTATCGCGCCGTGCTGTGGCGGCACGCGCTGCGCAACGCCATGATCCCGGTGCTGACCATTCTTGGCCTGCAATTCGCCTTCCTGCTCGCCGGTACCATCATCATCGAGAATGTCTTCTATTTGCCCGGTCTCGGCCGGCTGGTATTCCAGGCGATCACCCAGCGCGACCTGATCGTCGTCGAAAGCGTGGTCATGCTGCTGGTCGCCGCCGTCATTGTCGTCAATCTCGTCGTCGACCTTTCCTATGCGGCGGTCGATCCTCGCCTGAGGACCCGGCAATGACGCTGCGCATCGACATCCCCGAAGAGACGTTCCGCAGCATCCTGGCCAAGGCGTTTGGGAACGCCGCATTCGTCGCCGGCTTCGTCATCACGGTGCTGATCCTGGCAATGGCCATCGTCTCCTATGCCTGGACACCTTACGATGTGACGAAGCTGGTCATAGCGGACAAGACGCAAGGCCCATCGCTGGCGCATTGGTTCGGCACCGACCATTTCGGCCGCGATATCCTGTCGATGCTCATGGTTGGCGCGCGCAATTCGATTGCCGTGGCGCTGGTCGCCGTCGGCATCGGCATGGGGGTCGGCGTGCCGCTTGGCGCCTTCGCCGCGGCGCGCGGCGGCCTCGTCGACGAGGCGCTGATGCGCGTCAACGATCTCGTCTTCGCCTTCCCCGCGCTGCTGTCGGCCATAATGATCACCGCCATTTTCGGGCCGGGCGCCATCAACGCCATCATCGCCATCGGCATCTTCAACATTCCGGTCTTTGCCCGCGTCGCCCGTGCCGGCGCGCTTGCCGTCTGGCCGCGCGAATTCATCCTTGCCGCGCGCGCCGCCGGTAAGAGCAGCACGCAGATATCGATCGAACATGTGCTGCCCAACATCGCCACGCTGCTCCTGGTGCAGGGCACAATCCAGTTCGCGCTGGGTATCCTGGCCGAAGCCGGGCTTTCCTATCTCGGCCTCGGCGCGCAGCCGCCAATGCCGAGTTGGGGCCGCATGCTGTTCGACGCCCAGACGCGCATGGTGGTGGCGCCGTGGATGGCGATCTTCCCCGGCATGGCGATCGTCGTCACCGTGCTCGGCCTGAACCTCCTGGGCGAAGGCATCGCCGACATTCTCGACCCGAAATCGCGGCGGCAGCGATGAGCCTGCTCGAAATCGACAATCTGTCGCTGACCATCGGCGATACGCAGGTCCTGAAAGATATGGAGCTCTCCGTCGCGCCCGGCGAAGTCATGGGACTGGTCGGCGAATCCGGCTCCGGCAAATCGATGACCGCGCTGACGGTGATGCGGCTCCTGCCCCCTGCCGCACGCCCCACCGGGCGCGTCACATTCGACGGCATCGATATTCTGACGGCGACCGAGGACCAGATGTGTGCCCTGCGCGGCGACGACATCGGCATGGTGTTCCAGGAACCGATGACAGCGCTCAATCCGGTCAAGACGATCGGCGAACAGGTCGCGGAAGGCATACGCTGGCACGCCAGGGCAAGCCGTGCCGATGCCGAGGAGCGCGCGCGAAAAATACTCGACCGCGTTGGTCTGCCCTCGGCAAAGTTCCCGCTGTCGCGCTATCCCCACGAACTGTCAGGCGGCCAGCGCCAGCGCGTCGTCATCGCCATCGCCTGCGCGCTGAAGCCAAAGCTGCTGATCGCCGACGAGCCGACGACGGCGCTCGACGTGGTGCTGCAGGCGCAGATCCTCGACCTCTTGCGCGACCTCGTTGCGGAGAACCGCATGGGCCTGCTGCTGATCTCGCATGATCTCGCTGTCGTGACCGAGATGGCGGACCGCATCACCATCCTGCGCCATGGCGAGGTGATGGAAGCAGGCGACACGGCGCGCACGCTCTCCGGTCAGCTTCATCCCTATACGCGCCAACTGGCGCAGGCTTCGATGCATGTTCCGACGCGCGCCAAGCCTCACCGTGTCGGGACAGACCAATCCTTGCTCCAGGTCGAAGGCGTCACCCGCGATTACCCCGGCCGCCGCATCTCGCTGTTCAGCCGTGCGCCGGCGATTCGCGCCGTCGACGACGTCTCCCTTTCGATGGCGCCGGGCCAGTCGGTGGCACTGGTCGGCCGCTCCGGTTGCGGCAAGTCGACACTTGCCCGCATGATCCTGGCACTGGACCGGCCGGGTTCGGGCGAGATCCGGTTTCGCGGCGAAGCCATCACCGGCAAGAGCGAAGCCGAGCTGAAGCCGGCCAGGCGCGATATGCAGGTCGTGTTCCAGGATCCCTACGGGTCCTTCGATCCACGCCAGAAGGTCGAAAAACTGGTTGCCGAGCCGCTTCATGTCCTGGAGAAAAAACCGACGCGGGCCGAACGCCGCGAGATGGTGGCGCACGCGCTCCACGAGGTCGGCCTCGACCAACGCGACATGGACAAATACCCGCACGAGTTTTCTGGCGGCCAGCGTCAGCGCCTGTCGATCGCCCGCGCCATCATCACCCGCCCGAAACTGGTGGTCGCCGACGAGCCGGTCTCGGCACTCGATGTCTCAATCCGCGCCCAGATCCTGGACCTGTTCGCCGATCTTAACCAGAAGCTTGGCATCGCCTATCTCTTCATCACCCATGACCTGACCGTCGCCCGCGCCATCACGGACGAAGTGCTGGTTATGCATGACGGCAAGATCGTCGAGCGCGGCAAGACGAGCGAAGTACTCGATCACCCACAATCAGAGGCGGCCAAGGCGCTTGTCGCTGCGGCCCCCGACCTGCACAGGGCAATCGCCCGGCGAATGCAGGAACAGGGTTAGGATATCTCAAATCATCTGGAATTCTCCGGTGCTCTTGAACCGGAGATAGCCTCGACGCTGCGCGCCATGTTTGGCAGCATCTCAGGCAGGCTGTCGAGCGCGAACCATTCGACGGCGCTACTCTCGTCGTCGGCGACGGCCGCCTCGCCTTCAAAGACGCGCGTATAAAATATCAACGCGAAGAACTGGGCGCGATCGCCATTCGGAAATTGGACGGTCTCATAGCGTGGGTTACAGCCGAACCCGAACGGCTCGATATCCCTGACGACCAAGCCGGTTTCCTCAAGTACTTCTCGGACCACCACCGCTTCCAGGCCCTCGCCTTCTTCGGCGTTGCCGCCAAGCAGACCCCACAAGCCAAAATCGGTTCGTTTCTGCAGGAGAATGCTGCCGTCTGCGCGTTCAATAACGATACGAGCACCTGGCATCAGCACCAGACGATCGCCGATCAGCGCCCGCAATTGTCCCAGATAGCTATCGGCAAAGCTCACACAAACAGCCCCTCGGCGCTGGCGATTGGGTGTCTCACGCAGTGTCAATCTTCCGGCTTCACCACATCGACCGGGCTGATGTCGAGCAAATCGAGCGTGCGGCGGAGCAGCCGCACCTCGGTTTCGGCCAGCTGCGAATCCGCCTTGGCGATCTCCGCCATGTGCTGGGCCAATTGCTTGCGCCGCTCGACGTCGAGATCGCGGAACAGCGCGATCGCCTGCGAGCCGTTGGTCTCGTAGCCGAATTCGTTGAGGTATTCGATGACGGCATCGATGCTGCTCTCCGGAATGCCGAAGGCATCCTTGCAGATGCGCCGGAAGGCAACCATCTCGCTCTCGCTCACTGTGCCATCTGCCAGGATCATCCGGAACAGCATCAGGAGTTCCGCCGACAAGACGGGATCGTCCGCGACCTTGCGCACGCCCGGGTCGCCGTCGAAGATCGAGCGTATCTGGTCCAGCAACGCGAATGCCATGAACGGCCCCTTTCCGATTCCTCTTCAATAGAATTAGCGCGGAATCGGCCTTGCGCAAACGGGGTGGTCGTGGTCGAACGCGCGCTATCTCAGCCGACCGGACATCTCGACAGATCAGATGATCGACCTCAGCATCCAGTCCATCGCCATGCTTGCCCTCGCGGCTTTTGCCGCGGGCTTTGTCGATTCGATTGCCGGCGGCGGCGGACTGATCACCATTCCGGCGTTGCTGCTTGCCGGTTTCTCGCCGGTCGAAGCGCTTGGAACCAACAAGCTGCAAGGCATGTTCGGCTCCGGGTCGGCGACGATCCACTATGCCTCGAAAGGCCATGTCGACCTGCGCCGGCAATTGCCATCGGCGCTGCTGGCACTTGCCGGCGGTGCCGTCGGCGCGTTGCTGGCCACGATCGTGCCCGGCGACCTGTTGCGCGCGGCCCTGCCGCTGGTGCTGATTGCCATCGCGCTATATTTCGCGCTCAAGCCCAACATGAACGATGTGGACCGGGCCGAGCGCCTCTCGCCCTTCCTGTTCGGCGTGACCGTGGTGCCGGCCATCGGCTTCTATGATGGCGTGTTCGGCCCGGGCGCCGGTTCCTTCTACATGCTGGCCTTCGTGACGCTCGCCGGCTACGGCGTGCTCAAGGCGACGGCGCACACCAAACTGCTCAATTTCGCCTCCAACATCGGCGGCTTCATCGTCTTTGCCGCCGTCGGCGTCATCTCGTGGAAGATCGGCCTGATGATGGGCGTTGCCCAGTTCCTCGGCGCCCGCGTTGGCGCGAGCTTGGCCATGCGCATCGGCGCCAAGCTGATCAAGCCGCTGCTGGTCATCGTCTGCGTGGCTCTGGCGGTGAAGCTGCTGGCCGATCCGGCCAACCCGCTTCGCGTCATGATTGGTGTGTGATCACGCGCCTGTTACAATATCGCTGTTCGAATCATGTTGGAGGAGCCAGACATGAATCTCAGCGCGCCTACCCAGATTGTTTTCATCATTTCCCTGGTCATCGCCATCATCGGCCTTCTTGCCGCGCTTGGCGTTTTTGCGTTCATTCCGCTCGCATCGGTGTGGATCGTGCTAGTCGCCTACATCGTGCTCGCCGCCGGCTGCCTGATGCGCGGCGCCTGACAAGTTTCCCTCGACAAGCGGGGACCGAGAGCGCCCGGCCAAAGCCGGGCGTTTTTTGATTCCAATGCGGGCTCTGCTAGATTCGCTTGGCGGAAGGATGGCCAATGCCAATCGAGATGCAGCGCCGGAAAGAACAGGATCGCTCCATATCGGGGCTTTTCGAAATGCGCCGGCGGCTTCCCAACCCAGCACTTGACGGCGTTGTCACCGATATCTGCGGTTATCGCGAGACCGCGCCTGGCTATTTCCATAACACCGAATATGCCTCGCTGACCGTGCCGCTGGTGATCAGCTTTGCCGAACCCTTCGCCATCGGGCTTGGCCGAACCCCCGGCGACAACGACCGTTTCGCCAGCTTCGCCGCGGGCCTTTATGCCGGACCGGTGATGATCCAGTCTTTCGGCGGCGCCTGCTGCGTCCAGGTCAACTTCACGCCGCTGGGCGCACGCCGGTTTTTCGGCCGGCCGATGAGTGAATTGGCCGATCGCATGGTAGCCCTCGACGACGTGCTCGGTCTCGAAGGCATCGCCCTGCGCGAAAGGCTTGGCAACGCGCCGGATTGGAACATGCGTTTCGACTTGGCGGAAATGTTCGTCGCCGGCCGGCTGGCCGCTGCCCGCGAGACCCCGGCCGAGATCGCCTGGGCTTATGACAGGATCGTCTTTTCGGGCGGCCGCACGCGCATTGCCTCTCTTGCCGAAAAGCTGGGCTGGAGCCGCAAGCATCTTGCCGGGAGATTCACCGACGCCACCGGCATCGGTCCGAAAACCCTGTCGCGCATCGCGCGCTTCAACCGAGCCCTCGGCCTGTCCAGGCAACAGGCGAGCGGCTGGGCCGACATCGCCGCCGATTGCGGCTATGCTGACCAGGCGCATCTAGCCCGCGAGTTCCGCGACCTTGCCGGCGAAACGCCGACCGCACTGTCGATGGGCGTGTAGTTCCGAACAAGCCGCAGCGCACTGGCTGGCAGGTAACATTTCTTCAAGACGCCGGAACGGCCTTCGAACAGACTGGGTTATCGACCAATCCGGATGAAGGAGGCAGCCATGCCCACAACCACAACCAATGAAGCACCCCGGCTCTACCCTGCCCTGCGCTACAGAAACGCGGCGAAGATGATCGACTGGCTGGGCGAAGCCTTCGGCTTCAGCGTCCGTGCCTGCTATGGCGAAGGCGATGTCGTGCATCATGCCGAACTGGTCTTCGGCTCTTCGATGATCATGCTGGGCACGGTGCGCGACGACGACTACGGCAAGATGGTCGGCGAACCCGGTTCAGGCGGCGGCAAGTCGATCTATATCGCCGTCGACGATGCCGACGCCGCCTACGCCAAGGCCAGGAAGGCCGGCGCGACGATCATCCAGGAACTGACGAACCGCGATTACGGCAGCCGCGAATTCATCTGCCGCGATCCCGAAGGCAATGTCTGGTCGTTCGGCACCTACCGGCCGAAAGCAGATGAAAAGGCCTGATTCGGACCTTCAACGTGCCAGCGCGAAAATCGCATCGCAGTCGAGATGGTTCTCCAGCTCGGCCGCGACTTCGTCCAGCGCCCGCTCGACTTCGGCGCGATAGTCGATGCCGCCCCCCTTGATGCCGAGGCTTTCGAGGAATTTTCCCCGAAAGCCGTCGGCGCCGAACAGGCCATGCATATAGGTGCCGATCACCTTGCCGTCGGCGGAGATCGCACCATCCTCGATACCGTTGATGATCGCCGACGGCCGCATGGTGTCCGGGCCGGTGGTGCAGCCGAGATGGATCTCGTAGCCCTCGAGCGGCAAGTCGAACGGCACAGAGCGGGCACTGACATTGCGCACCGTCTTTTCCGGCTCCATCACCGTTTCGATATCAAGCAAGCCCAGCCCTTCGGCATCGGTGACGCTGCCTTCGATGCCGTTGGGGTCGCGCACCATTCGGCCTAGCATCTGGAAGCCGCCGCAAATGCCGACGACATGGCCGCCGCGCTTGCGGTGCGCCGCCAAATCCCGGTCCCAGCCATTCTCGCGAAACTTCAGGAGATCGCCGATCGTCGACTTGGAGCCGGGAATGACCACCAGCCCGGCATCGGCCGGCAGCTTCTTTCCCGGCGGCACGAACACCACCTCGACCTGCGGTTCGGCCTTGAGCGGGTCGAGATCGTCGAAATTGGCGATGCGGCCAAGCATCGGCACCGCCACCTTCAACGCGCGCGCCTCACCGGACGCCAGCCGCTCCAGCACCACCGAATCCTCCGATGGCAGCCGCGCCGCCGCCTTCAGCCACGGCACGACGCCAAAACAGCGCCACCCGGTGAATTTCTCGATCGCCTTCAGGCCGTCATCGAACAGCGAAACGTCACCCCGGAACTTGTTGATAAGGTAGCCGACGATCATGCACCGATCCTCTTCCGGCAGGATCAGATGCGTGCCGGCGACCGAGGCGATGACGCCGCCGCGATCGATGTCGCCGACCAGCACCACCGGCACGTCGGCGCGCGTGGCAAAGCCCATATTGGCGATGTCGCGGCTTCTGAGGTTGATTTCGGCTGGCGAACCGGCGCCCTCGACGATGACGAGGTCGGCGCCCTCGCCGACCTCGCCCCAGGAATCCAGCACGGCATCCATCAGCCGGCCCTTCAGCGCCTGATAGTCACGCGCCCGCGCTTCGCCGAACACCTTGCCCTGGACGATGATCTGGGCGCCGACATCGGTCTGCGGCTTAAGCAGCACCGGGTTCATATGGACCGACGGCGCAACCCCGCAAGCGATCGCCTGCAGCCATTGCGCACGGCCGATCTCGCCGCCATGGTTGTTGTCACCGGGAATATCGGCAACGGCAGCGTTGTTCGACATGTTCTGCGGCTTGAACGGCCGCACCTTCAGGCCGCGATTCCTGGCGGCGCGGCACAGCCCGGCGACGAGCACCGTCTTGCCGACATCCGAGCCCGTGCCTTGCAGCATGATCGCTTTGGCCATCAGCTCTGGCCCTGCGTCGCATTTCCGGTGACCGTGGACTTCTGCGCCAGCGGCCCGCCGCGCCAGATATAAAGCGCCAGCAGAGGTTCCTTGCCAGTCCGCATAGCGTGATTGACATTGGAGGCATGGTGGACGACCTCGCCGGCTTCACGCGTGCGAAAACCGCCCTCGCCCATGCGCCATTCCGTACGGCCGGTCAGCGGAATGTAGATCTCCTCGGCGACGTGATGATGGTCGGGATAGACGATCCCGGGCCCCAGGATCAGCAGCCCGGCCGCAACCTCGTCATTGGCGAAATGGCCGCGCGTGCCGAACATTTCCAGCCAGCCATAATTGTCGATGAAATCTTTCCCGATATCCGCTTCGCTGTAGGTCTGCCCCCAATGGAGGTCGTTGCGCTGCCGTGCCAGCAATTGCACCAGGGGTTTCGCGGCCATCGGCGCCAGCTCAGCCGAGCGATCGAGATGGCGCAGGCAACCAAGCGCATACGGCTCCAGATCGCGGGCCGGCATGTCCCAGCCTATGCGCGCCACGGCCTCGCGCACCAGGACGTCGTCGACGGAAGCAAGGTAGGCGTGGAACTGTTCCAGCAGTTCGTCGAATTTTGTCGTCACATCTTGCTCCGGAGATGCATTGGTGCACAGCCGCTCCGCGGCAGGTCGGGTTGCGCGGCGGCATCATTGGTCTAGATTGGTGCGCGCGCAAAGCCAAAAACGACAGGCCAGCGGGCTAGCTGGCCAACATATAGGGAGCACGCCATGGACGCCGCGGTCGATGCGAGCACCAGCCAGTTCGAACTCAACGAGGAACAGCGCGCCATCCAGGAGATGGCGCAGGCCTTCGCCGCCGATCGCGTTGCGCCGAATGCACTCGACTGGGACCGCAGGAAACACTTCCCCGCCGAGGTCATCCGGGAAACCGGACCGCTCGGCCTCGGCGGCATCTATATCAAGGACGACGTCGGCGGTTCCGCGCTCGGCCGACTCGACGCGGTGCTGATCTTCGAGGCGCTGTCACATGCCGACCCGGCCTTTTCTTCCTTCATCTCGATCCACAACATGGTGGCCTCGATGATCGACCGTTTCGGCAATGAAGAACAGCGCCGGCGTTTCCTGCCGAAGCTCACCTCCATGGAATGGCTGGCGAGCTATTGCCTGACCGAGCCGGGTTCCGGCTCCGATGCCGCTGCATTGAAGACCCGCGCGGTGAAGAGCGGCGGCGACTATGTTCTCAACGGCGCCAAGCAGTTCATCTCGGGCGCCGGCGACAGCGATGTATACGCCGTCATGGTGCGCACCGGCGCCGACGGCCCGAAAGGCATCTCCACCATTGTCGTGCCCAAGGATGCGCCCGGCCTCTCCTTCGGCGCCAACGAGCACAAGATGGGCTGGCATATGCAGTCGACCCGCCAGGTCATCTTCGAGGACTGCAAGGTGCCGGCGGAGAATCTCCTGTCGGGCGAAGGCGCCGGTTTCGGCATCGCCATGGCCGGGCTCGACGGCGGCCGGCTGAACATCGCGGCCTGTTCGCTGGGCGGCGCCCAGTCGGCGCTCGACAAGGCGCTCTCCTATACCGCCGAGCGCAAGGCATTCGGCTCGAAGATCAACCAGTTCCAGGCGCTGCAGTTCAGGCTGGCCGACATGGAGACAGAGTTGCAGGCGGCGCGCATCTTTCTTTATGCGGCTGCCTCCAAACTCGACCGCAAGGCCCCGGATGCCGGCAAATGGTCGGCGATGGCCAAGCGCTTCGTCACCGACACCGGCTTCGACATCGCCAACGATGCGCTGCAATTGCTCGGCGGCTACGGCTATCTGCATGATTATGGCATCGAGAAGCTGGTTCGCGATCTGCGCGTGCACCAGATTCTGGAAGGCACCAACGAGATCATGCGCGTGATCATCGCGCGCGCGCTGATCGGCCGCTGAAGCCAGCAAACTCCGGGAGAGAGACAATGACGACGACCGCCTTCATCGGCCTCGGCAATATGGGCAATCCGATGGCCGCAAACCTGGTCAAGGCGGGCCATACGGTGCATGGCTTCGATCTGATGCCGGAAAACCTCACCATCGCGCGTGAACATGGCGTCGTTGTCATGGCCAATGCGCTCGCGGCGGTGAAGGATGCCGACGTGGTGATCACCATGCTGCCCGCCGGCAAGCATGTTTTGTCGGTCTATGAGGACATCGCTCCCAAGGCGAAGAAAAATGCCTTGTTCATCGATTCCTCGACCATCGACGTGGACTCGGCACGCAAGGCGCATGCGATTGCCGCGAAGCATGGCCTGCTGTCGATCGATGCGCCGGTTTCGGGGGGCACCGGTGGTGCCACGGCCGGTACATTGACCTTCATGGCCGGGGGATCCGATGGTGCCTTCGCCGCCGCCGAGCCGATCTTGAACCCGATGGCCGGGCGCATCGTCCATTGCGGCAGCGACGGCGCCGGCCAGGCCG
This sequence comes from Mesorhizobium sp. B2-5-4, assembly GCF_006441095.1. Lineage (NCBI taxonomy): Bacteria > Pseudomonadati > Pseudomonadota > Alphaproteobacteria > Hyphomicrobiales > Phyllobacteriaceae > Mesorhizobium > Mesorhizobium sp. B2-5-4. The sequence continues at coordinate 9,994 of NZ_VFUR01000037.1, read as the reverse complement.
CCAAGATCTGCAACAACATGATCCTCGGCATTTCGATGATCGGCGTCGCCGAGGCCTTCGTGCTGGCGGAGAAACTCGGCCTGTCGCATCAGGCGCTGTTCGACGTCGCCTCGACGTCGTCAGGCCAGTGCTGGTCGCTGACCACCTATTGCCCGGTGCCCGGCCCGGTTCCCACTTCGCCCGCCAACAAGGATTACAAGCCGGGATTTGCTGCGGCTCTTATGCTGAAGGACCTGAAATTGTCCCAGGAAGCAGCGCTTGGCGCCGGCGCGGTGACGCCGCTCGGCGCCGAAGCGGCGCAACTCTATGCCCTGTTCAATGCCCAGGGACATGGCGGCGCGGATTTCTCCGGCATAATTAATTTTCTGCGCGGCAACCCGGCGTAACCAGCGGATCGGATTGACTTTTTTCCGGTCCTTCCAGTCGAAGGGCCGCAAATTTAGATTTGCTTAAGCTCTCGATAACTCCGCGGTAACGATGTCCCTATAAAACGGATTGCGAGGCGGATATATCGCATCCGCCCGGCGCTCCGGATCAGGTCTCGCGTGCCGGAGCCCGTAAGTTTCGCAAGTGTCTTCGTAGCGAAACGCCATGCGTATCTGGCAAAGCCGCGTTCCCGGTGGGGCGCGGTTTTTGCGTTTCCGACCCCTTTATTATCGATGATCCGTCTATATTCCGATCGCCGCGCCCGGGATCGGCACGTGATCTTCATTGGTCAGCACGATCGGTGCATCGACGCCGTCGACGCGGAGCACCAGCAGGCGCGTGCTCCATGTGCCGGCAGTGCGAACCAGATGGGAATATACGGTGCCCTTACCCTTGGCGCCATGGACGGGGATGCTGAACTGGGCATCGCCCGCGCCGTTCGCATTGACGTTGAGACTGCCCCCGACCCAGAAATTATCCGTCACATCATCGCCGATGGCGGCCGTGACACGGGTATCGGCACGCACTGCGTCCATCGTCATATGGTAGGCATCACTGCCTTTGAGCACGAAGGGAATGCTGCCGACCATCGTCGCACAGCCGCCGATGCTGACCACCCATACGGCAAGGCCGGCAATCGCCCAATTGCGCTGCGTCTTGCGGAACTGCTCGGCGTCGCGCCAAGCCCGGTTCCGCCAAGCCCAGCGGCTGCCGCGCGCGCCGAGCACGAAGATCATGATGAGGTTGACGACGGGGATCAGCGCCAGCAGCGCGATGAAGGTGCTGTTGCCGATGCCCCAAATCCAGTTGAGGAAGAAGGCGCCCCAATTCCAGCGATCGAGTTCGGCTGGAATTTCAGCCGGTTGGTTGAGCGGTTGTCCGGCCATGTTGTTCCCCATCGGCGTGTATGCCGATTGGTTCTAGCGCAAGACTTCGACGATGCGCAAAAAAGTTCCGCGACGCCCGCTTCAACCCTTTGTCGAAAGCCGGCGAAAATTTGCCTTCACGGGGCGGTTGGCCGGCTTCAGCGCGGCGCTGATCGACCGTTCGGCCGCGACGCCGTTGAACAGCGACGGCGTGCGGCCAGAAGAGAGCGCCCGATCAACGGACGCCCGGTTCCGTTTTACCGCCTGCGCAGGTCGGCCTGCGCCAGGTCGAGCGCCTTGCCGATGCGCTCACAGGCCATGTCGATGGTGTCGCGGGTCCAGATCAGCGGCGGCGACAGGATCATCGTGTCGCCGGTGGCGCGCAGCATCATGCCATTGGCGATTGCATGATCGCGCACCGTCACCGCGGCACTTCCCGGCGGCAGGAAGCGTTCCTTCGTCGTCTTGTCCTTGACGATCTCGATCGCACCCATCAGGCCGATCGAACGCACCTCGCCGACCAGATCATGCCCGGCGATACGCTCCTGCAAAGCCTTGGCGAAATAGGGTCCGGTGTCGTTCCTGACGCGATCGACCAGGCCTTCCTGTTCGATGATCTCGAGGTTCTTCAGCGCCACGGCGCAGGCCACTGGGTGCCCCGAATAGGTGTAGCCGTGGTTGAACTCGCCGCCCTTCTCGACCAGCGTCGAGGCAATGCGATCGCCAACCAGCAGCGCCGAGAGCGGCTGATAGCCCGATGTCAGCGCCTTGGCCGTGGTGATGGTATCCGGTTCGATGCCGAAGGTCTGGGCCGCGAACCACTCACCTGTCCGGCCATAGCCGGTGATGACCTCGTCCAGCATCAAAAGCACGTCGTATTTGCGGCAGATGCGCTGCACTTCGGGCCAGTAGCTCGCCGGCGGGATCTTGACGCCACCCGCCCCCATCACCGGCTCGCCGATGAAAGCTGCGACCTTGTCGGCGCCAGCCTCGATGATGGCATCCTCGACGGACTTTGCCGCGCGCAGGCCGAAATCGTGATCGCTTTCGCCAGGCAGAGCCAGCTCATAAGCATAGGGCATCATCACATGGACGATATTGGGCACCGCGCCGTTGAGCTGCTTGTGCATGGCATCCATGCCGCCGAGCGAAGTGCCGGCGATGGTCGAACCGTGATAGGCCATCTTGCGCGAGATGACGCGGTTCTTCTCCGGCTTGCCTTCCAGCACCCAATAGTGGCGCACAAGGCGCAACGCGGTGTCGTTGGCCTCCGAACCTGACGAGCCGTAAAACACCTGGTTGACGTTGCGTGGCGCGATCTCGGCGAGCTTTTTCGACAACAGCACCGGCGTCGGCGTCGAACATTTGAAGAAGGAATTGTAGTAAGGCAATTCCTTCATCTGGGCATAGGCGGCCTCGGCCAGTTCGTCACGGCCGTAGCCGATATTGACGCACCACAGGCCGGCCATGCCGTCCAGCAGTTCCGTCCCTTCGGAATCGTATATGAACGGGCCCTTGGCGTGGGTGATGACGCGCGCGCCGGCCTCACGCAGCTCCTTATGGTCGGTGAAAGGATGCAAGTGATGCGCGGCGTCGATCTGCTGAAGCTGCTTCAGCGAATAATTCTGATAGGTCATTGATTTGATCTTTCCTCTGAAATCCTTCCGGCGGTGCCGGGGCGAATTCGTCAGAGGACGGCAGGTGGCGAATAACCAATACGGGCGCACAGCCGCAAAAGCTCGGCGCGCAGCGTGCGTGACGATGGCGTCACCGCGACCCGGAATGCGCGAGCTGATAATCTAGCGAGAGCCATGAAGGCACCTTAGAGCAAAGGACGGTCGAGGTGAACCACCCTTTGCTCAAGTGGCGCCATGGCATGATGTCAGGCTTCGCCGCTCAGCGCCCGCTGCAGGAACACATACTTCATCGCCGTCTGCGCCGCCTGCGGCCGTCGGTCGCCGCGCCCGCCATGACCGCCTTCGATCTCCTCGAAGAACAGCGTCTTGCCGTGTCCGGCTTCCTGCAGGCGGGCCGCCATCTTGCGCGCATGGCCCGGATGGACCCGGTCGTCCGCGGTCGAGGTGGTCAGCAGCACCGGGGGATAAGCGGCATCCGCCTTGACATGCTGGTAGGGTGAATAGGCGGAAAGCCATTTGGCGTCTTCAGGCTTTGACGGATCGCCATATTCGGCCATCCACGAAGCGCCCGGCGGCAGTTCGGTGTAGCGCAGCATGTCGAGTAGCGGCACATCGATGATGACTGCGCCGAAAAGCTCGGGATGCTGCGTCAGGGAAGCGCCCGTCAGCAGGCCGCCGTTGGAGCCGCCCTGAATGCCAAGCGACGCAGGCGTTGCGATGCCACGCCTGACGACATCCTCGGCCACCGCGGCAAAGTCGTCGAAGCCGGTCTGGCGCTTGCCTTTCAGCGCAGCCTGGTGCCAGGCCGGGCCGAACTCGCCACCGCCGCGAATACAGGCCTGCACATAGGCATTGCCTTTCTCCAGCCACAGCCTGCCGCGCACGCCGGCATAGCCGGGCAACAGCGGCACTTCGAAACCGCCATAGCCGTAGAGCAGCGTCGGCACCGGCCCATTCTGGTCGCGCCGCCTGACGACGAAGTAAGGGATCATCGTGCCATCTTTCGAGCGCGCCTCGAACTGTTCCGAGACAAGCGGCGAGGCATCGAAGCGCGCCGGCTGCGACTTCACGGTGGCGAGCGTCTCGCCATCGTCATCGGACCAGATGATCGAACTCGGCGTCAGGAAATCGGTGAAGGAGAAGGAGACGGTGGAGCCGAAATGCTCGGCATGGCTGATGCCGACAGTGCCGTTTTCGGGCAGCGTGACAGGTTTCAGCGACCAGGCGTCGTCCCTACGCTCGCAAACGAGAACCTTGCCACGCACATTGTCCATCAGGTTGATGAACAGGCGGTCCTGCGTGCGGCTGATACCGGCGATCGAGACGCGATATGCCGGCGCCAGCAACGTCTCGATCGTACCAAAACTGCCGGTTTCGATCCAATACGCGAAATCGATCGAATAAAGCCCGTCCGGCTGGCATGCGGTGCCGTCCGGCGCCGTCCATGGCGTCCGCACTCCAAACACCAGTTGATCCCTAAAGAGCGCGGTGTCGGTGACGTCGTCGGGCAGGGGGATGCGGCGGTTCTCTCCCGAAGGGAGGCGCAGGAAACTGTGCGACGCGAAGAAGTTGAGTGTCCGCGCCAGAAACAGGTGACGCTTCTCGCCATCGAACTCGACCCCGGCGCCAACGGCAAGATCCTCGGTCTTTCCCTCGAAGATCGGCGTCGCCTCTTCCAACCTCGTGCCGCGCTTCCAGAGCTTGACCACACGCGGATATCCGGACTCGGTCTTGTCGGCGTCTTCGAATGCGGCCGAGACGATCACCGTATCCTCGTCCAGCCAGCCGAAGCCCGATTTCGAGGCCGGCGCCTGAAAACCGCCTTCGACGAAGTACTTGGCCGCGATGTCGAACTCGCGCATCGCGCTGGCGTCACCACCATCGGGCGACATCGAGACCAGGCAGCGATTGAAATCGGGGTAAAGCCTGACAGCGCCGCCGAACACCCACTTTATCCCCTCCTTCGCCGCCAGTTGATCGAAGTCGATGATCGTCTCCCAGTCGGGCTTGTCGGTTTTGTAGGAAGCGATCGTCGTGCGCCGCCACAGGCCGAGCGCATTGTTCTTGTCCTGCCAGAAATTGTAGACATGGCCCGCGATTGCCGTGCCAACCGCGATATTGTCCTCGGCCGTCATCAGGTCGAGTGCCGTCTGGAACGAAACCTGGTAGGATGGATCGCCCTGCAATTCCGCCACCGTGACCTCGTTCTGGCTATGCACCCAGTCGAGCGACTGTTTGCTGGTCCTGTCTTCCAGCCAGAGGAAGGGATCGCCGGCCTTCTGAGAGGGCTGGGCTTTGGTCGTCGAAAAGGTCATGCAGGTCTCCGGGGATTCTGGGCGGCCTTGCCTACATCGCGTTGGCGGCGCTGACATTCAAGATGCGATATGGTCTTTTGCGGTCCGCATCACATTGCTTCACAGCACCCGCCGGCGGATGATCGTCGCCAAGGCCAGCGTAGCGCAGATCGCACCAAGCGTGACCGGCAGGCCGACCGCGCCAAACACATCCATCACGCCGCCGGTAAGCGGCGGAACCAGAATGCCGCCGACGCCCCACATCAGGGAGAATGCCGCATTGCCGGCAACCAGCGCCGAGCCGGTAAAGCGCTCGCCAAGCTCGATGATCGACATCGTGTAGATGCCGTAGGACACCGCGCCCCAGACGAACACACAGGGCCAGACCAGCGGGGTTTCGATCAGAACCGGCAGCAGCGCACAACCGAACACAGTCAGCGAGACGCAGATGAAGCGCACCAGGCGGGCCGTCAGCCGCTCGGCCAGCAGGCCAAGCGGCACCTGCATGGCAATGTTGCCGGCAATCATGACCGACAGCAGCGCGGACATGCGAGCCTCCGCGATGCCATGATACGTGCCATAGACAGGCAGCAGCGCCAGCACCGCCTGCTCGAAGCCGGCGGCCACGACCACCGCCGACAGAAGCAGCCAGGCGAGAGGCATGAAACCCATCACCGAAACCTGATGCTCTGCCTCGTCCACCCTGGGCAGCCGCGGCAGAACCGATGCCAGGCAGAAGCCGCAGAGCACGAAGGCGCCAATGCCGACAAGGAACGGCGGCCAGCCTTCCGTGCCGACGGCAAGCAGGCAAAGCGGGCCGGTCGCGAAGCCAGCGGAAATGATCGTCGAATAGAGACCCATGATGCGGCCGCGCCGGGCCGGCGGTGCGAGCGCGATCACCCAGATCTCACTGAGCACATAGAGTGGGTTGGTCACTACGCCGATCAGGAAGCGCAGCGGAAACCAGAGATAGACGTTCTGCGTCCAGCCGATCAGCGCCAGCACGACAGCCGAGAGTGCGGCACAGGTGAGCGCCGTGCGCCCTGCCCCGAACCGCCTTGCCAGGCCAGGTATCAGTGGCGATGACAGGATGAAGCCGACAGGCGTCATTGCCGCCGACAGGCCGATCATCGCCGGCGAGACACCCTGGCGCTGCAGGATGAAGCTCAACAGCGGGTAGGATAGGCCCTGCGCGATGGCGAACACGGACACGGTTGCGATCACACCGGTGATCGCCGCCCACTGCATCGTCTCGTCGCTTCTCGTGTCCACCAAGTCCATGATCCATAATGCTGTCGTGGTTGCAGACTTAGCGGTTCGGTCAGGCCCGGGTAAGCCCCGCGGCCCGAACCGACGCCCGGCTCCAGCCAAACCCTGCCAGGAGCCTCTGCGGCTGGCCGATCTATAGATAGCGAAGGCGACCAGCAAAGCGTCGAGAGCGACGATCACGGTCGGCAATCCCAGTGGTCCGATCGCTTTTCCCGCTTCGCCTTCGCTCGAGCCGGTTGCGACCATGCTGCCATTCCATGTGACGTGCCGGCTAACCTCCCTGCCGACAGGCCCCACTAGCTACGGGTTCGATCGGCGGAAAGAAAGGGCCGGCAAGCAAGATCCGCTTGCGCCAACGGGTGGATGATCAAGGCGGATGTCGCGTCCACGCAACTGCCGTTCCGGCATGTCGCTTCCCTCGCCCTAGTGGTCGCCGCCTCCGCAATGGCCGGGCGGGCGCCGGTCCATTATGCCGCCCATTATCGCATCCTACGAGGACCATCATGACCGCCGCCCTACAACCCTCAGAGCCGGCTTTGGTGCCCGACCGCGCCCGCCGGGGCGGTCGCGCCGGAAAGCGCGCCGGTGGCTCGGCCGCGTTCGAGCAACCGGCTTTCCGCCAGCTGAAAAATCCGCTGACGCCGACCAAGCTGGTTTCCGAGGACGAGCTGGAATCGATCCACCTCGCTTCCTTGCGGGTGTTGCGCGAAATCGGTGTCGACGTTCTGCACGACGAAGCCCGCAGCATCATGAAGGCGCATGGCGCCGATGTGCGCGAGGGCTCGGAGCGCGTGCGCTTCGACAGCGACATGATCCTGGAGCTGGTGTCGAACTGCCCGTCCGAATTCACCATCCACGCCCGCAACCCTGCCCACAATGTGCGCTTTGGCGGCGACAATCTGATCATCTCGATGATGGCGTCGGCGCCCAATTGCTCCGACATCGATCGTGGCCGCCGGCCGGGCAACCAGCAGGATTATCGCAATTTCCTGCGGCTGGCCCAGATGCACAACATCCTGAATTGCACGGGCGGCTATCCGGTCGAACCGACCGACATCCACCCTTCGGTGCGCCACCTCGAATGCATCCGCGACCTCGCCACGCTGACCGACAAGGTGTTCCACATCTATTCGCTCGGCAAGGAGCGCAATGTCGACGGCATCGAGATCACCCGCATCGCGCGCGGCATCAGCCATGAGCAGTTGCTCACGGAGCCATCCGTCTTCACCATCATCAACACCAATTCGCCGCTCAAGCTCGACGTGCCGATGATGGAAGGCATCATCCAGATGTCGAGCAAGGGCCAGGTCGTCATCGTCACGCCCTTCACCCTGTCGGGGGCGATGGCTCCTGTCACCATCGCCGGCGCGCTGGTGCAGCAGAATGCCGAAGCACTGTCCGGCATTGCCTTCGCCCAGATGGTCAGGAAGGGCGCGCCGGTCGGCTACGGCGGCTTCACCTCCAATGTCGACATGAAGTCCGGTTCGCCGGCCTTCGGCACGCCCGAATACATGAAGGCGCAGCTGGTCGGTGGCCAGCTTGCCCGCCGCTACAACATTCCCTACCGCACCTCCAACACCTGCGCCGCCAACACGGTCGACGCGCAGGCCGCCTATGAAAGCGTGTTCTCGCTGTGGGGCGCCATCCAGGGTGGCGGCAATCTGATGATGCATGCCGCCGGCTGGCTCGAGGGCGGCCTGCGCTGCTCCTACGAGAAGACCATTCTGGATATCGACCTCTTGCAGATGGTGGCCGAATTCCTGACCCCGCTCGACCTCTCCGAAGAGGCGCTCGGCTTCGATGCCATCCAGTCGGTCGGCCCCGGCGGGCACTTCTTCGGCACCCAGCACACGCAGGACCGCTACAAGACCGCCTTCTATTCGCCGATCCTCTCGGACTGGCGCAATTTCGAAACCTGGGCGGAAGCCGGCTCGCCGACGGCGCTGGAAAAGGCCAACAAGGTCTGGAAGGAGCGGCTGGCGTCCTATGACGAGCCCTACATGGATCCCGCCATCCGCGAAGAACTCAACGCCTTCGTCCAGAAACGCACGGCCGAAGGCGGCGCGCCGACCGATTTTTGATCTGTATTGATGAACAGTCGCCCCCCACTCCGTCGAGCTTCGCTCGCCACCTCTCCCCCGATCGACGGGGGAGAGGAAAGGCGCGAGCTTAGGCCGTCTGGCGCCCTTCCTCTCCCTCCTGAGGGGGGAGAGGTGGCGCTGCGAAGCAGCGACGGAGTGGGGGAAGGCGCTCCCCGAACGCGCAGCCGCCGCAAAGCTGGCACAACGCAGCGAGCGCGAAAGCTCCGCCAAGCGGGCAGCCAAGCAGAGGCATTGCTTTGGCTTGAACTGAAAGCGCGCAAGCTTGGCGGTCATCGCTTTACCCGTCAGCTCTCCATCGGCCCCTTCTACCCAAACTTCGCATGCGGCGAAAATCGGCTCGTCATCGAGGTCGGATCCCAGCACGCCGACAGTCCCTATGGGCGCCGCCGCGACAATTTTCTGCGCGCGCAAGGCTATTCGATCCTGCGTGTCTGGAGCCACGATGTCCTGAAACATCGTACTTCCGTCTGTAAGACCATCCTAGCCGCGCTTGATGGCAGGCTCTCCGAAAACATTGCTGAATCCGACCTGAACTTTGTTTTCACGCCCCATTCATTCGATTCAATCTCTTCAAAAACGGATCTATCTTCATGAAATCCCATGTAAAAGCGGTTGTCATCGGCGGCGGCGTCGTCGGCTGCTCGGTGCTCTATCATCTGGCCAAGGCCGGCTGGACCGACATCATGCTGATCGAGCGCTCGGAGCTCACCTCGGGCTCATCCTGGCACGCGGCGGGCGGCTTCCATACGCTGAACGGCGATCCGAACGTCGCCAAGCTGCAGGCCTATACGGTCCAGCTATACAAGGAGATCGAGGAGATCTCGGGCCAATCCTGCTCGCTGCACCTGACAGGCGGCGTGATGTTGGCCGATACGCCCGAGCGCATGGACTTCCTGCGGCTGGCCCACGCCAAGGGCCGCTATCTCGGCATGGACACCGAACTGATCACGCCGTCCGAAGCCAAGGCGATGTTCCCGCTGATGGACGAGACCAATTTCGTCGGCGCCATGTGGGATCCGGTTGAAGGCCATCTCGACCCCTCCGGCACCACCATCGCCTATTCCAAGGCGGCGAAAAAACTCGGCGCCGAAATCGTGCTGCGCAACCGCGTGGTCGACCTGACGCAGCAGCCGGACGGCACCTGGAATGTCGTCACCGAGCAGGGCACGGTTCACGCCGAGCATGTCGTCAACTGCGGCGGCCTGTGGGCGCGCGAGATCGGCCGCATGGTCGGCGTCGAGCTGCCGGTGCTGGCCATGGAGCACATGTATCTGCTTACCGAACCGATGCCGGAGGTTGAGGAATTCAACAAGTCGACCGGCCGCGAAATGATCGGCGTGCTCGACTTCAAGGGCGAGATCTACACCCGCCCGGAGCGCACCGGCATCCTGCTCGGTACC
>NZ_VFUR01000036.1:0-30998 GCF_006441095.1 Mesorhizobium sp. B2-5-4 | reverse complement strand
GATGAACTCCTGCCCTGGGTCTGGAAAGTCGGAAATCCTGTCAAGACTTGAGCGACGTGCAACGCCCGGACGCTTACTTGCTGCCTCTTGCCCCGTGCGCCTCAAAGGCTGCGACGTCCAAAGAGGCGCCGGGGCGCGGTTTGACGGAGACCTCGTCATCGCTGCGATTTCCGGAGGTCGGACCCAGGGAACAGTTCGCGACGCTGCGAACTGGCCGCGAAAAGTTTGCGCACCGACGGTGACGAGGAGACCTCGACGGAAGCGTCTTCGCTGGACGAAAGACCGGAAGCGGCCAACGGCCCGGACCGCACTATGAACAGCGGCGCGACCTTCCAGGTGACGGCCTTCGCATGAGCGGCGGTGAGCGCGCCGGGTGCATCACCGCCGCCCCAGAAAGGGCGGAGCATCGCAACATAGGCCCGGGTTTCAGCCGGCAGCGGGCGGCCCCTCAAGGAGGCTTCGTAACGCCCCGGCCCCGCATTGTAGGCGGCCAGGAAGCCCGGTGAACCGTATCGATCATACAGCTCGCGAAGATAGGCGGTGCCGGCAAGGATGTTGTCGTGTGGATCATAGGGATCGTGGCCGAGTTGATGACGAAGGCGCAGCTCGGCCCAGGTTCCGGGCATGATCTGCATCAGACCCACTGCACCCTTTCGCGACACGGCGCGTGGGTCGCGGGCGCTTTCCAGGTGCATGACTGCCCGTATCCAGAGCTGAGGAAGGCGAAAGCGATGCGACGCTTCGGCGATATGCGCGGCATAAGGATCGTCCGCCGATTTGCGCGAGACCGGCGCTGATTGTGCGACGGGCCCCGTCATCGCGTGGCAGAAAATCAGCATGCCACCGATAAGCCAACGTGCTTCCCTGCGACCAGGCAACCAACCGACGCGGCGCCTTTCGTCCGCACATTTCGGTGCCGATCGCCGACTCATCGAGCACGCTCCGGCCGCGATTTCGGCCGGATCCAGCGCAGCGACCAGGAGCCATTGTCGGATCGCAACAGACTGGCGCGAAAGCGCCGACCAAACAGCGGATCCTCCAATCGGCACGACAGATAGTCGCCAGCCGTCTGTCCGGTTTCCTTCCAGGCCGCGCCGACCTCGGGGCCGCTGCCGTCGCCGATGTGGATGCGAAAATCCGGCGCTTTGCCGTCGCATTTTTTGGCGGGGACGAGCACCAGTTCGGCATCCACGAGCAGCGTTCGCATGCGCCCGGAGTAACCAGGTTCAGTTTTGTGAAAGACGCCGATCTCGGCCATGGACTATCTCCTTCGTCTTGTTGGCTGGGCTGAATTTCAGTTCGCTGGAGCGAGCCAGGTGTAGTGGCCATCGCCCGTTTCGTCGGTCCAAAGCGGCATCGCACGTCCGACGATCGAACCCACCGGGAACGGGCCGAAGTAGCGGCCGTCGAGACTGTCCTGGACCTTCCGGTTCACGACGAAGATTTCGGCGGCGGCGATGATGCGGCAGCCCTGCCAGTCAGGCAGGGCACGTCCCTCGCGATCGCGCTTCAGTGCGGTGCCGATCGTGATCCCGTCGACCATGACGACGCCAGCAACGCGACAAACCTCGTGTCCAGGAAGCCCTTCGATGTGCTTCAGCATTGGCACACCGAGCGGAAGGTAACCGCGCTCGGCGGCAAACCGAGCGACGCTCTCGGGCGGTTCGATGACGGCGAGCGCGCCTGCCGTTGGAACGGCCATTCTCCGGATCGCATAGAGGCCGAGGGGCGCGCTGGCCGATGCGTTCCATACGAGCAGCGGCGGCATGTCCACGGCAGCGGGGGCGATCGTCGCGGCGAGGGCCGCGAGCGCCGCGGCCATGCAAGCGACGCGGCTCATGATGTCGCTCGCTTGCGCAACAGAAAGGCCCGATGCTGCTCGAGCGAATAGGCACAGAGCGTTCCGCCAGCAACCAGTCGGTTGTGGGTCTGACGCCAATAGTCAGGGGCGGCGCCGACCGGATCGAGGCTGATCGCCTCGATCGCATCGATCAGTTGGAGAACCCGCTCAACCTTGTCCCAGCCTGCGATCTTGAGCAGGATCTCGCCGCCTGGCCGGACATAGGGCAGCGTCTGATAAGGTTCGGCGGGCAAGACGGCGCGCACGATATCGATGCGCGAAGTGATGGTGCCAAAGTCATTCGCCGCCCAGCGGACGAACGCAAAGACACTGCCCGGCGCAAATCCGATGACGCGACGCCGCTTGTCGATGATCGTTTCATGCGCAGGGCGTCCGAAGCGGATGCGATGCTCGATACGCTTCTCGATCCAGATCAGCTCGACCGTGGTGAGGCCGCCGCGCGCCGTCGCTTGAGAAGACGGCGTCATATGCCGTCTCCCTCGCGCCGGCCGACGCACCGCCGCTTCTGCTCTACGCCGCCAGTCCTTGGCTTGCCCGCAAGACTGTTAGATTGAGAGTTAGACTCTAAGTTAAGAGGCCGATTTTCCGTTTCGTAGCCGTCGCATAGAGCCGATAACGGTTCCCGAAAGCACGATGATGCGGTTCCCGATGGCACGATAGTTCGGGTTCCCGATGGCACGATCCTGTCAACAGGCCTCGGCGCCGGTTCGAAAGCCAGCATCACGCGGCCGCTGGCTTCGACCTCCGTGAAGAGAAGATACCCCGGCAAAGGCTGGCGGCGCACGATGTCACGTAGCTCGAAGGCGAAGCGCTTGAGCGGCGACAGGCTGCCGGACTTCCGATGCAGGTGGCTGATATCGAAACGCCAGCCGGCGCGCTGGCGTCCGCCATGCTTGCGCACCAGTCGATAGAGCCAACGCTCCAGGCCGCCCGTCAGCCCAAAATAGGCCCGGTCGATTGTCAAGATCAGCGCATCGTCCATGACGGCGCGATAGAACCAATCGGGCAGGATCAGTTCGACGCCAAGCGGGCGACCGTTTTGACCGCAGCGCTCCTGCCACTCATTGATCCACGAGAAGCGATGACGGCGGCCCTCGGCCGGCTGGCGAATGGAGGTGACGACGCTTGTCGACTGCAGGCGGTCGAGCGCGGCCTTGAGACGCTGGTAGTCTCGCTTGGAGACGCCGCGGCCGATGAAGGTAAGCATCTCATATGGCGTCGCGGCCATCAGGCGGGATGTGCGCAATCCGGCGTCCCGAGCGTTGACGATCTGGCTCGCGGCCCAGATCAAGATATCGGCGTCCCAGATCGTCGCCATGCCGTGATCGGGCATTGCTTCGACACGGATCGCAACATCGCCGGCGTGAAAGTCGATCGGCGCAACGCGCCTGGATTTGGCGAGGGAGAAGAAGGGATAGGCCATGAGGTCCTGCGCATCGCGTGGCGCCACGACGCCCGGCAGCGCCTGGAATAGGTCGAGCTGTTCGCGCTCCAATGGTGGGCGTGGCCGTGCCGACATTGGGGAGATCGGCGGGCTCAGCGCCTTTCGCGTCCGGCATAGGGGATCAGGCGGGCGGCCTGAGGCTTGGCGGGCAGCAGCGAGCCATACGGATCGGATGTCGATGTCATCGCGCCGCGCTGAACCCAGGCCTGGAGGTCGTCGATGGCGTAGACGACGCGGCCGCCGAGTTTGCGATAGGCGGGCCCTGTGCCGTAGGTGCGATGTTTCTCAAGTGTGCGCGCCGAGAGACTGAGGAAATGCGCGGCTTCAGAAGTGCGCAGGTAGCGCGGCGGCAATGGCGCGGCGTCGGTGTTCATGAGGTGTCTCCTTCCGGCCGTTGCGGTTGAACGGCGATCGATGGCCAGGATGGAGGAGCAAGGGCACCATGATCAGGTGCGCAATTGAGGGGCGCTATTTCGCACCGCTAAGAGGCCTTCGGCAGCGCCGCCGGCGCGTGCTGCAATTGGCGGGCGCCGCGCGCGACCATCTTCACGCCGTCGCGCATCAGCAACGTATCTGATGACAGAAGGCCCGGTCATGGCGGCCTGCGGCGCGGAATGCCCGCGCGCCATCATCAGGAGACGCCCCGCCCGGTACCGGGCGAGGCGTCTGCCAGTTCACTCGCCGTTGCGGCGGCTGGGGCGGGACCAGATGAGGCTGTGGCCCTCGCCTTCCTCGTCGGCGAAGAGGTTGGCGTAAATTGGAGCGGTGAAGCTCGGATCGTCCAGCTTGAGGCCGAGATAGTCGCGACCTTCGTTGGAGCGCTTGGACCAGGCGGCGCCGATCTCGGCCTTGCCGACCACGACGCGGTGGCTTGGTGCGTTCTCGCCGCTGGCCCGGGTGTCGGGGACGATGCGCACGCCTTTGGCCTGGACGCTGAGGGTGACGATCTCGCCGGCGAACTCGTTCGCACTGGTCTTCTTGAAGATGCCGATGGTAGCCATTTTCAGTCTCCGTTTTCGTTTCCGAGCCCGCACCATGCGACCTCGATGGCGATCGTGAGGCCGGAGGCGACCGCCGCCGCATCGCTTGCGACCGCAGCAAAGCGGAGGATGGCGCAGGCGCGCGTTTCTTGGTTCCGCGAGGAATGGGCTTTGCCCAGGGGAAGAAACTCGCGCCGCGCCATTGCGGCATAGGCGATCGAGGCTTCAGCCGTCCTTCGGCCAGATCAGCCCGTTCGAGAGGTCGTTGGTGCGCTCCGCGAAATGCCGAGGGAGGCAATGGCGGCATGCGGGATCAGCAAAGATTAAGCGGATTGTTTCGCCAGCGGATTTCCTGACACGGACTCGGCAAGTACTGCATCGAAGCCTCTTTCCCTCCAGTGCCAAGCGCACGCTACCTTTGAGCGGCTCACTGCTCGGATCGAGATGCCTTCGCCCGCACTGCAGAGTCGACGGGTCGTGCTACGGGCGCAAGGCCATTTGGATCGCCCTTCCCGCAGATCTATCATGACGTTTGCTGTACACTTGGGAATGGGGAGGAAGCCTCTGGATGCACCTTTTTCGTCGCGCGGCATTGTAAGAATGTCGCGCTGATCGTTGAAATGGCGTCCATATTCCGGGCTGACCGCAGCGAAGCACGCCTGCGAGAACCGAAACCTGCCAGTCCGCTTCCCACCCCATTCCTGACGGACGGCAAGGTTCTTCGGTGACAAACGCGCCACCCGCGTTACGTTGTTTCGCCGCTCAACGTAGGCCCACGCTTCGCTCGGCCAGGGCAGCGCCGCCATAGTCGACCCCAAGATAGGAGGCAGCGCCCTACAGGCCGCCGCTGTCCGCTTCTGGGGAGCGTCGACTGGAACCTGAATGTCTGGCTTTAGGCGCAAAAACGCCGTTCACTTCAGGATCGTAGGCTTGGCTTGGAGACCACGCATCAAGTGAACCAGGCGGCGTCGAAACCCCTTCAGGAAAGGCGCCGTCGCGCGCGAAGCAATTGGCGGTAGCCGCGCTCGACCATTTTGAAACCGTCCCGCACTAAGCGATGCGTCTGATATCGAAAAGCCGAGTCGTGCCAGTCGGCAGCACTGACCAGTCGCCGACCGAACAAGGCGGTAGCGACTTCAAAATGGGATGCCTGCTCTTCCCGGCCATCGAGGCATCGCAGCATGTGGCCAAGGCGCCGGCGCTGGGCCGCGGTCAACTGGGCGTCAGGAAGGTGTTGCCTGCGGATCAAGCGGATGAACCGCTCGATGGCTTGGAGCCGGTCGTGCGCCATGTCGTCCAGCGGGATGATGGCGGCGAGCGGTTCACCTGGCTCCGCGTCGCCGAGAAGCGCCAGTTGTGTGCCGCCAGACCGCATATGAAGGCCGACCTCGTCACGCCGGCCCGCGACCAGCGGGACGTCGGAGGCGCTGCCCTGGCCCGTGTGCAGTTCGGGCGGAACCTCGACAAGGATGATGACCCCTGGATCGATCTGAGGCGCCCAATAGACGGGCTGCTCGACCGCGGACTGGTCAGGCCGAGCGGCGAAACTGCAAACCCCAGCGCTTGCGTAATGCGCGCCTCGCCTTAGCCGAGCGGGAGGTTGCGAAGTCCTGCTGATAGTGCGGGTTGCGTCGCAGGAACTCCCAGGCGATCTCGTCAGCGGCTGCGCCTTTGACGAATGCATATGCCTGTGGGTCACGCCACTTCGATGTGTCGGGCTTCATCCGCGTCCTTCCCTTCTCAAGGATTGATAGGGGTACGCGGCGTAGAGCGAAATCCTTGTATTCCGTCATTGACGAATGGACGACGAGATATCTCGGCACCGAGCAGTTAGACCAAGACTTTGCGATGCCTATTGGCTTGCGCCCTGCAGTATTTTGAATGTGCTCGTCCATGTGCGATAGCCTTCGTCATCACCCTGGCACCACGCGCTGAACGCGCGCCAAGCGGCGAAGGACGAGGCGGACTGCTCGAACAGCGAGCCGATCAACTGGTCGCCGGCGGGCCAGCCAGATGGCTGATCGCTTGTCGCGTGCTGCGTGAGACGCCGCAGATCGGCCAAGGCCGAGCGGACGTGCGGCAGCGGAGATTCGCACAGATCGGTGTTGTCAGTCGCCTCCCGAATGACAGCCGCAAGCTTCGCAACCACACCCGCTAGAGACTGGGCAGGCGTCGCCGCAATCTCCGCCAACAAGGCGTCCGCCCTTTCAGTGTTGTCCTGCTCTTCCTTGCACAAATCAAGATTCCCCGCGCCCGATGACTTCGCCAATAGGCAAAAGTGCGCCGCGCTCTAGGAGCCCGCGCCCAGCCTCCTGCTGCCGGATACAAGAGGCCAGCTTCGCAACGTGCGCCCGGAGCCAGGCGAGGGACACGGCAAGCGCTGGATCAGCGGGCGGCTGATCTTCAGCTGCATGGTCGGCAGAAGGCTCAGGACGCTCTGCGGTCCACGGAGAGCCGGGCTCCCGCCCAAGCGTGACGGAAGGCAAAGTCGTGGTATTGTCGGAATCAGCCATGATCCGAGCTCCACACAGCTTGGCTTTGGTCAGGTCGAAAAGGGTGTTCGCGCACCCTCTTCGACCGCAATTTCGAGACAGGGGTAATATACAAATTGATTGACGTCAATCATAATATTGCAGACAAGGCGGCGAATTTCAGCGCTGAGCAGTGCCGCGGCGCACGTGCAATGTTGGGATGGAGCCAAGATGATCTGGCCCGCGCGGCCAGCGTCGCACGGCAGACAATCGCTGATTTCGAACGCGGTGCGCGGACTCCGATTGCAAACAATATATTAGCGATCGTGAATGCGCTTGAAAGAGCTGGCATTGAAGTACTTCGTAACAATGGGATTCTGTTGCGAAAGAGCAGTTGATGGTGGTTTCACCGTCAAATGCCACTCGAACGGGCCCGCTTGACCAGTTACTCGCCATTGCGGCGGTTGGGGCGTGACCCAGATGAGGCTGTGCCCTCGCCTTGCTCGTCGGCGAAGAGGTTGGCGTAGATCGGAGCAGTGAAGCTCGGATCATCGAGCTTGAGTCCGAGATAGTCGCGGCCCTCGTTGGAGCGCTCGGACCAAGTGCGCAATGGCGGCTCCGGACCTGATCCGCGCGAGCTGCCGCCCAGGGGGCTGCGCAGCCGCGACATCCACATACCCGACCTCCACATCGACAGCATCAAGATCAAGACGCGGGATTTCAGGTGAAACGCCGAATTTCTGCCCGGCTCAGGATCGCAAGTCGTACCAAAGCGTTACAGGTCGAGCGTCGTGACGGCGCAGCTACGGAACAGGGAGACGATAATGGCAGACACAGTTGGGTTTGGTTTGAGCCAACTCAAGTGAGCAAGTCAGCTTTGCGTCGGCCAATCATCAAAGACGTTTCCACTCGCCCCACGAAGCCAGCCTCGCGCGGCTTGGCCATTCTGGCGCCACCTGCATTCCGGCCGGTCCAGCTCGCAAAACTGGTGGGCACGGTTCCTCCCGGCGACCGCTGGATCCACGAAATGAAATACGATGGCTACCGTTTCCTTGTCGCTGTGGGCGGCGGCGAGGCGCGCGCCTATACGCGCTCCGGTCTGGACTGGTCGGACCGCTTTCCCTCCATCCTGTCCGAGGCACGCACACTTAACGTTCGCTCCGCCCTCATCGACGGAGAGGCTGTCGTCATCGACACCGAGGGACGATCCAGTTTTCAGGCGCTGCAGAACGCTCCGGAGCCGGGTTCGGCCAGTGCGGCGAGATTGAAAGAAGTTGTCTCATGACCGTTCGCGCACGGACGGGATCCGCAATCTAGCTCAGGTCGGGCTTCGCCGCTTGACGCGTCGAGTCATCAGCGTAAGCTTAGTTCGTAACTAAGCTATATATTCCATAAAAATGGAACCAAGAGGAGAACGGATGAAGCGCTTATTGCAAGTCGTCGCCTCGCTCGCCGCATTGTTGCCGGCGCTGGCCTGGGCTGAACCGCAGAAGGGAGGCGTGATCGACGTTGCCACGATCGGCGAACCGCCGACGCTCGATCCGATGGCATCGACCGCCGATCTGGTCGGCATCATCACCCAGCACATCTACGAGACGCTCTACACTTTCGACAGCAAATGGGGCATCACGCCCCTTCTGGCCGCCGACATGCCAAAGATTTCGCCTGATGGCCTGACCTACACGATCGCGCTCAGAACCGGCGTGAAGTTTCACGACGGTTCCGACATGAATTCGGCCGACGTCCTGGCCTCGTTGAACCGATGGATGAAGGTGGCGACACGCGGCAAGCAGGCGGCGGAAGTCATCAGCGCCATCGACGCGGTCGACGACGACACGGTCAAGATCACGGTGAAGAAGCCCTATGCGCCGCTGCTGTCGCTGCTCTCGCTGAACAACGCCGCCGCGATCATCATTCCATCCGAAAACGCCGGCGAGGATCCGCTGACCAAGTTCATCGGAACCGGGCCTTATATGCTCAAGGAGCGCAAGCCCGACCAGTTCATCCAGCTCACCCGCTTCGACGGCTACAAGTCGCGCGGCGGGGAACCCAACGGCTATGGCGGGGCAAGGAAGCAATATCTGGACGAGATCCGCTTCGTGCCGGTGCCCGATGCCAACACGCGCGTCGAGGGCGCCGTCGCCGGCCAGTTCGCCTATGTCGATTCACTTCCCGTTGAATCCTACGACAAGGTTTCCGCCGGCAAGACCAAGCCGCTTATCCTGAAGCCGTTCGGCTGGCCGGTGTTCGTGATGAACACCAAACAGGGGCTGAATTCCGACATCCGTATCCGCAGGGCGATCCAGGCCGCGCTGGCCCCAAGCGATATGCTCCTTGCTGCCTTCGGTTCCAAAGACTTCTTTGCCGTCGACGGCGCCATGTACCCGGAGGGCTTCATCTGGCACTCGGACGTCGGCACCGAGGCCTACAAGCCCGACGGCGACACCGAGAAAGCCGCCGCACTGCTCAAGGACGCCGGTTACGACGGCAAGCCACTGCGCATCCTGACCAGCCGCCAGTATGAATTCCACTACAAGATGGCGCAGGTGGCGCAGGCCTATCTGGAACAGGCCGGCTTCAAGGTCGAACTCGACGTCGTCGAATGGGCGACGCTGACGAAGAACCGGACGGATCCGGCGCTATGGGACATCTACATCACCCATAGCCCGTTCCTGGCCGAGCCGTCGCTCAACGGCTTCATGTCGGATAACACGCCGGGCTGGTGGTCGAGCGACGCCAAGCACAAGGTGCTCGACGCCTTCAACTCAGAGAGCGACCCGGCCAAGCGCGCCAAGCTCTATGAGGATGTGCAGAAGGTGATCTACGACGAAGCGCCGATCTACAAGGTCGGCGACTTCAACGCGCTCGCCGCCGAAGCGCCGAACCTCAAGGGCGTCACGCCGGCACCCTGGCCCTATTTCTGGAACGCCTACCTCGACGGCAAATAGGCCCAACCCCTGCCTTTCCCGCTATGCTTGCGGGAAAGGCAACCTGGCATGATCCGGGCGGGGCCGCGATCCGGCCGCCCGCCAGGACAGGAGATATCAACACATATGCTGCGCTCGGTTCTCAACAGGCTTCTCGGCATGATCGTGGTGATGGCCCTGGTCGCCACCATCGTCTTCGTCATCGTGCGGGTGACGCCGGGCGACCCGGCCGCTGTCATGCTCGGCCCCGACGCCACCGCCGCCGACATCGCGGCACTTCGTTCCAAACTCGGGCTCGACGGCTCGATCCCCGAGCAGTTCTGGCGCTACATCGTCGGTGTCGTGCAGGGCGATTTCGGCCAGTCGATCTTCCTCAACGAACCGGTCACCGCGGCACTTGCGCAGCGCGCCGAACCGACCTTCTTTCTCACCGTCTTCTCGCTGCTAATCGCCACCGTGATCGCGCTGCCCGTCGGCATCCTTTCTGCCTATAGGCGCGGCTCGCTGTTCGACCAGGCGGCAACGACCATCGCCATGTTCGCGGCCAGCGTGCCGAGCTTCTGGCTCGGCCTGCTGTTCATCCAGTTCTTCGCCGTCAGGCTCGGCTGGTTCGACACGTCGGGCTATGGCGGTCCCGGCGCCTCCTTTGGTGACCGCATCGCTCATCTGGTGCTGCCGGCGCTGGCGCTGGGGCTGGTCAGCTCGGCCCTGATCACGCGTTTCACCCGCGCCTCGATGCTCGACGTCCTCAGTGACGACTATGTGCGCACCGCCCGCTCCAAGGGCATGAGCGAATGGCGCGTGGTGCTGAAACACGCGCTGAAGAACGCGCTGATCCCCATCCTCACGGTGATCGGCTTGACGGCGGCGCTGCTGATTTCCGGCGCCGTCGTCACCGAGACCGTGTTCGGCCTGCCGGGGGTCGGCAGCCTGGTCGTCTCGGCGGTGCTGCGGCGCGACTATCCGGTCATCCAGGGCGCGCTGCTGGTCATCGCCGGGCTCTATGTGCTGGTCAATTTCGTCATCGACATGCTCTATATCCTCATCGATCCGCGGGTGCGCTACTGATGGCCGCGATCGCCACCCCGCTGCAGCAGGAGCCGAACCTTTTGTCGCAGCTGCTCGGCCGCCCGACGGCGGCGGCCGGGCTGGCCGTTCTGGTCATCATCGCCGTGATGGCGATCCTGGCGCCCGTGATCGCACCCTATTCGCCGACAAAACTTTCGATCGCCGCGCGGCTGCATGCGCCTGATCTCCAGCATCTGTTCGGCACCGACGATCTCGGCCGCGACGTGTTCACGCGCATGCTCTATGCCGCCCGCACCTCGCTCTCGGTCGGCTTCGCAGTGGTCGTCTTCTCCGGTGTGGTCGGCATTGTGCTCGGCTTGACGGCCGGCTTCTTCCGCAAACTCGACACGCCGGTCTCGCGGCTGATCGACGCCATGATGGCTTTTCCCGACATCCTGCTCGCCATTGCCCTGGTGGCGGCACTCGGCGCCACGCCAATCAACGTCGTCGTGGCGCTTGGCATCGTCTATGCACCGAGGCTGGCCCGCGTCGTGCGGGCCTCGACGCTGGTGATCCGCGAACTGCCCTATGTCGAGGCGGCACGCGCGCTCGGCGTGCCGACGCCGGTCATCCTAGTGCGTCACGTGCTGCGCAACGTCACCTCGCCCATCCTGGTGCAGGGCACCTTCATCTTCGCCAACACCATCCTGGCCGAAGCCGGCCTGTCGTTCCTCGGCGTCGGCATCTCTCCCGATATCCCGACCTGGGGCACCATGATTGCGGTCGGCCGCCAGTACATGGACCAGGCCGGCTGGATCATGATGTTCCCGGGCGCTGCCATCGTCATCACCGTGCTGGCGCTGCAACTGGTCGGCGACGGCCTGCGCGACCTTCTCGATCCCCGTCTGGCAAAGGACATCTGATGTTCGGCAACAATTTTCCCGCGGCCAAACAGCCATTGCTGATTAAGGGCGCCAGGCCGGTCGCCTTCGGCGATCGTTTCGGTCCCGCCATCGACGTGCTTGTCGACAAGGATGGTCGCATCGCGGAGATCGGCTCGAGGATCGCCGTCGGCGACGACGTCAAGGTGGTGGAGGCGAACGGCGCCTTCCTGTCGCCGGGCTGGACGGACCTGCATGTCCATATCTGGTATGGCGGCACCGACATTTCGATTCGGCCGCAACAATGCGGGGCGGCGCGCGGCGTCACCTCCATGGTCGATGCCGGTTCCGCCGGGGAGGCCAATTTCCACGGCTTTCGCGAGTTCGTCATCGAGCCCGCACAGGAGAACGTCTATGCCTTCCTCAACATCGGCTCGATCGGCCTCGTCGCCTGCAACCGGGTGAGCGAGCTGATCGACATGCGTTCGATCGACATCGATCGCACCATCGCCACCATCGAGGCCAATCGCGACGTCATCGTGGGCTTGAAGGTGCGGGCAAGCCACGTCATCACCGGCGGTTGGGACCTGACGCCGGTCAGGCTGGCCAAGAAGCTGGGCCGCATCGTCAAGCTGCCTGTCATGGTGCATGTCGGCGAGCCGCCGCCGCTCTATGACGACATTCTCGGCCTGCTGACCGAGGGCGACATCGTCACCCATTGCTTCAACGGCAAGGCCGGCGGTTCGATCCTCGAAGATGACGATCTCTACCGCCTGGCCGAGGACGCGGCCGCTCGCGGCGTCGTGCTCGACGTCGGCCATGGCGGCGCATCCTTCTCCTTCGATGTCGCCAAGGCGGCGCTGGAACGCGGCCTGCCGCCGAAGACAATTTCCACCGATCTGCACAACCGCTCGCTCGACGGTTCCGTCTGGGACATGGCGACGACCATGTCGAAACTGCTGTCGCTGGGCATGGCGTTCGAGGACGTAGTGACGGCATCGACCGTGGCGCCGCGGCGCGCGATCCGGCTTGCCTCCGAGGGGCTGCTGGAAAAGCGCAAGCCGGCCGAATTTACCTTGTTCGATCTGGTCGACGCCGCGCTGACGGTACAGGATTCCCAGGGCGCGACAAGCGTCCTGCACCAGCTGTTCGAGCCGCGCTACGCAATATTGGGCGCGAATGCGATACCTGCCCACCGGCATGTGCCCGCCACGGATGCCGGTGACGGCGCCTGTCCTCATTGCGGGTGGTTATCTTGAACGATGCGCTAGCCCCCGATGTGATCCTGTCGGTGCAGGATCTCAAAGCTTGGTTCGTGACCCGCCGCATCAGCGCCAAGGCGGTCGACGGCGTCACTTTCGAGCTAAAGCGCGGTGAAACGCTGGCCGTGGTCGGCGAATCTGGTTCGGGAAAATCGGTCACCAGCCTATCGATCATGGGCCTTCTGTCGAAGCCGGGCCAGATCGTGGGAGGCAAGATCCTGTTTCGCAATAGAGCCGGCAGCGTGGACGATCTGGCAAGCTTCGCCGCGAAGGATTTCCGCCGGATCCGCGGCAAGGAGGTCGCCATGATCTTCCAAGAGCCGATGACAAGCCTTAACCCGCTATATTCCATCGGAGACCAGATCGGCGAGATGATTGCGCTGCACGAACCGGTCGGCCGGCAGGAGGCCCGCAGACGGGCCCTGGAGATGCTGCGGCACGTGGAAATTCCCGATGCCGCATCGCGTCTCGATGATTATCCGCACCAGATGTCAGGAGGCATGCGCCAGCGCGTGATGATCGCGATGGCGCTTGCCTGCAATCCTTCGCTGCTGATCGCCGATGAGCCGACGACGGCGCTCGACGTGACGATCCAGGCTCAAATTCTTGATCTCTTGCGACGGCTGCAGCAGCAGATCGGGATGTCCATCCTGTTCATCACTCACAATCTCGGTGTGGTCGCCGAGATCGCGCACAATGTCGTGGTCATGTATGCCGGCCGCGTCGTCGAGCAGGCGCCCGTCAACGATCTGTTCGCGCATCAGCGCCATCCCTATACGCGCGGCCTGCTTGCCTGCACTCCCAATGCAGCGCGCGACGTCGATGCGGCCGGCGAGCGCAAAATACTCTACTCCATCCCCGGCAGCGTGCCGGCGATCACCGCCCTGCCGCCCGGCTGCGCCTTCGAGCCGCGCTGCGACTACGCAATCGCCCCGTGCCGGGCCGCCCCGCCACCGTTGATGCCGGCGGGCTCGGCAGGGTTCTCCCGCTGCATCCGGAGCGCCGAACTATGATTGCCGACGCTGAAACCAACGACACGACACAAGCAGCCCCCCTGCTCAGCGTCCAGGCACTGACGAAGCGGTTTCCCGCGCGCAACGGCCGTGTGGTGCACGCCGTGGAGGACGTCAGTTTCGAGGTCAAGCGCGGCTCGACGGTCGGTCTGGTCGGTGAATCCGGATCCGGCAAGACCACGGCCGGTCGCGCCATTTTGCGTCTGATCGAGCCGACCAGCGGCAAAGCCCTGTTCAATGGCGTCGATCTCTTCTCGCTGTCGGCACGCGAGATGCGCGCTTATCGGCAAAAGCTGCAGATCGTCTTTCAAGACCCTTTCTCCAGCCTCAATCCGCGCCTGCGTGTCAGCGCGATACTCGGCGAAGCTCTCGACGCACGCGGCTATTTGCGTGGCAAGGCGCGGCAGGACCGCACTGCCGAGCTTCTTGCCCTTGTCGGCCTCTCATCCGATCATGCCTCTCGCTACCCGCATGAATTTTCAGGTGGCCAGCGTCAACGGATCGGCATTGCCCGGGCACTTGCGGTGGAACCAGAATTCATTGTTGCCGACGAGCCGGTTTCGGCGCTTGACGTCTCAGTGCAGGCGCAAGTGCTCAACCTGATTGGCGATCTGCAAAAGCGGCTTGGCCTGACGCTGCTGTTCATCGCGCATGACCTGTCGGTGGTTGAATACTTGTGCGACGAAGTCGTCGTCATGTATCTCGGCCGGGTGATGGAGCGCGGGCCAAGCAGGCTGGTCTATGCGGCGCCACGGCATCCCTACACCAGGGCGTTACTGGCAACCGCACCGGTGCCGGATCCAACGCGCATGCGCGTTCGGGTCCCGCTCTTGGGCGATATTCCCAGCCCGATTGATCCGCCATCAGGCTGTGTCTTTCGCACTCGCTGTCCGGAAGCGATCGAAGCCTGCGCCGCGGTCATCCCGCCGGTTTCGCCTATCGGCGGCGGACGTCATGTGGCCTGCATTCGCCACGACCAAAGAAATGACTGACTGGAGCTCGCTTACATGACTTATTCCGAGCCGATGAAGCGATCGGAAAACTCGCCCAATGACCGACTGAAGGCGCTGGGCATCACCCTGCCCCAGGCACCACCTCCAATCGCCAATTTTGTCACCCACGTTCAGGAAGGCAAGCTTCTATTCCTGTCCGGTCAGGGGCCGATCGAGGCTGACGGCATGCAGCACACCGGCAAGGTCGGCGGCAACGTGACGGTGGAGCAGGCCTATGCACATGCACGGCTGACCGGCATCAACCTGCTTGCCGTGATGCGATCCGCGCTTCACGACTTGAGCCGCGTGCGGCGTGTGGTGAAACTGCTCGGCATGGTCAATGCCGTGCCCGATTTCGCCGACCATCCTGCCGTCATCAATGGCTGCTCGGATCTATTCATCGACGTCTTCGGTCCGGCCGGAATTCACGCACGTTCGGCCGTCGGGCACGGTTCGCTGCCTGGCCAAATCACCGTCGAGATCGAGGCCATCATCGCCATCGATTGACTTCCCACTAAGGAGCACCACCGCCATGCCGATTGAGGAAATTCGTCGCCGCCTTGGCTTGAGACCGGTCATCAATGTTTCCGGCACGATGACTGGGCTCGGCGCCTCCATCGTGGTGCCGGATGCCGTCGAAGCAGTGGCGGCGATCCTGACCGAATTCGTCGAAATGGGTGACTTACAACGTCGCGCCAGCACCGTTATCGCCGATCTGACCGGCGCCGAAGCCGGCTTTGTCACGGCGTCCTGCTCGGCGGCGATCAGCCTGGCGGTGGCAGCCTGCATGACCGGACCTGATCTGGTCGCGATCGAACGCCTGCCCGACACGGCCGGGCTGAAGGACGAGGTGGTCATCCAGTCCGGCCATATGGTGAGCTACGGCGCGCCCATCGAGCAGGCGATCCGCATTGCCGGAGCCAAGGTCGTGCCGGTCGGGCAGGCGACAAGTGCCGCGGCCTATCAACTCGCCGGCGCTCTTACCGAAAACACTGCGGCAGCCGTCTACGTCGTGTCACACCACGTGGTGGGCTACGCGCAAATCCCCTTGAAGATTTTCGCCGAAGTGGCCCATGCGCGCAACGTACCGGTGATCGTCGATGCGGCGTCGGAATACGACCTGGAGGGCTTCCTGGCCGATGGAGCCGACCTGGTTCTTTATTCCGGTCACAAGTTTCTCGGCGGCCCGACCTCGGGCATCGTTGCCGGATCCAAGGCAAGGGTGCGCGACGTCTATCTGCAAAATCGCGGCATTGGCCGCGGCATGAAGGTGGGCAAGGAAGGCATCGTCGGCGCTGTGGCGGCACTTCAGGCATGGAAAACACGTGACCATGACGGCATCCGCGCCCGCGAACGCAAGGCGCTCGACTGCTGGGTCGAGGCACTCGATGGCCGACCGGGTATAATCGCCGAGATCGCCCCGGATCCGACCAAAAATCCGCTCGATCGCCTGAAAGTTTCGGTCAACCCTGCTGGGTCAGGCGCGCAAGTCGAACGTGATGGTCGCCACGTCCTTAGAGGCGCGCCTGCGCGCACGGGAAGCGGCGATCCTGAAATGGCCGGATTGATATATCAGGTATCGCAAACAGCCATCCCGTTCTACACTCGCCTTGAGAAAGATGTCCGAACCAATGACCAGGATAGTGGCCCAAATCGAAGCGACGCCAATTGCGGCGCCTGAGCCGCGCCGCTCGCGCACCAGCGGCATCGACCGGGCGCTGCAGATCCTCGATTATCTGCAGAAGGTGGAGCGACCGGCGACCGCTTACGAGATCGCCCGCGACATAGGCGCGCCGCTGTCGACCATCTATGTGATCGTTGACGACCTTGTGGAGAAGGAGTTGCTTGACCGGCAGGACAACGGCCTCCTGTGGCTCGGGCCTCGCCTCTACCACTATGGTTTGACCTATGCGCGCACCCTTGATCTTCTCAACGTCGCGATCCAGGAGATGCACGAGCTCGCCCAGAGCTCGGGCGAGACCATCCAGATTTGCGGGCGCGATGGCGATCACATGGTGGTGCTCGCCATGAAGGAGGGCAAGGACCACTTCCAGGTGACCTCGCGCGTAGGCACTCGCAGCCCCCTCAACTGGACCGCCTCCGGCCGCATGCTGGTCGGCCACTTGCCGGAAGAAGAACGCCGCGCCATTTTTGCGCGCTCCGCAACGGCTTCCCCGACCGGCCGAGCCGAAACGGATCAGAAGGTGCTGGCGAGCACGGCCGCCGCGGCGCTCGAACAACGTCTCTCGATCCAGGCCGGTGAATCCGACTTCTCTGTGGCCTGCATCGCCGCCCCCATATGCGACGGCGAGGGGGCTTGCAGGGCGACGATCTCTATCGTGGTTCCCGATATCAAGCTGAAACAGAAGAACCCGGATCTGGTCCATCTGGTCAAAGCTAGCGCCAGGCGCATCGAATCCCGGTTGGGCTGGCGCAGTGTCAAGTGACCAACAACGGCGACCGATCGGCATCCACGCGCGTGTCATTGCTGGCAACCGCTCCTCAACCTGGACTAGAAGCCAAGAGGCGCGCTGCAGCAGGTCCGGCTGAGCCCTGAGCTCGGCGGCCGGCGCCTCGTGGGGGATATGGCCTTGCTTATAATATAGACGCGGATCGCGAGCGCGAGCGTCGTTCTCGGCCCGTTCTGTCCCACTTGAGCAGGACCAGAGCCAAGTTGCCCAGCTTGCATTGTGAACGGCCGGGATGGAGGCGCAAAGCTGACCAGGCAAACTTTGCCTGAAGCGGGGCCGGGAGCGGTCAGTCTGGTTTTGAATCTTAAACAGAAGAGCTGCTGTGGCCAGGGCTGCTACTAGCTAGCGGAACCCGCGGAAGATTCGGATCAGTCCCGGGGATACCAACGCCTGCCCTTTCACAGACGGAGGCGAAGCAATTGGGTAGAGTTTGTGAAAGGGCAGGCGTTGAAGCCAGCCAACGCACCCCCCCCTGCTCCTGAAGGAGGCGACGTCTGCTCAGCCTTCCCACTGTGGGCCATTCAGGCGCGGTGGTGCCGCGGTGCCTGCCAAGGTACCGGCCGAGGAGCTGGGCAACTTCCTAGCCGACGTGCAGCTGGCTGTCGGCCACAACGTTCTGGGGCGAAAGCTGATGCTGGAGCGGCTGCTTTAGCCGTCCGGCCCGGTTCCTCTCGGCGTCCAGCAGTTCCTCCTCGGTTATCAGGCCGTTCATAATTAGCTTAAGCAGGTGGGACGCGATGCGGAGGGCCTGCTGCGATTCAAGGGGAGTGCCGTTCTCGTTGCATACTATGCGGCACACGCGAGAGAGCATATCGATCTCGCACGGCCCCAAGCACTGACCAGGGTACAACATAGCCTTTCCTCCTCGAAAGCTACGAAACCCGGACAGTGCGCCACGCGTGTGAATTCCGCAATTGATTTTGGCGTGATCGGGTGTGCTGTCAGGCACGGCCCGGGTCGACCGCCTTGGGGCCGGAACCGGCCCGGCAGCTTCGGAACTTCGGGCGCCGATTGCTGACGTTCGTCGAAACGACGCGACTACCAAACCTCGTCCGAATTCCGGACGGCGAATGTGAGTTGGGCGGTAGAAGCGTTGCTCCTCGACGTATCGTTTATGAAACTCGTGGCGGCGCTTCGAATCATGGCCAAGCCAGATCCTAAGGCTGGCGCTTGGAGCGATGTTCTTTAGCCACACGTCAATAGGGGCACCCTCCTCCGTCGGGCCTCGCGGCCAGATGAGGCCGACGAGCACACCCATGCCATCGGAGGCTCGAAGGCCGCGGGAGCCTTCGAGACATTGCTCCAGATCGCCTCGATAGGGGTGGCTCTTTCAGGATGTCTTGGCAGGGGTGACTTCTGGAAAATCGATCGGGGTCTGCACCGCGTTGTTCATGAAATTGGTCAGCAAGAATTGGGCTGTCAACGCTATCATCTCGACGATGTTGGCGTCGGTCCATCCAGCGTCCTTGACGGCCGCGAACTGGGCATCGGAAACTTTACCGCGCGTCTCGATGAGGGCTTTCGCGAAGGCCACTGCAGCTTGCCGCTTCGGGTCGCTCGACTGGCCTTGCCGATTCAGCGCGATCTCCTCTGAGGGAATCTTTGCTAATTCGTCGAGACATAGCTGTGCGCGGCGAGGCAGTAGTCGCAGCCGTTCGCCTCCGAGACCGCGAGTGCCATCCCCTCCCGCGTCTTCAGGTCGAGGGTCTTCGACACCGGCCTCATCAGGCCCGCCCAACCGCCAAGGGCGTTCGGACTGATGGACATGAGAGTGGTTCGGCAGGAAACCGAGCGTCTTGTTGATGTTGTCCAGAATTGTCTGCGATTCGGCGGGCGACTCACCGGGCCCGGGGATAGCGATGCGGGACATGTTCTTCTCCATTGATGGTGACGGCCCTGATGGGAATCTGGGGCATCGTTATCTGCCTCGGAGCAAGAGTGGATGCACAGCGAGTTCAAGGCCAAGCATGGCGATTAAGATAAGGAACCAGCGCCGAAAGGTTGTAGCCCTTATGCGCTTAAACGACATGGAGGAGAGAGGAACCGCCTCTCTCTCTCTCCAAGTTCTTACGGACGGGCGCAGATGATCGTTTTCCCCGCGCGGCGCTCGGTCGAGTTGAAAGTCGCAACAGCGTCGTTGAGGGTCGAGACCTTGCCGATGTTCGTCCGCAGTCTCCCGTCCCGGACCCGCTGAACTATCTCGCTCATTTGGGCACGATCGGACTCGACGACGAAGTCAATCGCCAGGCCATCTGCAGGTCGAATATTCGTGGGTCCGACGACGGTCACAAGCGTTCCTCCGGCCCGGACCAGCGTTGCGGACCGCTTCTGGATATCGCCGCCGATGACATCGAACACCAGATCGACTGCGCCAACGTGTTCCAGGGTGTCGCTCCCGAGGTCGACGAATTCATTTGCGCCGAAGTCGAGCGCCTTCTGGCGGTCAGCGGCACGTCCGGTGCCGATGACATAGGCTCCGGCCTCCCTTGCAAGCTGCGCCACCATCGAACCGACGGCACCGGCCGCGCCATGCGCGAGAACGCTCTGCCCCGCATGAAGGCGGCCATGCTGGAACAGCCCCTGCCACGCGGTCAGGCCCGAGATCGGCAGGCTCGCGCCCACTGTAAAGTCGACATCGCCCGGCAGCGGCGCGAGGTTGCGTCCCTCCATGGCTACATACTCCGCGAGCGTGCCGTCGCGATGCCAATCCGCAAGGCCGAACACCCGCTGCCCGACCGACAGCCCCGTCGTCCCATAACCCAGTGCAGTGACCACTCCGGCCAGTTCATGGCCGAGGATCGACGGCGTCCGGTCACGGAAGGCTCGATCGGCCCAGGTCGAAGGCCATTCCAGTTCGGTGTTGACGAATCCCGCTGCATGAACCTGTACGACGACGTCGTTTATTGCCGCCTGCGGCTCGGGCCGCTCCACCAGCTTCATCCCGGCCGTTCCTGCAGCCTGGTCCGTCACTACGATCGCTTTCATGGGAATTGTCTCCTCAGTGATTTGTTGGTTCGAGGTAAATTGCCGGCGTGGAAGGTCTTTCGATCTCTCACGCAGTTAGCTATCGGCTCAACGCCTTCCGCGACGACCTTGATGTCGAATTGCTGCTTGATGCCGACGAGACATGGCGGGCGCTTCATAGTCAGAAGCTCCGTCACTTCATGCAGATCATCTGCCGATGAGACGGCAATCGTCAGCCATTTTCCGTCGATGTATGTTTTGGCTTCATCGTAGAGCTTGACCAATTGCGGACGCCAGACATAACGCCGTTCCTCAAACTTCTCTCGTTCCGCCCCGCCCATGACCACCACGGCCGAAAGCCGCCGGTATTCCGGCACCAACGTGGTGAACGCCTTGGTTTTCTTGTAGCGCAAGGACCAACCGCGGTTCCTGCCACCGTGGAGCCAGTCCGGCGTAAAAACTCCGGGGTAGGATTCATCGATCCAGTTCCGCAGCTCAGCCCAGTGCTCGAACGCCTCTGGTCCGATCCATTCGCGGACGGCGCCATCATCGGGTGGTGCTGATTTGTCGGTGATCCTTTCGCCGATTTGGGGAAGCGTATTAGCAGGTAAAATCATCAGAAAGACCTCGTGTTGATAGTCCGGTGGAGGCCGGAGGGTTATGATATGGGCTTGCGGAGCTTGCAGCGCGCCCTCAGAAAACTGCTGGTGCGACGCTCCCCAGAGCAGGGCGGACATCGGGAAACGATCTGCCGGTGCTTGCGAGTACTGGGGGCCAAGTATCGAGGCCCCGAAACTCTCGCAGGGCCGTCAGATCGATCGCCGCGAAGGCCTTCTCCCTCGCCAACTCAGCCTTCTCCCGGTCGAGGAACGCAGTGGCTTGCAGGGGAGCAACTGCAGGGTCTTTAGACTAGTCCAATGGAGCCAAATACCAGCGTCAGATAAGGCGTGAGAAAATCGGGCTGATTTGCTCGCTCGCCCGAAAAGACGCCACCGGAAGCGACGCCGATAAACACAGGACGGTCTCGAAGCATTCCCACCTTCCCGGCGGGCGTCGACTTCATCGTGCGACCGACGCGCAGGATTTGGTCGATCCACGCCTTGAGGACAGACGGAATGCTAAAGTTGTACATCGGCGTTCCGATGACGATCATATCGGCCGCTTCGACTTCTTCGATAAGCGCTTCGGAAATATCCAGAGAACCCCTGGGCGGGGCTGCTAACGTGGCCGGTGACGCCAAAGCGGCGGCGTAGGGAGCCACGGTATGGGGCAAAGGCTCGGCTCCTAAATCCCGCCGTGTGATACTCGCCCCGGGCGCAACCTCGAGAACCTTTTCGACGATCGCCGCCGAAAGCTGGCGGCTATGCGATTCTTTCGCGGACTAACATCAATATGGAGGATGTTCATGTGGCTGTTCCTATGGCTTTACGAGCGACAGAACCGAGCTCAGATCGAGCCGGCCGGCGCGACGGCGGGAAAGTCCTTCTCGTGATCGAACACGTTGTTGAAGAAGTTCGTCAGCGAGTACATGGGTGCACGCTGGAGGTTTTCCGCCAGAGAGTCCTCTTCGGCAATGCTGAGATTGACGATGGTTATTGTGCGCACCGCCGTTTTTTACGCCAGAGTGTCCCAATCACCGCAGAATAGATCTGATGTCATTCACACATCGCCCTTGGATCCGTACATTCCAATCGGATGATCGCTTAAGTAAGCCCTATGCGATGACGTTCAGGTTGTTCTCCAATGTCTCCCGAAAGGCAAGCAATGAGCATTTCAGAGCAGTTGGACGACCATACGCCCCTACGACTCAACATAGCTGCCGAAATCGCCTTTCCGGACGGCTCTATGAGTGCGGCAGGTCTGCGAAAAGAGCGAGATGCTGACCGTCTTCAGACAGAGTTGATCGCAGGCAAGGAATACGTCACTTTGGCAGCGATCGCAAAAATGAGAGAGCTATGCCGCGGACGTCGAAAGGGGCGCGCCTCGTCTGGCGCGCCGAAAGCAGAAGAGCGGACGGAAAGCTGCGCAGCGGAGCCGGCTGGTTCATCCGCGATGGCGCAACCTTCATCAGCGCTTGTGGCGGCACTCGCGACCGCGAACGCGCTGAAAAGCGTCTCGCCAGTCACATCACGGAAAAATACCGGCCGGCCCGCGAGCGCGGTCGTGATCCCGCCACGGTCCCGGTAGCTGACGCAGTAAACGTATACCTTACCGACGTCGCGCCTTCGCACGCGAAGCCGAAAGAAACCGCCGACCGGCTGATCGTTGTCCTAACGTGGTTTGGCGACACAAAGATCGGCGACATCGATGGCAAAATGTGCCGCGATTACGCCAGGGCACACGGCAACGGCGCGGCCGCAAGGCGTCAGTTGGAGGATTTGCGAGCGGCGCTGAACAACTATCACCGCGAAGGCTACGCAACTTCTGCGCCAGCAATTGTGCTGCCCGCGAAAGCAGCACCGCGCGACCGCTGGCTGACCCGCGACGAGGCAGCCGCCCTGCTTCGCGCTGCATGGCGCATGCGCCAGTCGTGGAAGGGAAGGCCAAGCGATCGTCGCACCGCATGCCACGTCGCGCGCTTCATCTTGGTCGCTCTCTATACTGGCACGCGCTCCGCCGCGATCTGCGGCGCGGCCGTCCGGCGAACAGAAGGTGCGGGACATGTGGATATCGAACGCGGCGTTTTCTACCGCCGCGCCAGCGGTTGCCGCGAGACCAAGAAGCGTCAACCGCCCGTCAGGTTGCCTGATCGCCTCGTGGCACATGTGCGCCGCTGGGCGAGCACACCGCTGGAAATTAAGACCAAGGGCCGAGGAAAAAGCGCCAGCATTGGCCGCATGATCGCCCATGACTACGTGGTTGAGTGGAACGGCAAACCGGTGCAGTCGATCAAGAAGGCCTTCCGCTCGGTGGTCGAGGCGGCCGGACTGGGCTGGTATGAGGAGGTTGCGACACCGCACGGTAGCGTCCGGCGCGTCTTCCGCACCGACATCACCCCGCACGTGTTCCGCCACACGGCCGCGACCTGGCTGATGCAGCGGGGGTCCGACCCCTGGGCGGCGGCCGGATACCTGGGCATGAGCGTCCAAGTGCTCATTCAGACTTATGGCCATCACCACCCCGATTTTCAGGCCCAAGCCGCCGAGGCAATCGTCTCCAAGTCACGCTTGCCAAACATACCCAAAAACACAGTCAGGATGCGCGCGGCACAGAAAGAGAACATTTCCGCCTACCCCACAGTTACCCCACAGATATACCGGAAATAAACGTGAACATTGGCCTTCAGACGCCATGAGAAATGGCGGAAATCCGGGCTTTTGCTGGCCAACCCGCCCGTTCGGGACGAGGGGGTCGCAGGTTCAAATCCTGCCACTCCGACCAGAAACAACAATGGGTTAGCGCCGCGACGATGGCTACCCCACAGATATCCCGACAGAAATAGCAATGTGTCTACGTGGCGCGTCTGACGAGCCGGATCGGCGAGGCTCCGGGCGTACCCGGCCCTTTCGAGAGCCGTGCATGGCTTTGCGAATCGAGCCATCATTTATCAGTGCCTTGATCGTTGCCGTGGCGAAGAGCCGACTTCTTGAGATAGGGCGCGATAGAAATCAGGGCTGTGACCAAGCTGCTGAAAACGATCCAGCCAACTATCTCTTTTTCCGATATCTTTCGATCATGTTTGATGCCTGTTGCCGGTGGCGTCCGCGAATGGACGATTTGCGCCAGATCGGCCCGGCTGCCATGCCGGATCGAATAGGCGCGGGTAATTTCCGCGCCGAGTAGAAAGACCTCCGATGAGTAGTAGACCCACAGCAGCACCACAAGCAGCGCCCCGGCAGCGCCATATGAGGAGGCAACCGCGCTTGTGCCAATATACCAGCCGATCAACGACTTTCCGATGGTGAACAAAAGCGCCGTGATCACGGCGCCGACGCCCACATCACGCCATTCGAGTGAACGGTCCGGCAGAACTTTGTAGATGGCAGCAAACATCAGTGCGATCAGAACAAAGGAGACGATGGTATTTATGGAGGCGAGGATAAACTCGCCAAAAGGCAGGTGAGCGTTGATCACTTGGGCAAGCGCCGATATCGCCGCGCTCGCAACCAGCGAGACCAGAAGTAGAAAGCCCAGCGCTCCCACCAAGCCCAGACTTGCCGCGCGAGCCCGCACCAAGCGCGAAATGGAAAATCCGGTGGGTGGCACTTTCCACATCTGGTTCAGTGAAAGCTGCATCTCTCCGAACACCCCGGATGCGGTGACAAACAGAGTGATCAAGCCCAAGATGGTCGCCAATGTCCCTGCGGTTCTCTGGGAGGCGCTTTCGATCGTTGCTTGCAGCAGGTCGGCACTTTGAGGACCCATGACGCCTGAAATCTGTGCCGACAACGCGACCTGAGCGGCATCGTTCCCGAAGCCCAGACCGGCGATGGCAACAACGATCAGCAGGATTGGAGCGAGCGAAGTGGTCGCATAGAAAGCCATCGCCGCCCCGTGGCTCAAGCAATTGTCGTCGACGAAGCCGCGGATGCTCTCGCTCAGCAGGTGCCAAAA
This sequence comes from Mesorhizobium sp. B2-5-4, assembly GCF_006441095.1. Taxonomy (NCBI): domain Bacteria; kingdom Pseudomonadati; phylum Pseudomonadota; class Alphaproteobacteria; order Hyphomicrobiales; family Phyllobacteriaceae; genus Mesorhizobium; species Mesorhizobium sp. B2-5-4. The sequence continues at coordinate 6,170 of NZ_VFUR01000036.1, read as the reverse complement.
CGCAATCAGCGACCGTGACATGTTAGCCTCAAGACTTTTCGCAGCTCGGCTGGAGAGTTCGCCGCAACACCGGCGGACAATCTTGCGGACGGATTATGACCTTCGTCACCATGGCACCGTCCACACTTCCATGCGCTTCACTCACGATCCTCCCTTTGCTTCAACTCGCGACGTAACTCCGCGTTCCCAAGGCGGGCTCGAAGGAAAAGGTCAGCACATTGACGCCTGCTGTTGTGCCGGCATCGCAGGATCACTGCTTCGGTGCCACCGGCACAGATGCGAGCGGCGAGAGCATTGATCCGGCTCTCAATTGCTGGTGCGTGGGCGGCGGGCCTTCCGGGAGCATCACCTGAACGCCGCGAAAATCGCTCACGCGATCGACGAGCGGAACACGCGGTGGCGTTGCAAAAAACGAAAAAAGCTGGCCAGCTGCTTCGCCGGAACCGTTACGGAATGAGATGACGCCCACAGGCAAACAGGAGGACAATCGATGAAAACCGCAATTCTGACTGCCGCCGTGGTTCTGGCCATGCCGGGTTTTGCCTCTGCCAAGGACAAATGCGCCGACGCCAAGGATCAGGTCACCACGAACCAGTGCGCCGATGCTTCGTTCAAGAAATCGGACAAGAAGCTAAACGAGCTCTACAAGCAGATCGAAACCCGCCTCAAGGACGATGCGGATGCCAAGAAGCTTCTCGTTCAAGCGCAGCAGGGCTGGGTCAAATTTCGCGATGCGGAGTGCCAATTCCAGGCTGCGGGGGCGGCTGGAGGAAGCATGGCACCGATGCTCATCTCGATGTGCATGGACAGCTTGACGCAATCCCGTGTCAAGAATTTCGAAGGTTACCTGAATTGCCGGGAAGGCGATGCGAGCTGCCCCCTTCCAACAGCGAACTGACGCCCACAATTGGTTTGATCACAATGCAGCGGGAACCAGAAACTCGCTGGGTTTTGCGGCACAATTTCGTCCAAAAAAGCCGTTTTGGATTCGCCTGATGGGGTGCGCCTGGTGGCGGGGCATAACCCGCCACAAGGTTGTTGGCAAAGGCGATGGCCTATTTGGAGCCGCCAAGTGCCTTCAATTTTTCGCAGAACTGAGCATGAGGCTTGCTCATCGCCGCGTCGTTGCATTCCTTCATCATCTTGTCCTGATCAGCCTTGGCCATCGCAGCCCAAGCCTTTTTCATATCGGCGTCGGGCTTCATCGTCTTCATGCTCGCGTCGGTGAAGAACGGGGCCATCATCTTGGGTTCATCGAGCGCGCCGGCAAGCGCCGCGCCGCCAACAATCGTGAAAGCAAGTGCGCCTCAACACGCAGTTTTGAAGCTCATGAAATTATCCTTCCCTATTTTTGTGCCCCGACCGTCGTTTGCGATCAGGTGCGGTTTCTAAGGCAATATAAGCAACATCTAAAAAACGGAGAATGTTGGGATGTCGCTTCACAAGTCGATCACATCCTTGAAAAATGGCGCCGCGCGGCGGACTGCCTTTTTCGGATTACCTCAGCCGCCGATATGTCTCGCCTGCTGCGCTGGCACTCACGGGTTTGACCAGAGCACAAGAACACCTCCTGGTCCTTGGCCGCCAGAATGCCATCGAACGGGTCGCAGCCTTGCTGGTCGACATGACGGAACGCCAAGGAGGCCTGCGCAAGATTGAGTGGCGGATGTCGCGACTGGACATTGGCGACTATCTCGGCCTCACCATCGAAACTGTGTCGCGGGTCTTCACCCGCCTCAAGGACAAAAGCGTCATTCGCCTGCTCGGCTTGCGCAGCATCGAAATTCTAAAGCAGGACGAGCTGCTGAACATGGGCAATAATGCGCCTCGCTCCTCCAACGTCACCCGCAAGGGCACGGTGCAGGCCGCCTAGCGGAGACCGAAAAAGCTCAATATCGCTATCACGATGACCACCGCTCCGATGAGCCAAATGATATTGTTCATGATCTCTCTCCCGTTGCCTGCCTGGTGAGCCCGCGCCTCTGGCGGAGGACGCGGGCCGATCAGCCTTTGCCTGCTGATCTTCAGCGGACCTCAAACTGTGATGCCTGCTGTGGAGATAAAACCATTAGGCTTATCTAATGTTCCGTAGCGTGACAGGATCTCGAAATAGCTAAGCAAACTGCTTTTGTGGGACAGGGACAGATTGGTCCTCACAGCGGCAGTTGCGCTGGCCTGCCCGCGCGGACGACGGACTATGCGGCGGCGTAGCTGCCCGGGAGAACCAACCGTATTGTAGAAGAGCCGATGTCGCGAACATCCCGGGTGAGGACTCATGGGAGTCCGTCGCAATATTGCGATTTTTCTCCAGGTCTGGTCGCGCGATCCGATAGCCAGCCCTTCGATTTACCATACGTCCCAGCTGTCCCGGGAAGCCGGAACCAAAGGGATCAGCGGCAGTTGTACCCGACGAAGGGCTAATCAAGGCAATGGAGAAATTGGAATGAAAACAGTGGCCATCTGCGCTTTGGCGCTTTCGCTGGGGTTCCCTGCTTTGGCATCGGCCGCCCAGACTGACGTTATCATCAAGACCCATCATCGACATCATAACCACGTCAGGATCATCAATGAGGAGGGCCAGCGCCTTCATCACCGTTACCATGGACAGATCGGGTTCTACGATAATGGCCGCCGGCACCACCATCGGAATACGGTCGTTGTCACCGGCTCCGTCTCCACTCACCACCGTCATCATCACCCGGTGGTGATGGAAAACAGCGGCTACTGATCGCCGACTGGTGGCCCGGCTCTCGATCAAGCCTGGCCACCAGCTGCGAAAGAGAACCGGGCCAATTCTGATATCTCGTCATCGCCGGAACTAAATTGCGCGAACTTGGGTCCGTGAGCCCAGGCAATTCGTCGTATCCTACGCCGGACGGGCCTGTAGGGGGCTTGCTGCACCAAAGGGGAACTTGGTGATCAATCAGCTGAGGACTACTCCAGCCACCATGAAGGTAATAGCCACAGCGAAGATCGGTGCGAGCAACCAGCGCGCCTGGCCAACACTCTTCTCCATCGGCTTCCTCCCATAATCTCGTAGCGGACAAACGGTGGCAAACAGCGGCTGTTCCGGGCGCCGCGGCCGGCAAGACCATTACGTCTTGGGGCAAGACCTAAGTCCCGCACCTCGCCAGACCGAAGCCCAGCCCTGGAACGTTTGCCCGCCCTCCAGAGTTCGGTTGGCTGGGCGCGAGGACCATCAAAAAAGAAGCGGACGTAGATGACCACGACAATCTCGAATCGTGACAACGCAAGATCCGATGCCTTGCAGCTGCGCGTGGCAGACCTCAGGAGCAGGATGCGCGACGCGCGGATCACCAAGAGCGAAATCAAGACCTTCCAAAAGGTCGCGGCCGTAATGGAGGACGGTCAAGGCCGGATCTATGGCGACGATTTGATCGCCGCATCCTTCGTTACCGACGTGCTGACGGACACGACGCGCCCTGAATGACCATGCCAACAATCAGCAGGCTTTTTGAATCCCATTCCGAAGCAGCCCGGATCGCCGGCAATCTTTTGGCGGCCGGGGTTCCTCGCGTACAGATCGCGATTATCGGGCCCTACCAAGACGAAATCGGTGTCCTGAAATCTCCCGCTGTCATGCTTGGCGCCGCCGCCGGGCTGTTGGCTTGCCTGAGCGCTTTTGCTGTCCACGGCATCAATCCTTTTGCGACCGGCCTGTCGGCGACGGCCCTGATAGGCTGCGGCTGCATCCTCGGCGGGTTGTTCGGAGCCATGGCCGCGGGCGCCAGAAGGTTTGAGCGTAGAGGCGTCGATGAAGGAGTTGTGCTGGTGACGGCCCATGTCGATGAGAATGCCACGGACGTCGCCCAAATGGTGCTCGGTGGTGGTTGTGTCCCCATGACCGGATTGGACGCCGAAGCAGCGTAAGATTTCGATGACATTGAATAAACGGGCCAATACCCCAGTGCAGAGCGCGAGCACTGGGCTATCGGCCTCTCAACCTTTGACGAGATGGGCATCGGCCCCTAGTTTTGATCGATGAATATGAGGGAGCCGGTAATACGGCGAACCGGACGCGGACATGAATTTGATCTCAACGACCGGATCGGCACCGGTTCTTCTGGCTACGGTGTTTCTTGTTGCCGGATGCTCCTCGATCGGCAGGACGGCCGATCCGGCCAAATACGAGAGCATGAGCTGCACCGAGCTCAACAGCGCCGTGGGAAGCAGCGCGAGCGACATCTCGCAAACCGCGATCACCCGCGGCAAGGTCGCCAACACCAGAGTGCCGCGCTGGCTGCCCGGCGGATCGCGCGTGAAGATGGCGGTCGCCAACCGTGAAACGGCAAGGATCGACCGGTTGAAGCAACAGCAGGATGCCGTTGTCGCCGTGCGCGCACGCAAGTGCGCCAGCTCAGCCGGCTGAGCGAACAGGCCTCACTACAGTGACTTGTCACGCGCTCAACCGGAAGCGCGTGACGTCGATCGCGGCGTTCATCAGCGTCTGTGTATAAGGGGCTTGCGGATTGCTGAAGATGGCCTCGGTCGGCCCCTCCTCGACAATCTTGCCCTGCTTCATGACGATGATGTAGTCGGCCATGGCGCGCACCACCGCGAGATCGTGGCTGATGAACAGGTAAGACAGTTCGTGGTCGGCCTGGAGCTTGCGCAGCAGTTCCACGATCTGTTTCTGCACCGAGCGATCGAGCGCCGAGGTGGGCTCGTCCAGCACGACCATCTTCGGCTTCAGGATCATGGCGCGGGCAATGGCGATGCGTTGCCGTTGTCCGCCGGAAAATTCGTGCGGGTAGCGGTTGCGGGCGTTGGGGTCGAGACCGACTTCGCGCAGGGCCTCGACCGCGCGCTGGTCGCGCTGCTTTCCCGAAAGGTTCGGCTCATGCACCAGCAGCCCTTCGGTGATGACCTGGCCGACGGTCATGCGCGGCGACAGCGAGCCGAAGGGATCCTGGAAGACGAGCTGCATCTGGCGCCGCAGCGGTCGCATCTGCTGCCGGTTGGCAGTGGAAATGTCGCGATCGCCGAACCGAATGAGCCCATCGCTCGGCAAAAGCCGCAGCAAGGCGCGGCCGAGCGTCGATTTACCTGAGCCGGATTCGCCGACGATGCCGATGGTCTGGTTGCGTTGCAACCGGATCGAGATGTGATCGACAGCGCGCAGCATCAGCGGTTCGCCGGCGAAAAACCCGCCACCGATCCTGAATGTGACTTCGACATTCCTGCCCTCGAGCACCACGGGCGCATTGGCGGGCGGAGGTGCCTTGGTTCCCGTCGGCTCGGCCGCCAGCAGCATCTTGGTGTAGGCATGCTGCGGGTTGGCGAAGATCGCTTCCGCCTCCCCTTCCTCGACGACCTCCCCCTGGCGCATGACATAGACCCGGTCGGCGAAGCGGCGGACGATGCCGAGGTCGTGGGTGATGAAGACGATCGCCATGCCAAGCTTGCGCTGCAACTCGGCCAGCAGCATCAGGATCTGCGCCTGGATGGTCACGTCGAGCGCCGTCGTCGGCTCGTCGGCGATCAGGATGTCGGGGTCGTTGGCGAGCGCCATGGCGATCATCACGCGCTGGCGCTGGCCGCCGGACATTTCGTGCGGATAAGATTTCATCCGCCGGTCCGGATCGGGAATATGGACGAGCCGCAGCAGCTTGAGCGCCTCATCATGCGCCTCCGTGGCACTCAGGCCCCGATGCCGGCGGATCGGCTCGATCAGCTGGTTGCCGATCGAATAGAGCGGATCGAGCGAGGTCATCGGCTCCTGGAAGATCATGCTGATCTTGCGGCCGCGGACCTTGTTCAGCTCGGATTTGCTCAGCGTCAAAAGGTTGCGGCCGCGATAGTCGACACTGCCCGACGCCTCGCCATTGGAGGCCAGCAGGCTCATCGCCGCCATCATCATCTGGCTCTTGCCGGAGCCGGACTCGCCGACGACTGCGACGGTTTCGCCCGCATTCACGTGGATGTTGATACCCTTGACCGCTTCGACCGCACCGTCGAGCGTGCGGAAGCGGACGCGGAGGTCCTTGACCCTGAGGATCGTTTCGGGAGTGGCCATGTCAGCGTTCCCCATCTTTATCGATCCCTTGGGTCGAGCGCGTCGCGCAGGCCATCGCCGACGAAGTTCAGGGCGAACAGCGTCGAAACGAGGAAGAAGGCGGGAAACAGGAGCAGCCAGTTGGCGGTGCCGA
>NZ_VFUR01000035.1:0-36488 GCF_006441095.1 Mesorhizobium sp. B2-5-4 | reverse complement strand
GCGGGGTGGAGCAGCCCGGTAGCTCGTCAGGCTCATAACCTGAAGGTCACAGGTTCAAATCCTGTCCCCGCAACCAATTTCATCATAAATCAATAACCGTCCCGGTCTAACCGGGGCGGTTTTTGCGTTGTAAGGGCACCAATCGGTGCTGCGGGCCAGAGAGAAGTCGTGCGAAACGGGGGCGCGAGCAGGTTAGCGCGCCGATGGCAATATGTCGCCCTTTAAAGGTAAGCCATTGTTGTTATTGTGGACGGTTACCGGTTGGTCGAGTTGAGGCATGTAGGGCAGCCACGGCCCGATGCCGAAAAAAGGGGCAGCTATGCGCCCAATGTCAGTGGCACCTAGCAAACGAACGATTGGTTTATCGCAATCGCAGCGGTAGTCGGGTTCTTCGCTCGCTAAGAACAAACTGCGCCAAAGCTCCATACGGAGCGGAATGGACGATGAACCGCAAATACGCGTCGTACCCCAAGAACAAGTGAATCCTGCAAAAAGACATGTAGGTGTAGAACAAGTCGAAGCTCCTTCAGGATTTGGACCCTAGGCTCTCGCAATATATTTGCCGGCTCCCTTCGGCCCGCCAAGCCGTCCCTCTGAAATCATGACTATGCCGCCTACGACGACCGTCGTTGGCCAGCCGCTCACCTCCAGACCTTCATAGGGCGAATAGTCCGAGCCATCATGCAAATCGCTGTGGCGAATGGTTCTGCGCGAAGTGGGATCCCAAATCGCTATGTCAGCGTCCTTGCCTACTGCAATCGAGCCCTTCTGGTTCAAGCCATAGAGCGTCGCGTGGTTTGTCGACGTCAGCGCCACAAAGCGCTGAAGCGAGATACGCTCCTTCAAAACGCCCTCTGAAAAAAGGATCGGCAAGCGCGTCTCAACGCCTGGAATTCCGTTTGGCACGTGGCGAAAATTCTCCCGGCCTTTGGGGTTCAGCTTTCCCAGCGCATCATTATAGCGGAAGGGACAGTGGTCCGACGAGAAAAGGTCAAAAATGTTCTGCTCGATGCCGTTCCAGCACTGCTCCTGGCTTGCCTTGTCGCGTGGGGGAGGAGAGCAGACAAATTTGGCACCCTCCCAATCCATGGCTCCCAGGTCCTCCGCTGTCAGCATCAGGTACTGCGGGCATGTCTCGGCGAACACTTTGCGACCACGAGCGCGCGCGGCTCGAATCTCGTCGATCGCGGCCCCGTTCGAAACATGGACGATGACAACAGGAACATCTGCGACCTCGGCCAGTGACACGGCACGATGGGTCGCCTCTCGCTCGACCACGATGGGCCGGGTCGTGGCGTGCGCTTTGGGTGCGATCTCTCCGGCGGCTTCATGCTGACCAATGAGGTAACGGATGGCATCTTCGTTTTCACAATGGACCATCACCAGAGCGCCGCCACGCCTTGCGGTGTCCATGACGTTCAAAATCTCGGCGTCGTTCAGCCTGAGGCCCTCATAGGTCATGAAGACTTTCAGCGACGTATAGCCATCACGGATAAGCGCGGGCAGTTCCTGCCCCAGCACGGCGGGCGTCGGGTCGGACACGATCAGATGGAACGATACGTCGGTGTAGCACTGGCCCTCGGCCAAATCGTGATAGGATTTGAGCGCTTCGCGCATCGTTTGGCCCCGCTGCTGCAGGCAGAACGGCATGATGGTTGTGTTGCCGCCATAAAGCGCGGATCTAGTACCGCTCTCGAAATCGTCCGCCATGACAATCCCGTCGCCCGACGGCTGCGAGATGTGAACGTGACTGTCGATGCCGCCGGGCAGAACGAACTTGCCCATCGCATCGATTGTCCGTTGCGCATACCGAGCAAGTCCAGTTCCGATCTGCGCGATCTTACCGGACCTGATGGCAATATCGGCCTGGAAGACATCGGCTGCGGTTCCAATCGTGCCATTGGCGATGACAAGTTCGAATTCCATTTCAGGCCACCTGGTGGGAGGTTCGAGCCGATTTTGAACCGCCGTGGAAATGACCCGCGATGAGGCCACGCACCTCGTGCCAGAGTTCGCTTGAGGCCGGCTCGATTTCGGCGCCATAGCGTTGCACGACCAGGTCCTCGGTGACGTTGTTTTCCAGCCACGTTCCGCCGCCGTTGCGAAGGTTTAGGGTCAAGGGTTGCAACCTGTCGAGGGCACGGGCCAAGCGGGAATTCTCGGTCTCGCCAGCGTCAAACTCCTTCCACAGGCGCAACAAGCGCCGACCATCGGCTTGCGGCAGCAGGCCAAAGATGCGCCGGCTGGCCTCGGCTTCCCGCGCTTGCGTCGCCCCGGGATCCACCTTGCCCGCGTGAAGCGGAACATCACCGGCGTCGATCTCCACGATGTCATGAACGAGCAGCATTGCTATGACCCGCGACACGTTGATGCGCTTGAACCTGCCGCCAAGCACAAGGGCGAACATCGCCAGGTGCCATGAATGCTCGGCTGCATTTTCGCGCCGCCGCCCGCCAATGATCCTGGTTTGACGATCGACTTGCTTCAGCCGGTCTATCTCGACCAGGAATGCGATGGTTTCGCTCAACATCGCATCACCACATGACGTCGCCGCCGTTTGGCGAGAGGCTCTGGCCAACGAAAAACGCCGCCGCGTCCGACGCGAGGAAGACGTACGTCGCTGCAATCTCCGACACCGTGGCGGGCCGCCCGATCGGCAGCGCCTTGAGCTTCTCCTCGACGAATGATGCCCCGCCTTTGTAGAGCATTGCCGTGTCGGTCATTCCCGGGCAAACGCAGTTCACGGTTACGCCCTGACGCGCCACCTCCTGCGCAACGCTGGCTGTCAGGGCGGTGACGGCAGCCTTGGACGCGCAATAGGCGCCATGACTGGGGGCCGGCTTATGCGCCAGTTGCGAGGATGTGTTGATGATGCGTCCGGAGCCCCGCTCCAGCATGTGCGGCAGCACATGCTTCATGCCGAATGCAACGCCATTGACATTGGTGGCGAATATCTCTGCCCAAAGCTCGAAATCCTGGTTCTGCATGGGCGCGCCGCCGCTGGTTATCCCGGCGTTGTTGACCAGGATATCGAGCCAGCCGAAGCGGACTATCGCGTGCTGGATGACGCTTTTGACCGAAGCTTCGTCCCTGACGTCGACTTCGTCAGGGTAGGCTTCAACGCCGGATGCCGCCAATTCGGCAACGATCGACGATTTCTCTCCGGGCCATCCTCGATCGGCGACACCCACGCTTGCTCCTTCGCACGCGAAAGCCTGACATACGGCGCGGCCAATGCCGACGGCGCCACCGATGACGAGCGCCTTTCTGCCACGCAACATCATGCGCGATCACCCCGCCTGACGTAACGGACGCGGCTTAACGCCCGCGCCATAGAGCTTGAGGACGCTTTCGAGACTGGGTTTTTCCTCGACCGCCTTGTCCTGGAAAAGGTCACGCTCGATGTCGCTCAGGTGACGCTCCATCTGCTCCACGGCGGCATTGGCGTCGCGCGCACGCAGCAGTTCCACCAGATGTCGATGATCGTGCGCCTTGCAGCAGGCAGTGACATCGCTGTAGGTGGCAATCACCAGAGCGGACCGGCAAACGAGATTGAGCAGGGTTGCCTCAACGACCTTGTTGTCGGCGATATTACTGAGGAGCAGGTGAAACTGCCCTGACAGGCGAAGAGCTTCCCGCTGGTCGTTGCGATGGTAGGCGTCGTCTTCCTTGTCAACGTGCTGTTGCAAGGACAAGAGGTCTGCATCCGACGCGGAAGCGACCAGCCGGCGAACCACATAGGGCTCGATGGCTTTGCGCGCCTCGAGAATGTCCATCGCCTCCTTGCGGTCGGGAACAAGGACGAAACAGCCCTTGTTCCTTTGCAGCTCCACCAGCCTGTCCTGTTGCAACCGATGGATGGCGACCCTGACTATCGTGCGGCTGACGCCGTAGTGGCTGCAAAAGACATCTTCAGGAAGCTTGGTGCCAGGATCGAGCGCCCTGTCCAGAATGGCCCGGACCACGGTTTCATAGATTTCATCGGGAACGCTCTCAAGCGCGGCTGGCTCGGATTGCAATCGTTGCCGAGCACCTTCCAGGTCGTCATTCATTCTTTTCGCGTCCTCTGTATGCCGATTAGTATCGAAAGTTTCGACCGTGCGCAACAGATTGCCACCGGTATTCGATAAAATATGTAATACGATCTCTGTCTATTTCGTATTGACTATGACCTGCGTCCGATGGCAATCATGATTGGCGCAAGGCCGCGATCGCGTGGCCGCGCTACAAATTTCTGGAGCATACGGATGGTTCAAAAGCTCATTCTCGACGTCGACACCGGAACAGACGACGCCGTTGCAATCATGTTGGCCGCGCTGCACCCGGCGCTCGATCTCGTGGCAGTCACCACCGTCAACGGAAATATCGAAGTCGAGAAATGCACCGACAATACACTGCGGGTCCTGGAATGGATCGGTCGCGACGATATTCCAGTCTTTGAAGGCCTGGCAGCCCCCATCGTGCGTCCGGACTTTCCCACGCCAAGGGCGACGAAGCGGGATCCAAAAGTCCATATGGCGGTGCTACCCCTGCCCGCGCCGAAGGGCAGGAAGCAGGATCGTTCCGCGCCGATCTATCTTTCAGAAGTATTTTCGAGGCATCCAGGAGAGATAACACTGATTGCGGTCGGCCCGCTTTCTAATCTTGCGGCAACAATGGCTTTAGATCCGAGCTTTGCATCGAATGTCGCCGAGTTGATCATCATGGGCGGCGCCATCAATAAATCCAATATCACGCCCTCCGCCGAGTTTAATATCTGGGCGGATCCAGAGGCTGCTGCCCAGGTGTTTCGCGCGGATTTCAAAAAGATCACGCTGGTCCCGCTCGACGCCACGCACGAAGCCCTGGTGTCGCGCGACCAATGTGATGACCTGCGCAACCTTGGGACCGCGGCGGGTGAGGCTGCCGCCGATATCATAATGCACCGCATCAAGGGATACGAAGCCAACCAGCCCACCGGCACGCCTCTCACCGCACCCGTGCATGACGCCGTTTGCGTGGCCGCACTGGTGGAGGGGAGCATAATCGATACAAAGTTCGTCAACGTCGTCGTCGAGACAGTTGGCGAATTCACCATCGGCAGGACGGTGGTCGATCATGAGAAGCGAACGACCCGGCCCGAAAACTGCCACGTGGCTTTTCACGCCGACCGCCGGGCTTTCATAACGATGCTGTCCGATATCTTCGCTGGCGGCCCCAAGTCCGGACCTCGATGACGGCCCGACGTCAGGATCTTCCATCTCGGCCGGCAATCGATCGCCGGCCTTTTTTGCGTCAGTGATAAACTAAGCAATAATCTTGTATTGACAGTTTCATACAATTCTTCCTAGGATCGTATCGCCTGCATGGAAGCGCCAGCACAAAATCAATCCGCTCTTCCAGACAAGCGGGCTTCAGGAAGCAAACAGCTCCAGGGGAGTGAACATGAAATTTCTCAAGCACGTGGCGCTTTGCGCCAGCCTGTCTTTGATTGCCATGACGTCGATGGCGCAAGCCGGCATCAAGGTCGCGTTTGTGACCGCTGAAGGCGGCCTCGGAGACCACTCGTTCAATGACATGATTGCCGAGGGCCTGAAGAAGGCCAAGACGGATCTCGGCATCGAGTATGAGGTCATTCAGCCGCGCGCTGTATCCGACTTCAAATCGTCGCTGGTCCGCGCCGCCGCCGCAAAGGACTTCGATCTGGTGCTTGGCGCAAGCTTCGACATGATCCAGCCCATGAAGGAAGCAGCCGCGGCCTTTCCCGACCAGAAATTCGGCATTGTCGATGTCGGCTCCGACCCGATCGCGCCCAATGTCGTGGGCGCGGTCGCAAAGGACTGGGAAGGCTCCTTCATTGTCGGCGCGGCCGCCGCGTTGACGTCCAAGACCGGCACAATCGGATTTGTCGGCGGCAAGGATATTCCCGTCATTCACCGCTTCTTCAACGGGTATTACTACGGCGCCAAGACCGTGAAGCCCGACGTCAAGGTCCTCGAGCGCTATTCAGGCTCCTTCACCGACCCGGCCGCCGGCAAGGAATACACGCTTGCCCTGGTAAGCGCTGGATCCGACATCAACTTCGCCGTCGCCAATCTGACCGGCGCCGGCGTGATCGATGCGGCCAAGCAGACCCACACCTTCGCGATCGGCGTCGACTCGAACCAGAACTACATGGCGCCTGGCACGGTTCTGACCTCCATGATGAAGCGCGTCGATGTCCTGGGATACGACATCGTCAAATCGGTTGTTGACGGCACATTCAAGGGCGGCGTCAACAAGCAGTACGGCCTCAAGGAGGGCGGCGTCCAGGCGGCGATGGATCAGTACAACAAGGGCCTGATCTCCGACGCCACCTTGGCCAAGATCGATGAACTGAAAGCAAAAGTGATCTCCGGCGAGATCGTCGTTCCGAACTATATCGCTCTGGATCCCAATGCCAAGCAGATGGGCACGCCTCCCATCGATCGTCCTTCCGCGAGCTGAACAGTTCTTCCTCCCGGGGAACCCGGGCACCTCACCGGAGGTGCCCGGGACTTTCATCACAGACGGAGACGAAAGAGATGCCCGGCACCACCGATGTCATTGTCGAGCTGACCGGCGTGCAGAAGCAGTTTGGTGATCTTGTTGCCATCGAGGACGCCACACTGACCCTGCAAAAAGGCGAGATTCATGCGCTGGTCGGGGAGAACGGCGCTGGCAAGTCGACGCTCATGAACATCCTCTATGGCCTGATCCCCCGAAGCGGCGGCGAGATAAGGCTGAAAGGGGCACTGGTCGAATTCTCAAATCCCGCGGACGCCATCCGGGCCGGGATCGGCATGGTGCATCAGCACTTCAAACTGTCCCCATCCTTCACAGTTGCCGAAAACATCGTCATCGGCGCGGAGCCCCTCAAAAGCTATGGCCGCGTGGATTTCAAGAAGGCACAGCGCGACACGCTCGAGATCAGCCGCCGATTTGGCCTGGAACTCGATCCGACCGCAATCGTGGCGAAGCTGCCCGTGGGTCTTCGCCAACGTGTCGAAATCCTGAAGGCGCTATATCGCAAGGCTGAGATCCTCATTCTGGACGAGCCGACGGCGGTTCTCACACCGCATGAAACGCGCGAACTTTTCACGACCATGCGCTCCCTGGCGCAGAGCGGGTGCGCGATCATTTTCATCAGCCACAAGCTTCGGGAAGTCCTCGAAGTTGCCGACCGTGTGTCTGTGATGCGCCGGGGCCGCATAAGGCGGACATTCGAGGCCGCCACCGTGACCGCGCAAGACATCGCGAACGAGATGGTGGGGCGATCGGTTCTGCTCAGGGTCGAGAAGACGCCCAGCGCCTTTGACGGACAAAAGCTTCTTTCAGTGAGAGACCTGGAATCGTTTGGCGATCGTGGCGAGGTCGCGGTCGATTCGCTATCCATGGACGTGAGGGCGAGCGAAATCGTCGGGCTCGCCGGGGTTCAGGGAAACGGCCAGGACGAGTTGGTCCAATGCATTGCCGGCATGCGCAGACCAGTCAACGGGACGATCTCCTTTGCAGGCAAGGCGATATACAGCAACCCGCGCGAGGTCCGTGCGGCAGGATTGGCCTACATTCCCGCCGATCGGGGCGGCGTTGGCCTTTCGCTCCAGAGTCCGATCTGGGAAAACATGATGATCGGGCATTTCTCCGAGGTGACCCGGGGACCGTTCATTTCTTCGGCTGCAGCACGAGCCCATGCCGAGCGCTTGGTCGACGCCTACGACGTTCGTGGCGGCGGCATAAACGCTTTGGCGGCCTCGCTTTCGGGCGGCAATCAGCAAAAGGTGCAGATCGCGCGGGAACTGAGCCGGCAGGCAAATGTCGTGGTGGCTGAACAGCCGTCCCAGGGCGTCGATATTGGCGCCATCGAATCCATACACAGACTTCTGGTTTCCATGCGCGATTCCGGGAAGGCAGTTCTTGTCGTGTCTGCCGACCTTGATGAGATCATGGCTCTCTCGGACCGTATCCTGGTCATGTACCGGGGACGGATCGTCGCCGATCTGCTGGCTTGCGAGACGTCTTACGAAGAGATTGGCCGTTACATGGGTGGACTTATCGCCACCGGGCAGCCGAGCCTTGAGACTCCAGGCCAGTCCGCGGCAGATCCAACTTATCGCAACTAGGGAGACGCAGTTGAAAAGCGCAAACTCGTTGGCTGCAGGTCTCGCAAGGACAGCAGCTGTCCCCCTATTCGCGGTTGCGACGGCACTGGTCGTGGGGGCTGTGCTGATTGCCCTTCTCGGTCAAAATCCGCTTGCGGTCTACCAGGTCCTCATTACCGGCGGCCTGTCCGGCTGGCCGAACATCTCGACCACCCTGCAGATGATGACACCGCTCCTGTTCACGGGGCTCTCGGTGGCAATCGCCTTTCGGGCAGGCCTCTGGAACATCGGGGCGGAAGGCCAGATGCTGATGGGCGCCATGGCTTCCGGGATCGTCGGTTACGCCATCGTCGGGTTGCCAATGGCGATCCATCTGCCGATTTGCATCGCGGCGGGGTTTCTTGGCGGTATGGCTTGGGCCGCGATTCCCGGGATACTGCGCGTCTACCTGGCCGTGAACGAGTTGGTAATCTGCCTGATGCTCAACCCGATCGCCCTGTTGTTGACCGGCTATATCTCGACGCGCGCGCTGAAGGCGCCGGGTCCCACCAACAAGCTGCCTGACGTCGCCGAGACGGCTTTCCTTCCGAGCCTTTCGATCTATTCGCAGCTGAGTGCCGGGATTTTCCTTGCCGTCGCGGTTTGCATTGCCTTTGCCATTTTCAATTCGGCCACGCTGCGCGGGTTCATCTGGAAGCTCATCGGGCTCAACCCGAAGTTTGCCCATTATGGCGGTATTGACGTTCGCGGCAACGCGCTCTGGGTGATGCTGATCAGTGGTGGCGTCGCTGGCCTGGCAGGCGCCGAGCAGGTTCTAGGCGAATATCATGCCTTTTACGACAACTTCTCACCGGGATTCGGTTTTGATGGAATTGCGGTCGCGATGCTGGCGCAGAACAATCCGCTCGGCGTCATTGCCGCGGCATTCCTTTTCGGCGTGCTCAATAGCGGAAGCGCAGTCCTGCAGATGACGACGGGCCTGAGCAAATACTTCGTCCAGGTTCTTCAGTTTCTCATCGTTCTTGTCCTGGCAGCCCAGTTCACCTGGCGTCTCAAGCGGCCGCGCCGCTCGAACAGTTCCACCAAAAGCCTGTCGCAACCGGCCATCAAGGAGGCATGAAATGCAGGACCTCGCATTTTCGACGCTGCGAATTTCGACCCCACTCGTCCTGGCGGCATTGGGTGGGCTTTTGACCTTCAAGGCCGGAATCTTGAACATCGCTCTCGACGGCTTCATGATCGTCGCAGCCTTCGCGGCAATTGCGGTAGCCTACGCGACGGGAAGTTTGACGATGGGCGTACTGGCCGCCGTGGCCTGTTCGATGGCGTTGGCCGCGCTTCTCGTCCTTTTCAATCTGCGCTTCAAGGCGCACATCTTCATCGCGGGCATTGCGGTTACGTTCATTGCTTATGGCCTGACTGCCCTCCTTCTGGTCAGCGTGCTGGGGCAGGATGGCATCTTCACGTCCAGCGACATCCCGACCTTCCCCGCCATCGATATTCCATTTGTGCGCGACATACCGTTCATCGGACCGATCGTGAGCGGCCATACCTTGCTGGTCTATGTCGCCTATTTGCTGGTGCCAGCGGTTTCGTGGCTGCTTTACAAGACACAGTGGGGACTGCGGGTTCGATTTGTCGGCGAAGCCGAGGAAGCCGCGGCCGCCGCTGGCGTAAACGTCAACCGCATCAAAGTCGACACCATGCTTGCCTCCGGATTCTTCTGCGGCCTCGCCGGCGCCTACCTGTCCCTCGGCTATGTCACGCTGTTTGCCAAGCAAATGACCAATGACCGAGGCCTGATCGCCATCGCCGCGATCATCTTTGCCAAGGGTAATCCGTATGCCACCACCGTGGTCGCGCTGCTGTTCGGCGCAGCCTCGGCACTTTCCATACGTCTTCCCGCCGTGACTGGTATCGCGCCGCAGATCCTGCAACTCACGCCTTATCTGGTGACCGTCATCGCTCTCGTTATCGTAGGCGCCCGAACGGCAAGCAGCAGAAGCCGGCACGGAAGCTGGAACTTTGACATCTCATAAGTCACTCGGAAGGATCGAAATGCTCAGTCAGTCCATCCTGGTAACCGGTGCAAACGGCCTGCTTGGTTACGATGTCGTAAAGCGGCTCGTGGCCGAAGGGAGGCAGGTCGTGGCGGTCGACCGTGCCATTGCGGAGGTGAGGAGCCTCACCGATAAAGCCTTCGAACTGGAGATCGGCGATGTCCACAAGCTGCACGAAATCGCGCATCGCCACGGCATAGACGCCATCATTCATTGCGGCGGGTTTTCCGGCCCAAGCCTCGGGCGCCGGAACCCGGCATTGATGTTTGGCGTCAACGTCGGCGGGACACTCGATGTCGCCGAACTTGCCCGACAGATCACCATCCGGTCGGGCAGATGCCGGCTTTTGTTTTGCTCGTCACTGACGGTGTACGGAAACCAGCCGGCGGACGATATCACCGAGGATTTCCCGCTGCTGGCCCAGCAATGCTACGCCTCGAGCAAGATTGCCGGTGAAGCCATCGTGGCCGCTTATGCGCAGGAGCACGATGTCGATGCGATCTCGCTCCGCATCGCCGGTGTCTATGGACCGCGCCGCAAGACGAGCTGCGTGCTACGGTTGATGATCTCGAACGCTCTGGCGGGACGACCTACCCATCTGCCCTACGGCAATGGCTTCCCGCGGCAATGGGTATATGTCGATGACGTTGTCGAGGGCATTTTGCTTGCACTCGATGTGAAGGACCCTTCGACCCGAAGGTTCAACATCAGCGGCGGCGTCAACCCGACTATCGACCAGGCCGCCGCGATAATCCGCGAAGCAATCCCGTCCGCGGAAATCTCGCTCGAGCAGGGCGCGGATCCCGAAGATGTCACGCTTGGCCGTCTCAGTATCGAGGCCGCGCAACGCGAACTCGGTTTGGTGCCGGCGGTGTCGCTGCGCGAGGGCATCAGGCGTTTGATCCAGGCAATCAAAGAAGAGCAAAGTCTCTAGAAGGACAGCATATCCTCATGTCAAAGATCGCAATCATCGGCTCTGGCCAGGCGGGATGTATCCTGGCGTACGCACTTGTGAAAGGCGGCTATCAGGTAACGCTGTATTCGGACAGGACACCTGAGCAATGGCTCAACCATTCCGCGCCAACCGGGACCGCATGCCTTTACGCCGAGGTCATCGATATCGAGCGCGAGCTCGGCATGGACTTCTGGTCGGACACGATGTTCCCGGCACAGGGCGTGTTGCTGGAGAGCGCCAGATTTGCCGGCGATCCGCAAGCCACTGCCATGAAGGGCCGCCTTGAATATGGCAGGAGCGGGGGCGCGATCGATCAGCGCATGCGGATCCATCGCTGGCTCGAGGATTTTGAGGCGCTCGGCGGCACGCTTGTCATTGAGGGCGTAACGCCCGAGCGCGCGGACAAGATCGCGCTCGACAATGACCTGACGGTGCTGGCCGCGGGCAAGGCTGACCTGGGGCGGCTCATCGCGAGAGACGAACATCGCAGCTTCTACAACCGCCCTCAACGCAACCTCGCCATGACGATTGTGCGCAGCAAGTCCGGCAAGCATGTGAAGGACTGGTTCTCGGACCGCATTCCCTACAGCTCGACCAAGTTCGACTTCTTCGCGGACTCCGGCGAGTATTTCGCGGTTCCCTACACGCACAAGACGGCCGGCCACACCTACGGATTCCTTTTCGAAGCCCGGGAGGGGAGCCGAATGGACCGTTTTGGTGGATGCAAATCGGGTGAAGAGGTGACTGCCCATGCGCGCGACATCATTCGCGAGTTCGCGCCATGGGAACATCACATGGTCGACGACATCGAATATGTTTCGGAAGACCCCCATGCCTGGCTGGTAGGGCGTTTTGCTCCCATGGTGCGCCGCCCCTTCGGCCGCCTGCCGTCAGGGGGGCTGATCATGTCTGTCGGCGACACGGCGATAACCTTCGATCCAATCTGCGGGCAGGGCGGCAACTTCGCCAGCCGAAGCGCAAAATATCTGGCTCAGGAGATCGTCCGGCATCAGGACAAACCCTTTGACGAACTCTGGATGACGGAAGTCAATCTGGGCATGTGGGAGAAGTATGGACGAGGCGGATGCGACTTGACCCGCATCTTCCTGGAGACGCCATCGCCGGCGACGGAGATTGTCCTCCACGCGGCGAGAAACGACGAAAGAGCGGCTGACGCCTACTATTATGGCTTCCCCCACCCCGAGAGCATTGTACCCGCACTCACCGACATCAACGTGGCGCGTTCATTTGCCGGCCAATACGGCATAACCCAGTCCGGGGCGTAACCTGGATGACCGAGGTCTCAGCGGATAAGCGAGCGGCCGAGAATGCCGTGTCGTTGCAGGCATTTCGCGAAGCAATGAGCCGGCTCGGCGCCGCGGTCAACATAATCACATCGGACGGGCCGCACGGACAACTCGGTTTCACCGCGACTGCCGTCTGCAGCATAAGCGACGAGCCACCATCCCTGCTTGTGTGCATGAATAGGCGCAGTCAGCAGAACACGCCGCTGAAAGCCAACGGCGTCTTCTGCGTCAACACCTTGTCGTCGCGTCACCGAGGGCTTTCCGGCGTGTTCTCGGGCGCTGGCGAGCTTGAGATGAAGCAAAGGTTCCAGCAGGCGCAGTGGTCGACGATCATGACGGGTTCGCCGGTTTTGGAAGACGCGGTTGTCTCGTTTGACTGCAAGATTGTCCAGGCCCTCGAGATCAACACACATAGCATCCTGATCGCCGAAGTGCTGGGCATCAAAAGCGGTGACAACGTGCGCAGCCTTATCTACCTCAACCGAACGTATCACGAAGTCGGCCCACCGCCGGCCTATCCCGAAAACTCAAGAGGCTGGTTGTAGCCCTGAAGAGCGCGGCGACCGCAGGCTTATGGCTCCTCGGTCCGTAACGCCTGCGGGCATTCACGGTGGACACTGGGCTCCCGTTCGGTCTGCCAAGCGAAGGCGCATATCATGATCGTGGTCATAGGCTCCATCAATCTCGATCTTATTGCGTCGGTGGATAGGCTACCTGCGCCCGGCGAGACCGTACCCGGCAGCGCCTTCGTGACGGCCGGTGGCGGCAAAGGGGCCAACCAGGCACTTGCCGCTGCCCGCGCAGGTGCCGAGGTCTGCATGATTGGTGCCGTCGGGAATGACAGCTTCGCGGGCGACGCAATGCGACTCCTGCGAGAGGCGGGGGTCGATCTGTCGCGCATCCGCGAGAGTGACCGGCCAACCGGGACCGCGCTTATTCTTGTCGATGAGCGGGGCGAGAACATCATCACCGTAGTGCCGGGCGCCAACGCCACGGTCTCGGCCGATGACCTGTCACCCGCCGACCTGCCTCTTAAGCAGGGCGATCTCGTTCTTCTCCAGCACGAGATCCCGTTGCCGACCGTTGAAGCATCGTTACGCGCAGCCCGGCACGCAGGTGCAATCTCGGTGCTCAACACGGCACCGTTCCGCGCGGAAGCGGCCTCCTTTCTCACGCGCGCTGACTATGTCGTGGCCAACGAGACGGAGTTTGATCTCTACAGTGATGCGCTGGAATTGGCGGGCGGCAATCGTGCGGCTCGAATGCGCGACTACGTGCGAAGATTTCAGAGTAACGTCATTGTGACGCTCGGTGGCGAAGGGCTGCTCTGTGCCACGCCACATCAATTCTTCGAATGTCCTGCGCTTGAGATCGAACCAGTCGACACAGTAGGCGCCGGTGACACGTTTTGTGGGTACCTTGCACAATCGCTATCCGCAGGCGAGTCACTGGAAACTGCTCTCACGCGAGCCAGTACCGCAGCCGCGCTGGCCTGCTTGTCACGAGGTGCACAACCTTCCATTCCCCATGCTCGCGACGTTCTGTTCGCATATAACAGGCAGGTTAGAGCTTAATTTGAAAGACATCCCAAACCCGAAGCGGTCGATGTCTCAAATGGATCGAGTCATGACGATCCCCACGTCACAAACAATGTCCGATCTTGAAGGCCTCCGGTCGAATTGCGCGTGCGTTGCAATCTTTAACGCAAGCGAGCGGCACACGGGAAAGTCGACTATCCAACGTTCGTTCGCAATAGCGAGAGAGACAGTCCTCTCTCCTTGATTATCTCTACGGCACCGGGGCGCCGCGCGATGCAATATGACTACGAGATTATGCCTCCCCTTCGAAGATTGGCTGCGGCGTGATCCAACCGAAAGCTGGGCGCATGGTGGGGGCACGGCTGATACAGCAGCTTCCAGATCACTCGGATCCACGCCCGACGGTCCGGTAACGCCCCGACGTCTTCGCTTCAGGACAAAGGGCTTTGCCGGCTCCGAGAATATCGGCTTAACTTGCCGGGTCTTGCCGCAAGGGGCGGCCGGCGAAGTGGTTTCGGGAGCGTGCATTGGGGCGCAGACAGTCGGATCAAGTTCGCGGACCGCAATTCGCCAGGAACCTCGACTGGAACCTGCTGAAATTTTTCAATGAGATCGCCAGCGCCCGCTCGGTGACCAGGGCGGCGCAGGAGCTCAACCGCAAGCAGCCGGCGCTGAGCCTTGCGTTGCGGCGTCTCGAGGAAAGACTTGGCGTTACGCTCTGCCATCGTGGCCCGACCGGCTTCGAACTGACGGAAGAGGGTCGCATCCTTGCCGAGCGCTGCCGGGAATTCGCCGGCGCGATCCGTGAAATCCCGGCGAAGCTCTCGGACGTCAAGTCCGAGATACGTGGACATTTGCGGGTGATGCTGGTCTCCAACCTCGTCGCGCCGGCGCTCGACGAGGCGATCGCCGCGTTCCATGCCAAATATCCGGCTGTCGAACTGATCGTTGAAGTCGCAGCCTGGACCGAAGTGGTCAACTCGCTCATCCAGCATAGGATCGACGTCGGCATCTCGCCTTCGCGGGTGAAGCGCGCAGAGCTCGCCTATCTCCACCTCTTCACCGAGATCCACCGGCCCTATTGCGGCAGGCCGCACAGGCTCTTTGGCAAGGGCATCGCCGATCCGGGCGATCTGGCGAGGGAAGCCTTCGTGCTGACCGGCGCGGATGAGGGCGACGAGCTCACCCAGTTCCGGCTCGAGCATGGCTTCGGCCGCAACATCGCCGGCATGTCCGATCATCTCGAGGAAGCCAAGCGGCTGGCGATCCTCGGCGTCGGCCTCTGCTTCCTGCCGGAAGGCTACGCGCAAACCGATGTCGAGGCCGGGCGGCTGTGGCCACTGATCGCCGGCCCCGACGTGCCTCGCAACGACATCTTCATCGTCACCGATCCGCAAAGCCCGGCCCACATCGGGCGTGACCTTTTCATCGGCGAGATCGTCGAGCAGACGTAGCCGGGCAAAGAGGAGGCATTGATCCGGTTAATGCTTAACGTTCGATCTTTGGGCGTTGAAGAGAGGAAGGTGGGGTTTCATGGTCAAGCATGGCGATATTGCATCGGTCCCGTTGATGCTGACGTAACGCAAAGACGGGTGGGCATATCGACCAGGGGAACACCTCGCAAAGGGGAAACTGAGATGACCTTGCAAACACCGACTTCGCCCAGGCAGCCGTTGCCGGGCGAGGCGCAGCCGGCGATTGCCGACAGCGTCGAGACAATCCTGTCCGTCACCGAGGCGGACATTGCCGACTATACCGAATCCGTGGTGCCACAGGCAAAGCGACGCTCCAACTTCCGCATGTTGGCGCAGTTCCTGTCGATGCAGGCGGTGTTCGGCACCGTGCTGGTCGGCTATGGCGCGCGCTTCCAGGGGCTGACGCTTTCCGAACTGACTGTGGCGATGCTGATCGCCGCGGCCGTCATGAGCCTTTATTGCATCGGCTCGGCAAATGCTGGCGCCGTCACCGGCCAGACCCATTCGGTGATGGCGCGCAGCATTTTCGGCACCATCGGCAGCGGCCTTGTCTCGCTGCTTCTGGTCGTCAACGGCATGGCCTTCTACCTGTTCACGGTGAAATTCATCATCGACATCGCTGGCGGGCTGATGACATTGCCGGCGGTCGGCGCCATCACCGCGCTTTTGGCCGTCGTCATGGTCGTCAACACCTATTTCGGCTTCGAAGGCGTGCAACGCTTCGCCCAGTTCGTAGCCGTGCCGGTGATCCTGATCTGGGGCGTTTTCGCCACCATCCTCGCCTTCACCACCGTCTCCAGCAATGTGCTGGCGGCAGTGCCGCATGTCGACTCCAAAACCGGGATGATCATGGTCATCGGCAGCATGGTCGGCCTCTCCACATGGGGCAACGAGCCGGACTTCTTCCGCTATGCCAAGGCCGGCCGTGCTGCGTGGTGGAACATCCCAACCATCGTCATCTCCTATCTGGTTGGCGCGCTGCTCTTCCCGGTTATGGGTTACATGATCGCAGCCTTGTCCAACCAGCCGGATTTCGGCCCGAGCATCAGCTACTTCGTCAACTTCACCATGCTCGGCAGCGCGCTGCTCGGCATCCTAGTCATCGTCATCAATCAGTGGGCGGTGCAGGACGGCAACCTCTACATCGCCGTCAACGGCGCGCAGAACGTGCTGTCCGGCATTCGCGGCTGGAAGCGCCAGTACACGGTCGTCGGCCTCGGCCTAATCGCCGCCGTGCTGACTTTCTACCTGCCCAACCTCCAGGATACGTTCAACCTGACTACCAGCATCGGCTCCAGCACCGTGCCGGTCGCCAGCACGATCATGGCGATCGACCTGTTCCTGCTGCCCTGGCTGTTCGGCATCAAGCGGCCGATGTATCGCGTTGCCAACTGGAGCGAGCTCGGCATCGCTAACTGGCCGGGGGTCATCGCGCTTGCCGCTGGCACGCTGGTCGGCGTCTACACCGCAGGCCTCATCCCTGCGATCAACAGCGACTATATCGGTTTCCCGGCTCTCCAGGCCTGGCTGACCGGCGCGGTCGTCTACCTGATCGGCGTGACGCTGGTCCACAAGCGGGCCGACGTGAAGGCACTGCTCGGCTTCGCCCGCATCTGAAGCACAATCTGTGCGGAGGCTGCAGCCAGCCTCCGGACAGGAATCCAAGCTCCAGTGTCCGTTGCGGCAGGCCGCACGGGGAGGAATTGCCATGATATCCCTCGATCTCCTCATCCGCGCTCCGCGCGCCATCCTGCCGGAAGGCGAGCGCGCCGTGTCAGTCGGCGTCGTCGGCGGCAAGATCGTCCGTGTCGCCGCGCTCGATGCCCCCGCCAACGCCCGGGAAACCATGACGCTCGATGCCGACACCGTGCTGTTGCCTGGCCTCGTCGACAGCCACGTCCACATCTGCGAGCCCGGCAACACCGAATGGGAAGGGTTCCTGACCGCGACCCGCGCCGCGGCCGCCGGTGGCATTACAACGCTGGTCGACATGCCGCTGGACAGCGTGCCAACCACAGTCACGCTCGAGGCATTTGCCGCCAAGCGCGAGGCAGCCGACGGTCAGTGCTATGTCGATGTCGGCTTCTGGGGCGGCGCCATCCCGTCGAACCTCGACGACCTGCCGAGGCTGCATGAGGCCGGCGTGCTCGGCTTCAAGTCTTTCCTCTGCGATACCGGCACCGACGATTTTCCGGGCATCACGCCTGGGCATATGCGCAAGGTAATGGACGTCGTCGCCGGCCTCGGCTCGCTCTTCATCGTCCACGCCGAGAGCGCCGATGCGATGGCCGCGATGCCGGAGGTCCACACCCGCCGCTATGCCGACTATCTCGCCTCGCGCCCCAAAGGCATCGAGAACCTGGCGATCGCCGAAGTGATCGAGGCGGCCCGTGCCAGCGGCGCCCGCGCGCATATCCTTCATCTTTCCAGCGCCGACGCGCTGCCGATGATCGCTTCGGCGATCGCCGACGGCGTGCGGGTGAGCGTAGAGACCTGCCCGCACTACCTTGCGCTTTGCGCCGAGGGGATCGGTGATGGCGAGACCGCCGCCAAGGTCGGCCCGCCGGTGCGCGAAGCCGTCAACCGGGAAAGGCTCTGGGGTGGCATTGGGCAGGATACGATCGGCATGATCGTTTCCGATCATTCGCCCTGCACGCCTCAGATGAAGGAGCTGGCCTCCGGCGATTTCGGCGCGGCCTGGGGCGGCATCTCCTCGCTGCAGCTCGGCCTGCCCGTGACCTGGAGCGAGGCGCGCAGGCGCGGCCATTCGCTTGCCGACGTCGTTCGCCGGATGGCCGAGCGTCCCGCCGCGCTCGCCGGCCTTGCGCACAAGGGCCGTATCGCGACCGGCTGCGATGCCGATTTCACACTGTTTTCACCCGATGCCGAATTCGTCGTCGATGCGGCCAGCCTCTATCACCGCCATCCGATCACCCCCTATGCCGGCAGGAGGCTGAGCGGCGTGGTGGAGGAAATCTTCCTGCGCGGCCAGCGCATCGACCTCTTCGGCCGTCCGATGGGCGAGCTGATCGCCAGAAAAGGGCAGCCCAGAGAAACCAGCCGGAAGCAAGAATTGAAAAGGAGTGCCTGAGATGAAGATCCTGGTCGTCAACGTCAACACCAGTCAGTCTATGTCCGATGTCATCGACGTAGCCGCCAAGACTGCCGCATCCCCCGGTACCGACATCGTCACGCTGACGCCATTCTTCGGACCCGAAGCGGTGGACTGCAACTTCGAGAGCTACATCTCCGCCGTCGCCGTCATGGACCGCGTCCTTGCTTATGATGAACCGTTCGATGCCGTGGTCATGGCAGGCTTCGGCGAGCATGGCCGCGATGGGTTGCAGGAACTGATCGAGCAGCCGGTCATCGAGATCTGCGAGGCTTCCGCGCATATGGCGATGATGATCGGCCGCAGCTATTCGGTCGTCACCACCTTGCAGCGTTCGGTGCCGCCGATCGAGGACCGGCTGCGGCTTTCCGGCCTTGCCGACCGCTGCGCCTCGGTGCGCGCCAACGGCATGACCACGCTTGAGGTGGATCAGGATTCCGCCAGCGCCATGCGTGCGATCGTCGAGGAGGCGCGCAAGGCGGTCGAGCAGGACCATGCCGAGGTGATCTGCCTCGGCTGCGCCGGCATGGCCGGTTTGGAAGAAGCGATCACATCCGAGCTTGGCGTCCCCGTCATCGACGGCGTTGCCGCCGCGGTGCGGCTGGCCGAGGCGGTCATCGGCCTAGGGCTCAAGACCAGCAAGGTCTCGACCTACGCAAAGCCGGACGCGAAGCGCATCGACGGTTGGCCGCTGTCGGAGGCACTGGGCTTGAGGCCGCGCCAGGCGGGGCCGGCACTGCGCGCGGGAGGCCGGCGATGAACATGATCGAGAAGGACCCGGCGCATGACGCTTACGCCATGCCCGAGCTGCAGGAAGATTTTGCAGCCGAAGTCGATCTTGCCTCGCGCTGGCTGGGCGGCAGTGTGCTCGCCGCGAGCGACGAATCCTTCGGCGAGAAGGAGAGTCTGCTCACGCCGACGCCCTCGGCTTTCGTGCCGGGCAATTACGGACCGCGCGGCGAGATCGTCGACGGCTGGGAGACGAAGCGGCGGCGCGAGCCCGGCCACGATTGGGCGCTGGTGCGGCTGGGTGCGGCCGGCATCATCACCGGCATTGATGTCGATACGTCTTTCTTCACCGGCAATTTCCCGACCACGTGTCGAATCGAGGCCTGCGGTGCC
The DNA here is from genome assembly GCF_006441095.1 of Mesorhizobium sp. B2-5-4. Taxonomy (NCBI): domain Bacteria; kingdom Pseudomonadati; phylum Pseudomonadota; class Alphaproteobacteria; order Hyphomicrobiales; family Phyllobacteriaceae; genus Mesorhizobium; species Mesorhizobium sp. B2-5-4. The sequence goes on along the minus strand of NZ_VFUR01000035.1, from coordinate 16,820 downwards.
GAAGGCTATCCCAGCCCGAAGGCTCTTCAGTCGGCCGAGACCGAATGGGTCGAGATCGTGCCGCGCTCGCCGCTCAAGGGCGACGCGCACAACCGGTTCGACGTCTCCGACCGGCGCCGCTTCACACATGTGCGTCTCTCGGCCTTTCCGGACGGTGGCATTGCCAGGCTGCGCGTCTATGGCCATGTCATACCAGACCCGAGGAGCTTCGACGGGCTCACCATCGACCTCGCCAGCCAGGACCATGGCGGCCAGGTGGTGACCAGCAGCGATGGTTTCTACACGTCGGCCGCAATGCTCAATCGTCCCGATAAGGCACGCAACATGGGCGACGGCTGGGAAACGCGCCGGCGCCGCGATGACGGCAACGACCATGCCGTCATACGACTGGCGCTGCCGGGCCATGTACGCTTAGTCGAAATCGACACCTCGCATTTCAAATACAACGCGTCGGCCGAAGTCGCGCTATTCGGTGCGGGAGAGGCGCTGCCCCGCGAGGCTGGCTGGCAGCCGCTGCTTTCCCGCCGGCCTCTGCAGCCGGACACGCGCCACGTTTTTCGGGTGGCGCAAACGAGCGAGCCCGTCTCCTACATTCGGCTCGACGCCTATCCCGATGGCGGCATCTCGCGGGTGAGACTGTGGGGCAAGGTCGACCCCGCCGCGCGTCTCACCTCTGGTTATCGCTGGTTCAACACGCTGCCGACAGGGCAGGCTAGGCAGGTGCTTGCGGAGGAGGGTGTCTCTGGCGACCTCGCGGAACAGTTGATCGCTGCACGACCACTCACTGAGGAGATCGGGGTTTCCTTGCACAGCGCGGATCTAGCCGGCCTGCGGACGATGATAGAGGGACGATTCAATGAGAGCTGACGGGTTCGTCGGTGGCTTTAAAGCGCTGCGGCGACTGATGTTCGCAGCAATGCAGTTTCGTTTCGGGCAATTCGCAAAGCGCGGCTAGTTGCGGTCCGTTCGTATTCCGTGGGGTTCGTAGAAATTCGTACCTTTCGCATTGCGACTCCGGTCGAATTGCGCGTGTACATGAGGGGACGCTGGTGTCCCAACCGCAGTGGTGCAAACTTGATCGAAGTTTTCATTCTGGGGGTTCGAGTCGGTAGAGCGCTACCGCCAATACAGCGCTGCAACGGAGTTCGTCTGTTGAAGAGACTTCGCAAGCGAGGTCAGCAGATTCAAATCCTTTGCCCGCAACCAATTCTATCATAAATGAATAACCGTCCCAGTCTAACCGGGGCGGCTATTTTCGTTCTTGGCCAGATCATGAAAATCCCAGATGCCCGCTAAACGCTTGCAATGCTCGCGGCTTGGAGGCCCAAAATTAGAAACTGCATAGGCCCGATATGTGAGCGCAAGATGATCTTCGATCGTGTCGCGTGCACTCGCAACGGCAGCTTTGCGCCTCATTTCGGCCCCTAAGGTCAGTATTGCCCCAACCTGGAAGCGGACGCAGCCGGGCGATCGCTATGGGACTGCGGTTGCTGACGGAGGCCTCTCAGTCGGCCTCCTTCGCGCGGACTATGCGGCGGTAACCCAGATGGCAGGAACTCAAGAGAACTGAGTTGCGGCTGACTGAGATTGCATCGCTTGTTGGGTACCAGTCAGAATTTTCTGTCAAGCGTGGCTCACCAGGTGTCGTTTCAGCGACTTGAATTTCTTGCCGTCTTCAAGGCAGGTAGCACTTCTATTCTTGGCTTTCGCGGTGTCATGCGAGCGAGCTATAACGAGCGGGACCTATGGACGACATTCTCGTGGAACTAACCGCGGACATTGTGAGTGAACATGTCAGCCGCAATCCAGTGCCGACGGTGGGCCGGGTGTGAGGATGAGGTCGGGCCAGGAAAAGAAGTACGCTATTCTGACGCGGATACTCGACGAGTATGTCCGTGAAGGTCAGGGGGTTCGGCAGCGTCGGTCATACTTCGACACGAGTACCGAAGAACGGCAGAACCAAGCGAGGGCTAGGGCATTTATTCATCTTTATTTAGCCGCCACTTACGGTGTTTTGGATTTCGAGCAACGCGAGAAAACAATAACCGATGGCAGCAATGACGGCGGCATCGACGGCTACTTCGTAGACGCGGAACACAAGATCCTCGACGTGATCCAGTCCAAGTTCAGGGTGGGGTCAACAAATTTCGAATCCAAGAACATCACGGCTGAGGAAGTCATGGCAGTAGATCTGGACAGAATCCTTGCGGGGAATCTCGAGGATGCCAATGGCCAAAAATATAACGGCCACATTCATGCTTTCGTCGAGAAGCTGCAGAAAATTCCGGACATCGCCCGCTACGAAACCAAGGTGACAATCCTTGCGAATGTAAAGGCCGAGCAATACCCCTTGGTTGAGCGTCTGTTTCATGGCGACCAGACCAATATCGTGAACTTCGAACGTTGCTATGGCGAACTGGTGTTGCCGACAATCAGGGGTGAACAGCACTACACGTCTAGCCTGCGCCTTCAAATCGACCTCAGCAACAAGTCACGCAGCTCCCGACTTAGTGCGGAGATCAACACGGCGCATGGGCCGAGCCAGGTGACGGTCGTTCTTGTGCCCACGCTCGAGATCGCGCAGATTATGTCGCGATTCAAGAATTCGATCCTTCGCTACAATCCCCGCTCCTATCTGGAATTCAAGGAACAACGCACCAACGAAGGAATCCGTGGGAGCATCGTCAACATCGATACGGGCGAGTTTGCGATTCTCAACAATGGCATCACGATCGTTTCCGATGAAACTTTTTTCAGCGAACGAGTAGGGTCGAAAAATACGGCTCAGGTCGAAATTGTAAATCCTCAGATCATTAATGGCGGGCAAACCGCATTTACTCTCGCGCGTATCTACGACGAGAGCAATGATATCGACAGACAACGCCTGTTCTTTGGAAAAGAGGTTGTGCTTCGAGTGATTACGCTTCCTCAAATAGGCGAGGAGGCAAAAAAAGAATTGATCCTGAGCATATCCTCGGCGACCAACTCGCAGACTGCGGTCTCATCGATCGACCGCACGGCCAGCAATGACCAAAACCGTGAAATCGCCGAGATGGTGTTCAAGAAGACTGGGCTTCTTTATGAGCCGAAGCGCGGCGAATATGCTGACGCGCTGCGATATAAATTTGTAGCCCGAGACGATATAATTGAGCGGGCCTTGTTTACGCGAGTCATGAATATCGCCTGTGGCCGCTACGCCTTGGGGGTGGAGCGCAAGATGATGAGAAACACCGGAGGCATCTTGCCAAAGCTTGCGGACGACAGCGCGATCAACATATTCGAAGAGCTTTATGAAATCTACAGCGAGATATCAGGTGTGCGCCCACCGCATGGGGCGGCAGACAAGATCGTCAACGATCTTATCTTCGTTGTTTTCGTACGGCAGTTGAGACTCAGGAGGCAGCGCGACGGCGTCACCGATTGGCTTCCGCGCGTCATCGAAGAAGCGCGCGGGCTTTATAGAGATTTCGAAAATTGGGCCAAGGATAACATACCGGATTTTCACAAATCGCGTTTCGACAAGAAAAGCGGCAAACAGAGAGAAAACTTCGAGACTTCGAAGTGGAAAAAGAGCTCACGCTATCCGACAGATATCGAAAACTACATCAACTCGCTCGAACTCGTTCACGAAGCGATAGGCTTGGCAACCGGCACTGCGGGTGAAAACGGCCCCGGCTCTGCGGTTGGCGGAACATAACGAATGACAAGTTTCGGGCGACGACTGTAGCACTCCGAACGGCGATAAACGGATCGGCTGCTGAACGACGGCTTTCGTTCGCCCGTCTCCCGAAAGTAGTCCTTCCGCTCGCGGACCCAGACCGTCAGTTCCCCGGAGTGCTCATGCCAAAGCCGTCTCGATTCAAGCAAGTCGGCTATCGGTTGAATTGCGCAACTATCCCAACGCAGAAATTGCTAGTTCGAATCCCCTGCGGTGCACTTAACTACAAACGTTCGATGGCGCGCCGCGCCGGGTGATGATGAGAACTACGTTTACGCTATAGCCCTCCTTTAAGTCGGTTCGAATCCTGCTCTCTCCGCGAGTTGCCTTTGTAAGCTACTGAAATCAAATGCAAACCTCTATTTGTTTAGACACTACCCCACTTTTAACCCCACATAATTTTGTGGATTCGTACGGCCGTCCTTGGCTTTCTCTGGACAGTAATTTGCGGATTGCCGTCAAGTCGAATGACTGCTTAAGCTAGACTAGTCCGGGGCGGAGGGGTCTCTTCGGTGTGCATAAAGCGAAGCGGCAGCTTGCTGAGGATACCCGGTCGGCCAGCGCCTTGTGATCCGCGACACGGGGGTGCTTCAATTTGCGGACCTCGTCGAGAAGCTCGGCATTGCGCTGCGTGCACTAGATTGAACCAATGGCAGCTTTGCGCCGTCACTGTGATTGTTCCCGCAAACTTTGCTTTGACCTAAAAGCCGACGTTCCGCGGAGGGGCTTGGACGGAGGCTTAAGCCTACACTTCAGGATTACGCAGACCAGGCCAACTGCCTGGCGCATCGATCCACATTTGCTGCGTTCCGCGGCCCCGCGTCTTGAAGGCAGGACCTGTCAACGAAACTAAACGCCTGCCACTCAGCGCGGTGCTGGATGGCGACTTAGCTACGACCGGAGCGAATTTATCGCCGTTTGAAGGTCGGCAACCACGGTGGGGATGCTAAACACCTTTGCTGTTATGCCCTCATGCGCCAGATCATTGCGAACGGCATAGTAGTCGGCGATCTTGGTGAAGTTTTGCGATCGCATATCGAGCAGCACGCGCACTCTATTCAGAAATGAGGTTTGTAGCTTTGTCCCGTTTAAAAGCGTCTCCCATGCTCGCCTGTGGCGAAAGAGCGGCTTCCCGGCTCTGGCTTTAACGGCCGTATCGGCGCGGTCGGTGATGTATCGCTCAAATGTCCCGAAGATGATGAGAAAGTATGCGCCATCGTTGATACGGCGAAGTTCGGTGTATCGTGCTATGGCGTGCTGGTGGTTGCGCACCGTCGAGCGGAACAGTTTGCGCGCATAGTCTGTGTCAAGCTGCGCATGCAGTTGACTTGCGAGAATTAGCTCTCTCATTGGATCGCTGCGATAAGCTGCTGTTGGTCAAGCATCACGGCCTTCGAGCCTGGTGAGGAGTAAATCATCCAGATTGGGTCATTTGGCGTGTCGCTGGCGTTTATGATAGTCGCGCCGCCGCTGGGCGTGAGCACGTCGACTCTGCCGTTCGCGCCAATAACCCACAGACCAACAGGAAAAATTGTCGCAGCGACACGCGTCCCCTTTCGTATCCGCAACATGGGAAGCTTCACAGCGGCCACTGCAAAGCGCTGCATCATCTCTTCGTTCATCGAAACAGTCTGCGTCCGGTCAACCGAGTAACCGTGCGGTTCCACCCACCCCTCGATTTGGGTGAAGAGCGCTTCAACTTGCTCGACCCATCGGGCTACGCGCTCTTCCACCCTCGCGCTATCAAACTTCTGCGACGATCGCCGGTTGGAAATGTCCGGGTTAACGCCGGTCTCGACCACGTCGGCCAAGCCAAATTGAGCGTCAGGCTCGTTCCTGCCCGCTGACCAGATTTGCAGCGTGAGACTGGCTCGGTCCAAAAGCCAGAGTTCCGTTCGATCGAACGGGTACCCCCGGTCGGACGGAAAGCGAGCCCACTTCTCCAGGGTTTTCCCCGGGCCGCTGCCGGTCTTGCTTGCGCTGCCCAGCTTGACCTGCACTGCCACGAACTGTCCGTCCGGGTCATTGTAAGCGAAGTCATAACCCGGATCGTTGGTTTGCTCTTCTCTTTGATCGGGCATTTTTAAGTGCCCTTCATCGCCGCCCGACAGGATGTCGGATTCACGGAGATTGGGCATAGTCCGGCGGGAACCGCCAGGCTCAAAAACCAGCTTGCGGTGATCCTTCAACAATAACCGAGGTTGTAACAATTGGCACCCCCGCGCACCGTATTAGCGCAAACTCGTCCCCCCGCGAAGATAGGACTCAATACATTCGGAGTGCCGGCTTGTCCGCGTCGTCGAGACGAACACCGCCAGCGTGTACCCTGACGAGTCCGGTGATGTCGAAGCGTTCAAGATCGGGCTCGCCCCGCGCTGATGGTTCGTCTCGCCGACGGACAAGAGATATTCGGTTCCAGTGACGGGCTCACAGTGTCGATAATTCGCTCGTCAGGAGCGTTCGCCCGCGAAATTGATGAACGTCCAAGGTCGTCGTATCTACTTGTAGACGACTCCTGTTGATTCTCTCGGCTCAGGAAGTCTTGGGGGAGTTCATGTCGAAGAAGATTGGGCGAGCGGATATTATCGGCGAGAAAGGCATCGCCCATATCCGCCAGATCGTATTGAGCATGGGTTTTATGTTCTACGAGACCGGCGGTGTCGAGGCTGGAATTGACGGTTACGTGGAGTTGCGTGACGACACCACCGGGGTGGTCAGCAATCTGAGTCTTCAGGTTCAAGGCAAGGCGACCGAGCGCAGCCGGTTGCAGGCGGAAACGGATTCTTCCTTTGAGTTTCCCGTTACGGATTCTGATATTCAGTACTGGATGCACGGAACGGCACCCGTCCTGCTGATCGTCGTCAAATTGCAGGATGGAAAGGCGTATTGGAAATCCATCAAGGAGTGGTTTGGCAATGCTGAGAACCTCTCGTCCAAGAAAGTCGTCTTTGACAAACAGCAAGACGCATTCAACGTCGATGCTAAAAACGCGCTCGTTTCGGTAGCAATCTCTGTCCGTCCAGGCTCAACAGGTCCTAGCGTACGCCTTCAGGAATCCTTGCTGCTGAATCTGTTGGAGGTGGACTTCGCCAACACGATCTACTGGGCACCTACGGACCACGGCTCCGACAAATCATTCGGTGCGGCTCTGCGCAGTCTCGATGCCAAAGCACCCTCTGAGTGGATTGTGAGAGAAAACGCGGTCCTATCCTTCCATGACTTAGACAAGTGGCCCTGGAACAAGGTGTGCGACACTGCCGCGCTCGAGGAATTCGACACGTCCGAGTGGTCGGATAGCGATGACCGCGATCGCGCTCGGGATTTCACCGCACTCTTGAACCGGACACTCGGAGAATTCACTCGCCCAAACTTGTACAGGGATCGAGACTCAAATGTCCTTTTCTTCACGAAGCCCAAGAACCGCGAGAAACTGAACTACCCGTATCGGAGCCTACAAAACACCACCACTCGGCGCGTAGTCGGCCCATACGGCCGGCAGCGGTCGAACCCAGCCAACCCAGCATATTTCCGTCACTCAGGTTTCCGTGCGCAGTTCGTTTGTTACGCTAAAAAGTGGTTCGTAGAGGTCACTCCCACATATCACTTCACCAGAGATGGGTGTGAGCCTGACCTGCTGTCGGGAGAACACCTCAAAAAAATCAAAGAGCTTGAGAACAACGCGGCTGTGATGGGACAGTTCGTGATGTGGCGCGCCTTCCTGACGACGCACAGGGCCGGCGGAGATCTGCTCACAGAAGCCTATCCGTTCCTTCGCTTCCGTGAGACCGCCCCAATGGAACTGGAGGTAGGAGTGCCCGATAAGTTGTGGGCATCGCAAGAACCCAACGCCGCCTCGCCGCTCTTCGACTTCGACAAAATGCAGGAAGGGGTCGAATGAGACTATCTCATCTAGCAGAGCCAGAGTTGGAATTCGCAGGCGGGCTGCGACACACCGATATTCGCTTCGGTGTTATGGACTACGGTCCGTTCGACCTGAACACGCAAAGTGCACCCAACCGCATCAAACTGGGAATCATCGGAAGCGCCGAGACGTTGGAAGGAACCGCCAAGTGGGTGCAGTCCTGCTCTGAAGGCTTCGAGGCTAAGCCGAGCAGGCAGCCCAACCTCTTTCCAGCGTTTCCCGGTCTTCGAAATGATGAAACCTTTCACTGCGACTTCTTCACATCGAGTGAACTCCAGCGAAGCCTTCCTTCAAAAGAAATCGGAAGGTTGGCCGCGATCCCCGGGCAGAGAGAGGTCACCCGGGCTGTGGTGGAATCCATGGTCGAGGAGATCTCCGTTCTGGCCGAGCAGACAGTAAAGCCGGATGTGATATTGATAGCGCTGCCGGTAGAGATCATCGAGAGGACGGTGAACGCGAGGGAGACGCTTGACGAGGACAAGGATGAGACTGAGGCCGGAGGAGACCTAGACTTCCGTGGCATGCTGAAAGCGGCCGCGATGCAGTTCCGCATCCCGATACAGCTGATCTGGCCTACGACGTACGATCCGTCGTACCGCATCTCGAGAAAGCTCAAGGAAAGCAGCCAACGGCGTACGCAGGATGCGGCAACCATCGCCTGGAACCTTGTGACTGCGATCTACTACAAGGCAGGCGGATTGCCCTGGCGCCTTGCGCGTGATGCACGTGAGCGCAGGACGTCATTCGTTGGATTGAGCTTTTACAGGTCTATCGATGGCGAATACGTCCATACCAGCACAGCGCAGATGTTCGACGAACGAGGCGAGGGCCTCATCCTCCGCGGTGGCCGGATGGTGGAAAGCGAAGAAGATCGCTCACCCCACCTCAGCGCGGAGGACGCGTATACCCTTCTCCGGGACTCTCTGAAGGTGTTCCGCAAACAGCATGACCACTACCCGGCGCGGGTGGTCCTTCACAAGACATCAAAGTTTGACCGCAACGAACTGGATGGCTTTCACAAAGCGATAGACGAGCGAGATATCGACTACGCAGACTTTATTTGGATTCGGAAGTCGATGACCCGTCTCTACCGACTCGGCGTTTATCCGCCGCTCAGGGGTAGTCTACTGCGGATCGATAAAGACCAGGCGCTGCTCTATACTAAAGGCAGTGTCGAGTTTTTCCGAACGTACCCCGGAATGTACATCCCAAGGCCGCTTCTGCTTCGCTGTCAGGTTCTCGGCCAGCCTCTCCAGCACATAGCCCACGAGACCCTGGCGCTGACAAAAATGAACTGGAACAACACTCAGTTCGACAACGGGCTCCCCATCACGATCGCAGCCGCCCGGCAAGTGGGGGAAGTTCTGAAGTACGTCGGTGAGGATCAGGAGATAGCACCCCGGTACAGTTTCTACATGTGACTTACCGATCCCAAAGCACGGCAAGGTGCATGCGGACTAGCTAACGGGATCGCGGTATCGATGCGCGTGTTGCGATCCAGGTATTCTCAGATTCCATCGTTCGGTTCCGGATCTGGTATCAGCCAAGGCCGCCCCAAATGGAGATTCTGTATCGAGGCTCAACTTCGATAGCGCCACACCTGTCGCCGAGCGTGTCGATCTCTGTCGCAGGGCGAGCCTAGTCAGGGATCTTATCGAGCGTTTTCATCGATCCAAATGCCACGATAACTTGGATTGCTAACCATAGTCCGATCGGCGACGAGCGCTGACCAGGCAACCTTGCGCAGTCCTCATCCCGGCTACAAGCGGAACCGCAACGGCGTGAACTAAAGAGAGCATGTGCGCGCTAGATCAGTAAACGCGCCGCGGCAGAGTATGAACTTAGTTTTTCCACACAAGCGTGCCTAAATCGGCCACTGCGAATGTGAAGTCGGAACGGTATTGAGGGTCGGAAGGCGCCGTTTAGAGTAACCGCCTCCGACGGCAGCTATTCGATGCTCGGCACCTGAAAGCGGACCGTCAGAATATGATGCGGTGGACGGCTCTCCTCCCGCCCTGCGGTATGATCGTGGGGCCAGAGCTGGAGGAGATCTATGATGGGCAACGTTGCGACGATTGGTCTGGATATTGCGAAGTCAGTGTTTCAAGTCCATGGGGTGGATGCGGCGAGTGAGGTTGTCGTTCGCAGGAAGCTGACGCGTGGGCGCGTGCTGGCATTCTTCGAGAGCCTGCCACGTTGCCTGGTCGGTATCGAAGCCTGCAGCTCGTCGCATTATTGGGCGAGAGAACTGACTGCACGTGGTCATGATGTCCGGCTGATGCCGGCACAGTATGTGAAGCCCTAGCCCGTCGCGCATCTGCCGCGAGACTTCTGTCTCAGGTGGGAGATCGAAGTGACCAAGTTCCCAACCGACCTCGTTGTCGGCTCTCAATGCTATCAGCTGGGCGGAATCCTTTGCACCTGTTTGCGCGATAAGCCTGTCGAGCGCCGCACGCTTCCTGCTCAGCGATGTTTCGAATTCGTCGGACATGGCCCCGTTCCAAAAAAGATTGTGGAAGCATTCGGAAGTTGGATCGCCTAATTGTCACTCCCTTGCCGTTCTTGCGCTGGCATCACTACCGCCTCACGAGTCAGCCATCGCATGCCAGAGGGCTTCGGGAACGTGTCGAAAAGCGGTCGCTCGTCGATCGGCTCACGACCTGGGTTTCTGTCATGCACCGACCAGAGGCTCCAACCCTTGTACTCTGGATGGTGAAGCCAGAGTTCTACCGCTGCAATCAGAGACGAAGCAGTCGCGGTGGAGAGAAGACCCTCAAAATCTTGTATATGCATGAACCCGACGGGGATGAGATCCTCCTCGATAATCTCAGCCCCTTTCGCCTGCCGGATCTCATGCGCAAGCCGAAATATCTCTGCTTGTAGCGTGGAAGACATGTCTGCCCACGTATCCAAGGTCAGCAGAACGCCCTTGATCGCAAGTGAAAATTTAAGGTCGCCGTCCACGTGACCGAGCCGCCGATGTGCGATGTGACGCCATACCTGAAAGATGCCATAGGCGAGATCAGTCAAACCCTCTGCTTCGGCAGCCGATTCGGCGAATTTTGACGCATGAGAAGCCCTCTTCGCCTTGCATTCGATCAGCAAAGAAACTGTCCCGCCCGAGAGCAGCGCGAGATCCGACGATCTATAGTTCATGCCTTTTTTCGGCGCGTATGGCTTCTCCCGGATGGCGGTAATCTCAGGCAGGAACCCGTCGATGAGCATAGCGACGTAGTCCTCAAAGCGCTTGCCCATTTGTTCGTTGATGCCGCCGGGCCCGACAATGTCGTAGTATATGCCGTTGCTTATCCGCAGAGTTATCAGCGCCGGCAACGGCGCCATTAGGTGAGTACCGCCGGGAAGCACAATGCAGGGACTTAGGCGCAGTGCGCTCTTTTTATAGCCAGTAAGGCCGGCCTCGCCGCGCAACGTCGATGCCGTTCTCCTGGCTTGCAGCAAAGGCAAGGAGAGCTTTTTGAAAACGATGTCTCGTTCCCTTTCGCTGATCTTGACCTCGCTCAGGTCGATGCTCATCGAAGCGAACGGCCGATCCTGGAGATGAGCTCGCAGAGCGAACCCGCAAAACGCAAACCGTTCGACTGAAATCCCGACATTCTCCTCGAACCGCGCCAGCGCGTCGGGAAAATCGAAAACAAAAAGAGAGCGATAGAGCTGAAGGAAATAGTCATATCCACGCTGCCAGGGAAATTGACGCTGCGCCAAGTGGCCGACTAGGTGGAGGATATTCCCGGTTTTCAGCCAAACGCCGTCTTCGGCGTTCTCTAACTCAACGAGCTTAGAGATCAGCGCATTCGCAGCGTTGTGATTTTGGACGTTCAGCCTTCGCGGGCCGGATTTCAGAGAGGTGGTCAGGTATTCGTTAACAAGAGTCTCTAAGAGCCAGGGGGCAAAGCGAAAACGTTCCTTCGCTTGCTCCATCTCCTGAGGGCCAAAGTTTGGGCCGAACCGGCGCGCGCGGCCGAACTCTCCCTCGTGCAGCGACGCAAGCGACCAAACCAATTGAAGGAACTCGGTCGGCTCGGCGATGCTTAGGAGATCGCGCAATTCTTTCCTGAATCGGTCCCGCCTCCGCCTTAAGGCGAACGTCGATAACTTGTCGGGATCATCATCGTCTGGAACCGCCATCGCGTTGCCAGCATACCCAAATGCAGACTGCGAGTTCAAAGTTTCCCTGTTTGTCCACATCTGCTCAAAACGTGTGGAAAAGTGTGGCCTGTCAGGCGGGGCGGAATATCAGGAATTAACAGACCGGGTCCTAAATGCCATTACGCCGCCGGCTCGCGGGTGCTTTCAGTTGTGTATGTTTCCAGGAAAAGCCCGCCGCCAGGCTGTCAGCAGAATGACGACAGGTCCGGCGAACGGCTGCGCCCCGTCCGTTTTGTGATGCCGACCTAATATTGTTGAGCGACCGCTACGAAGGCGCATTGCTGACCGGCAGATTTGGGGCCCACAACAGACAGTCCGCCTTTGGATAAACGGCTAGAGAAACCTGCCGTTCGACTGGCCGGAATCCAACGGCCGCTGACGTCCCCAAGTCGGATACTCAGCCAACTCTCCGCAATGCCGAAAGGCGGACGTTCGTCGCCAAGTGTTTCCGCAATATGAGGGTCCACCTCGCCGAGGCGACTGGAGCGTCAGGCCTTCCTAACGGTATAGCCGAGCGGGACCTTGATCTCGCCCGCTGCCGCCTCAGGCGGCGTGTAGGTAATCTTGAGCGAGCGACTAGGTACAACTAACTCTTGGGAGAGCTGCTCCTTAAGGTCGGCCGCGGTTTTGCGGGAGTAGAGCCTCCCTTCCTCGTCGTCAGTCGCCCACTCCTCGCCTTCGGGACGAAGAACATCGGTGCCATCGACATAGACGGCATCGACCCGATAGGCGTCCTTCACCTTCTTCGTCGCGACAGTGACCGCCAACTCGTGGCCGCGGCCAGGCAGCGCGTAGAACTCACCACGTGACGCGACAAGCGTTTCAGCAAGGAACTCGAAGCTGTCTCGCAGAGCGGCGTGCCTACGTAGGTCGAACAGTTCGTTGAACAGATTAGCCTTGATCTTCGACCTGAGCTTCGCCTGCGGATCGAAGAACACCTCGAACAGCATACCGTCAAGCAGCGCCTTGCGCTTCTCTTTCGGGTATCCCGACGTCATCTCGAAGAACGATCCGACATACGCGATGGCCGAATTCGATCCTCCGCACGCGGCTTGGTAGATGTTGCGCCCGAGCACGAACAGATTATTGTCGGCCATCTTCTTCACGCTCTTGTCGCTGAGGCGACCGAGCGCGTCGTTCTGTGTATACCAATTGTGGCTTTTGAGGCCCTTGATGATCTTGTGCGACGGCTTGGTTTCGTCGACCACGAACAAGGCGTCGACGAGCGATGTCTCACTATAGGCCGTCACCACCTTTCCGAGGCTCAGGTTGAAGAAAAAGTTGCCCGAGAGCGATGTGTGCTCCCAGGAGGTCTGCTTGCCCCGCGTTTCGGCCGCGACTGTGTTCCGGACCTGCTTGAACATCGTCTCAATCGTGCAGTCCGGCTCGTCGATGTGCTGGAGAAGTGCCGCCGTATAGGTGCCGTTGCGCCCCTTGCCGTCTGACGCCAACTCACCGGGCGAGGTCGCGAAGCCAATGATGGTGCCCTTGGGAGCATAGACCGACGCCAAGCCGCGCGTCGCAGCTGTTCTGTTCCAAGCCCGCTCCCACGGATTATCCCTGCAGGCATCAAGGATGACGATCTTTGTAGAGGCGGGCGACTTCTCCATTACCTCAATCACCTTATCGAGCGAGACCGAGCTGTGCTTCGCCTCGGTCTCGTCGGCATTATCGGTATCGGTTGCGAGCAGGTAGTTGCGTCCGTCAATTTGCATGCCGTGACCAGCGAAAAAAAACAGGCCAACCTCATTGTTTTCAAGCAGCTTCTTAAATTCTTTCAGACTTTTATCCATCTCCTTATGTGTCGCATCTTTGACTACAATGGTGTGAAAGCCGTATGATTTCAGCTTGGCAGCAATGTCGACGGCGTCATTGGCCGGATTCTTGAGAACGGCCCCTTTGATGTAGTTGGCATTGCCGAAAACCAAAGCCGCCATCTTCCGTTTCATTATTTGCACCCCAAGCTTCTCGTCACACGCGGAGGAGATCTAGCTGAAGGTGACGCAAAGGGGAACGCCTTTCTCTGCGGTCGAGCCAGTCGGTTCGGCCAACCTCAGGGCTGGGCCGCAACAATCAGGCGAGGCGCTCGGCCGGCCTGTCGCGGAGACCTCCAATGCTTCAGCAAGTCATACTTGGAAGCCGCTTCGGCAAGCCCACCGTGAGTAGCACGTCGCCTAAACGCGTAGCCGCACTCCGAAGCGGTCCGGCAGGAATTCACCCCGATCATGCCGCCTGGTGTCGACCCCGTTGGCGCCGCCCCGGCCACTCTCGTCGCCAGGCGAAATTTGCCAACTGTCCGGCTCCCGATGAACAGCGGAAGCGGGACCATGAACGGACCCGTCCCGCTTGCGGGTACACCACACTAATAGCGGTCGCTGTCATCCCTCCTGGGCAGCCAGCGCCACGCTCAGACTTTCGCGCGAGATTGACATTTTACGTAACATAGGATATTTACGTAATTTGCCAATTTACGAGAAGGGCAGATTTTATGGAATTCCGCTCACCAGCCGTGGCTGCACAGCAAAATGCGAAGACAATCGCGTATCTCACGAAGAATCTGCGCGATCCTGAAATGGGCCGCAAGCAGGTCGAACTGCTGATCGAGGAATTAGGAAATGCAATCGACCAGTATCCCGACTGGCATCCTCTTCTGACAGCGCCCCCCCGCAATGGGGAAGAGCAAATCTCCAGTCTTTCGCAGGTGAAGGTCTACGAGGGAAACGATCATACGACGGAATTCGTGCGCGGGTTCGTCACTTGTCCTTATACGGAGGATGGAGCGGACAGGCTTGTGGACGTCGTCAGCCAGGTGCCGGGGCTTCAGGCACGGCGGCTTGAGCAGCCTCTTTATTCGGACAACGCCCATCCTGTTGTTGTCGTCGCCACGGACGTGAGCCTTGAAGCCGATGGTACCATACGCAGTCGGGACGCTCTCGTATGGTTCGCACAGCAGACTGCTGGCGAAGCGAGCGGTGCGCAGGTTGCCGAGACGTGGTGGAACATTCGCTCGAACATTCTAGGAAGCCCGCACGGGTCGCGCTCCTCCCTGTTTGTGAACCAGCATACTGGCGTTCACATGCGTAAGATCCTTGAGGCAATGAACGCCAGCGGCATGTTCGGACCGATCAAGGAATCGTCGCTGGACATGCTCCCCCGGAAGAAGCGGGACGCAATCAGCGACTTGCTAATCCGCACGGCAGTGAATAATTGGAATAAGACTGACGGTTCGCTTACCTTCGAGATGCGGGGAGAGACCTGCAAGGCGACCTTGCGCGACACTTGGAATGACAACCAGGAACTATCGGTGCGCGTCGAGATCGGCAAATATGACCTCTACGTGTCAGGTTTTTTTTATCCAAGCGAAAACAAAATCACACACACTGACCCTCGCGGAAAGCGGGAACTGGCTGAGAAGTTCCTCTAAGGGCGACATGATCGAGCTTGGGTCGTGAGACTCAAGCGCTCCATTTTTGCGGACTGGATGTTGCGGTGGACGAGACGGCGGTGTGCGTCGTCGACGAGCACGGTGAGGTGCATCTGACAGTCAAGGTGGAGACCGATCCCGATGCGTTGTTTGTAGCGTTGAAGCCGTTCGTCGCGCGGCTGCGGCGTGTCGGCCATGAGGCGGGATCACTGTCGCCGTGGCTGCATCCTGAGCTTTTGAAACGCGGACTTCCGGCGATTTGCCTGGAGACCCAGCACGTACGCGCCGCGATGTCGGCGCAGCGCAATAAGACGGATGCCGCCGATGCGCTCGGCATCGCCCACATCATGCGCACCAGCTGGTTCCGTCAGGCTCATATCAAGACGCAGGATTGCTATCGGATGCGGCTCTTGCTGACCCACCTGCGCAACCTGAAGCGCAAATTCCTTGATCTCGAAAACGCCGTCTGCCACTCGCTGAAGGCATTCGGCATCAAGCTCGGCGGCACATGGCGTGGCGCTTTCGACCACGCGGTGCGCACGGCAGTGGCGGACGATCCGCTGTCGGCCGAGCTGATGCACGCCATGCTGTCAGCACGCGCCGTGCTGTGGCGAGAATACTGTCGACTGCACGACCTGGTCGTGAAGATCGTCGCGAAGAGCGAACTGTGCCGGCGCTTCATGGCGATCCCCGGCGTTGGCCGTGACGGCGCTCTCGTTCATGACGGCAATCGACGATCCGTCGCGCTTTCGCCGCTCGCGGGACGCCGCGGCCTACTTCGGACTGACGTCACGGCGCTGGCAGTCGGGCATGTCGATCGACATCCAGGGACGCATCTCCAAGGCTGGCGACGCCGATGTGCGGCGCGCGCTGTACGAGGTAGCGTCGGCTCTGATGACGCGTTTCCGCGGCAGGGACAAGGTCAAGAGTTGGGGTCAGCAACTCGCCAAGCGCTCTTGTCATCGCAAGGCCTGCGTCGCGGTGGCGCGCAAGCTGGCGGTGATCATGCACGCCATGTGGAGCGACGGCACGTTCTATGTCGGTGATGTGACGGCGACTGACACCGAGGCCGCGCAACGCGCCCACACCAAGGACCGGCGTCTGCTGGGAGCGCATCGATGAGCGGCGCGACGGAACTTGAAACACATGGCGTCGGCAGGATGACTGGCGCCATCTAACACATAGCAATCCGCCCCGGCGGATGAGGACCGATGCAGACCAACAACGACGGAACGCACGTTATCTTGCCTGCGGCCGCGCCGATCGGAAGACGGCCGGACCGCGCTCGATTGCCTGTGACGCTGCTCCGTCAGTGCGATGGAAAAGTGCGCCGCGACGGATCGAGCGCTGCAACGCTGCAGCCCAAAGATCCCGTCGGAGAGCGCGGAGGACTGCTCGGCGCATCGGAACTCGACGCCAAAACGCGGGATCGTAGCCTAGAGAACAGATTCGTATATTATCGTAGCGACAAGGAGAAACGACGATGGATGCTAAGTCTCGCGGAGCACAACCGTAAGCGTCCGGGCGTTGCACGTCGCTCAAGTCTTGACAGGATTTCCGACTTTCCAGACCCAGGGCAGGAGTTCATC
>NZ_VFUR01000034.1:0-39431 GCF_006441095.1 Mesorhizobium sp. B2-5-4 | reverse complement strand
GCCCGACACGACGGCCACCCGGTCGACGGCACCCGGCGGCGCAAAGCGTGGCCCAGCGTTGGCGATGCCCCTCGACGCCCACTCGGTCAACAGCGCATATTCGATTCCGGACGAGCCGACGACGATGGAACCGCCCGGTTTGCGAACCCGCCATATTTCCTTGCCAGCAAGGGCTTGGGTCTCCCGGTTATCGACGTCGATAAGAACGATGGCGGCACCGTTCTCCACGAGGCGATCGAATGCCTGCGATCGCCTCGTGGACTGCAGCGTCGCCAGGTCAAGCAATCCCAAGGAGAGTCCGGTCTGTCGCGACATATGAATCAGCAGGTCGGACTCATTCATCGGCGTCGTCGGATGGCGGCTCATCACCGGATGACGGTCGATGCGGAAATACTGGTCGCGATAGGCCGCGAACAAGTGGCCAAAGGCAGTGTAGCGTCTGAGCTGCGGTGCGCCGACCAGCATAGGCACGCTGTCCTGTGCGAAGACCGAGCGGCCGATCTCGATTGCCCGGCCGATGCTGCCGATTACCGGACTTGAATCGAAGGTCGAGCAGACCTTGTAATGGCAGATCTCGGCTCTCAGCGCCTTCAGCCAGGCGAACGCGTCACGCAAATGCGTGTCCATCCACTGCGGGGTCTCGCTGCGGCTGGTGCCAGCGAGGCCAACCGCACGACAGTGCGAAAACCGTGCAAGCTGCTCGGCGTCCGGCTGGCGCATGAACAACACGGTCGGAACGCCACCAAGCTCGAGTGCTTCCATCACATCGGTCGAGCCGGTGAGGTCGTCGCCATAGTAGCTGAGCAGCAGGTCTTGCATGGCTGTCAGGCCGCCCTGCCATCGCCGAATTTTTCAATCGACCGCGCTAGTTCGGCATGGTTGCGGGCATGATCGGCCAAGGGAATGCCGTCCACAGCCGCCTGCCAGGCCTGACGCACGGCGCGCACGCCGGCGCCTGGTCCGTCCGGATGGCTGACGATGCCGCCGCCGCAGAGATAAAGGAGATCGACCGTTCGCCCGGTGCGTTCATAGGTCTCGGGTGCCTGTCCACCCCATTGGCCGGAACCGGCCACCGGCAGCGCGCAATCGTCAGGCGAGAAGATCGGCGTGGTCACTGCCTTGAAGGAGCGGACGAAGGATGCATCTGGTTCCCAGTATTTCGAGGCAATGCCATTAATCTGGAACTGGTCGACGCCGAGCAGCCGCCAGAACTGCTGCCAGACTCTGAAATCCATGCCGAGGCCGGGATGGCGGGTGAGGATGTCCCAGCCATTGCGGTGGGCGTGCAGCACCAGGCCGGAGCGCTTCCTCAAGAACGCCATGCCGCCGAAGCCGATTGAGTTGATGTTGACCACGGCACAATTGCCGCCGGCCTTGATCACCAGATCGTGGTTGCGCATCATCTCGTCGGGATCGGCATGCGAGATGCCGAAGGCATACATCACCTTCTTGCCGGTCTTCTGTTCATGGTCGAGGACGAGCGGCATGATCGCCTTTATCCGCTCCGCCAGCGGCGAATAGGCAGGGCTCATCAGCTTCTCGTCGTCCTTGATGAAATCGACGCCGGCCTCGATCAGTTCGCCCACCATCGCGGCCGTCTCACGCGGCCGGAGGCCCAGCGCCGGCTTGACGATGGTGCCGATGATCGGACGGTCCTCGACGCCGGTCAGCCTGCGGCTGCCAGCGAGGCCGAATTGTGGTCCGGGATGGGCGCCCCGGTATTGTTCCGGCAGCTTCATATCGATGACGCGAATGCCGGTGAGCCCCTTGATCGAATATGTGCCGCCGATGGCAATGGTCATCAGTGCCGCAAGGTCGGTGCCGATGGCATCGAACGGAAAGGCGATGTCGACATCAGCGCGCCTGAACGGTCCGTTGCCGGATCCCGGGAGAGACGGCTGCGCGGCATCAGGCAGGTGGCGGATTGCCAGCACGCGCGCCGCCACGCGAGCCTTCAGTTCCTCCGTCTCGCCCGGCAGCGCGACGAAGGTGCCGGTCGACTGGTCGCTGGCGATCTTGGCCGCCAGGGACTCGATGCTGCCGGCCGTCTCGATGCGGTAGGTCAAAGTGATCATGGACGTCGGCCGGTCGAAAAGGGTTCGAAAAAAGTTTCGTCGCGCAGGAAATCTGGTATAATGAGTACATAAGTATTGCAAGCACTATCCCAATTGGCGGCTCCAGTCCGGTCAGCGGACGGGCATTCCAGGAATCGCAACGGCAATGCTAGATAGGGCTGGGTCAAGGGAGTGATTCGCGACGATGAACCGTTCGGAGCCGATCGTCCGGCGCAAACTTTCCGACGAAGTCTTTGCAAGACTGAAGCGGCTGATCACCAGCGGCGAACTGCAGCCCGGCGATGACATGCCGTCCGAGCGCGAGTTGATGGAGCGCTTTGAGGTCGGCCGACCGGCGATCCGTGAAGCCATGCAGGCGCTGAACAATATGGGGCTCGTCGCCATCTCGCATGGCGAGCGCGCCAAGGTGCTGCAACTGACCGCCAAGTCGATCATCAAGCAGGTCGACGGCGCGGCCAAGATCATCCTGTCTTCGTCCAGGGACACGCTGGAGCACCTGAAGACCGCGCGCATCTTTTTCGAACGCGGCATGGTCAGGGAAGCCGCGGAAAAGGCCACATCGGAGGATGTGCAACTGCTGAAGGCAACCGTGGCCGAGCAGCGCGCCGCGCGCGGCGATTCGGAGGCCTTCATCTCCGCCGACATGAAGTTTCATACCCAGATCGCGTCCATTTCAGGCAATCCGATCTATGTCGCCGTCAGCGAAGCCACGCTGGGCTGGCTGAAGGAATACCACACTGAAATGCTTATCTGGACCGGCAAGGAAAAATACACGCTGACCGAGCACGAGGAGATCATCGACCGCATCGAGCACCGGGATGCCGACGGTGCCGAGAAGGCGATGATCAAGCACCTCGAACGCTCGCGTGCGCTCTATGTGATGAATTCCGAGAAGTGAAGCTCTAGCCGACCCGCATAGTGGCGTAGGACGACATCACGAGATGGTCCTGGCCAAGCGCCGAAACATCGACGGACACATCATTCGCCGTCAGGTTCGCCAGCCAGACGATGGTCCTGCCCGAGACAGAGCGACCGGCCAGCGCCAGGACCCGAGTCTCGTCGCTCGTCATGGCGGAAACATGCGTCAGTCCAGCCAACTCACAAAGCCCTTCGACGGCCCGGAAGATCGACCGCGGCGTTCCTTGCGCGACGGGTTCGCCTGATCCCGCGACCACGCCGAACGGCCCGCTGAAGCTGGACAGTGTCAGCATCTCCAGGCCCGCCGGCGCGACGCGCGCGGCATAGCCGATCGTCCATGCGGCGGCGAACTGCGCGGCATGGCGGGGATCGCGGTTCGCCATGGCGATGCGTTGCCCCTGCGGATTGTCCTTGGTCGCGCCACCATAGGGGTTCTGGCGCATGGCCATCGTCGATGGCCCGATCCGGTACGGCTTTGTCCCGAAGATCGCCCGAGTGGACCGAATGATGAAGGGCAGCGCCTCCAGCGATTGCATGACGCTGAGATCATCGGCGGCATGCACGATCGGACAGGTGCAGTGGGTGATGAAATCGAGCTGGTGGGCCGGAACGCGCTTGCGGTTGAGCTCGGTGAAATAGCTGAACATGCCGCCGCCGAGACGGATATCGGGAAAGGCGCGGCGCGCCGCCGTGTAGACGTCCTCGAGCGGCGGGCATGCCGGCCAGGCACTGCCCGGCGGCGTCGACTGGCGGTCGACCGCAGGAGACACCGCGACAGCATCGAGCCGCAGGCCTGCCCGGCGTACCATATCGGCGACATCGGAAAGTTCGGCGTCGAGATCGCCGGCGCAGGCGACCACGCATTCCAGCGTCGTCGAAACAGGGTAGGCGGCGGCGAGCCGGGCATGGGCGCGCAGCGCGTTGAGGCCGTGGCCTCGCGTCGGATCAAAGTGGAAAAGCAGCTGCCGCGGACCGAGCCTTCCCAGCACCGGCAGGTCGGCAAGTGCCGCCTCGACATCCTCGGGATAGATCACCACGCCGATGTCAGGCAGCTTCGAGCCGGCCTTGCCGAGTTCGACGCGGACCGGTTCCGCCGCCGCTGCCGAGGCAGGCACGTTGGCGTCGCCGGTGATTTGCAGGCTGATCGTCTGACGCAGGGGTTGTCTGGCCGGCAGCACATAGGGCCATGGCAGCGCCAGCGGCCTCACATAGGTCTTGTAGGAAGCGTCAGACCAGTTGCGCTGGTCTTCCATCTCGAATGTGTCGCCATCCATCCGGCATTGCGCGACAACGCCGGGCCGCACCTGATGCGTGATGGCGCGCAAATTCTTGAACGGCTGCCAGGGGTCGATCAGATCGGGCAGTTCCGTCTCGACTACCCCG
This sequence comes from Mesorhizobium sp. B2-5-4, assembly GCF_006441095.1. NCBI lineage: Bacteria > Pseudomonadati > Pseudomonadota > Alphaproteobacteria > Hyphomicrobiales > Phyllobacteriaceae > Mesorhizobium > Mesorhizobium sp. B2-5-4. The sequence continues at coordinate 35,055 of NZ_VFUR01000034.1, read as the reverse complement.
CCGTCGGTATGCTCGACCGTCACTGGGCTGCCGGCAAGGCCGGCGATCGGGTGCAGGATGCAGAAGCCGCAGCGGTTGGTTTCGAAATCGCTCTCTGGCAACGCGGTCACATCGAACACCAGCCTGCCGTCGGCGGAGCCTTCGATCGTGGCGCGGAAGCCGAGCCGGCTGCCTTTCGGGCCGAGGCAGCTTGCCGTGTAGCTGACTGAGAAACGGTCATCCTCCTGATCGATCGCCAGATCTGTCAGATCAGGCTCGTATGTGCCCCAGTCGCGGTCGCGCACGATATAGGCGATGGCGCGCAGCACTTCGATGCCGCCATGGCGGATGGTGCGCAGATTGCCGTTGACCAGCTCCGTACTCAGCGCGCCCGCGCGCAACGTGACCGGCTTGGGCTCGGCCGCGCGCGTGCCGTAGAGCTGGAAAGCCTCAGCCGTCATCTGAGCAGCGCGTCGATCCGCACCGGTTCTCGGCTGGCGGCACCGGCATAGGCCGCCTCGACCAGGGCTAAGGTCTTCAGATTGTCCGCGCCTGAAGTAGCCGGTTCCTGGCCTGATGCAAGGCAGTCGACCCAGTGCCGCTGGATGGCGGCAACGCTTTCCTGGATGTTGTGCCAAGGCCGCGAGGCCCAGGGCAGCAGTGGCGGCGAGAGGTCGCTCACCTTGGTTCCGGTTTTGCCTGTGACGGTCAGCCGGTAGCCTTGCGCCAGCCGGATCGTGCCGTCGCTGCCGTCGAGTTCGATGAGTGTTTCCGGGAACGGCTCCACGGCGAGCTTGGTCGCATAGCTGCAATCGACCACCGAAGTGGCGCCGCCGGCGTGGTCCATGAGCATCGTGGCGACATCCTCGCCGGCGATGGCCGGGTTGATGCGTGCGGTCCGCGCGGTCAGGCTCGACACATCGCCGAGCAGGAAGCGGGCGATGTCGAGAATATGAATGCCGAGATCCTCGATGATGAAGCGTTTGCCCGTCGCCAGATAGGGCTGGCCGGAAAACACGTCATAGCCGGAGCGAAAGGAGATGCGGCCGAAGAAGGGCGTCCCGATCTCGCCGCTGTCGAGTACGGCGCGCACCGCCTGGATCGGCGACTGCCAGCGAAAGTTCTCATGCACCATCAATGGCACGCCGGCTGTTTGGCAGGCCTCCACCATCGCCCTGGCATCACTGAGCGTCGGCGCGAACGGCTTCTGGCAGATGACGGGAATGCCGTGCGCGGCGGCCATCTCGACCAGCTCACGATGGCTGCCCACCGTGGTGGCGACGTCGACGAAGTCGAGTTTCTCCGCCGCAAACATCGACGCTGCGTCAGTGTAGCGCCGTGCGACATCGAACTGGTCCCCGACGATCCGCAGTCGCTCGGCATCGCGGTCGCAGACCGCGACGATCGAGGCGCCTTCGATGTCGCGCCAGGCATGCATCTGGTTGACGGCGAAGAAGCCGCAGCCGATCAGCGCTCCACTTAAGCTCGCCATGCTCAACCCACCTTTGCCATCTGCATGAGGGTGACGCGCTGCTGCAGCCGGCGCTGCGCCTGGTCGACGACGACGGCGACGATGATGACCAGCCCCTTGATCACCATCTGCCAGAAAGAACTCACGCCCATCATCACCAGCCCGTCCGACAGGATGCCGATGACGAAGGCGCCGACGATTGTGCCGCCGATCGTGCCGCGCCCGCCCGACATCGAGGTGCCGCCAAGCACCGCCGCGGCGATGGCATTCAGTTCGAAGCTCTCGCCCGTCGCCGGATGCGAGGCCATCAGTTCCGAAGAGATGATCAGGCCGACGATCGCGGCGCAGAAGCCGGAGAACATGTAGACGAACATCTTGACCATGTTGACGCGCACGCCCGAGATCCGCGCCGCGCGCTCATTGCCGCCGACGGCGAAGATATGCCGGCCGAGCGGGGTATAGCGCGCGAGATAGGCAGCCCCAAGCGCCACCACGATCAGGATCCAGATCGACACCGGCAAGCCGAGCAGCCGGCCGGCGCCGAGGAAGCCGAAGCCGGTGGTGCCGAGTTCCGGCTTGCCGACGAGGTTGGGGAAGGTGCGGCCGTCGGAGGACAGCAGCGCGAAACCGCGCGCGACATAGAGAACGCCGAGCGTGGCGATGAAGGGGGCGACGTTGAGCCTGGTGATCAGCAGCCCGTTGACGGCGCCGATCGCTATGCCGACCAGAAGCGTGATCAGGGCGATCTCGAAGACGTTGAAATAGACGGTGTAGCCGATCTGCAGGTCGATGCCGTTGAGCACGAGATAGCCGGCCACCATGCCGCACAGGCCGACGATCGAACCGACCGAAAGATCAATGCCGCCGGTGATGATGACGAAGGTCATGCCCATGGCGAGGAAGGCGTTGAGCGCCACGTGCTTGGCCATCAGGATCAAATTGGCGGCCGAGAGGAAGTTCGGCGCGGCGATCGAGAAGAATACCAGCACCGCGATCAGCGCGATGAAGGTCCTGAGCTTCATCAGCGTCAGCAGCGCGGAACCGCTGGAGGCGGAAGGAGCGGCCGCCTTGGCCGGAATGTCAGTCATCAGCGTTGCTCTCCATGTGCCGGTCCGTGGCCCAGCGCCGACGCAGCGACGATCGCCGCTTCCGTCGCCTCGGCGCGGTCAAACATGCCAGTCAGTCTGCCATTGCTCATCACCGCGATGCGGTCGGACAGCGCCATCACCTCGTCGAGATCGGAGGTGGCGAACAGGATGCCGAGCCCGTCGCGCGAAAGCTTGCGCATCGTGCGGAAGACGTCGGCCTTGGCGCCGACATCGATACCGCGGCTGGGTTCGTCCATCAAAAGCACTTTCGGTTCGGTGAGCAGTGCCTTGCCGATCACCACCTTCTGCTGGTTGCCGCCCGACAGTGACGAGACTTCCTGCGCCGGATCGGCGACCTTGATCGCCAGTTCCCGAACCATCTGGACGACGGCCTGCCGCTCGGCGCCGCCGCGGATATGGAACAGGCTGACGAAGCGCGACAAGCTCGCCAGCGTCAGGTTGCTGGCGACCGAGAGGATCGACACCAGCCCTTCGCGCTGGCGGTCCTCGGGGATCAATGCCAGCCCGCGCTGGATGCGGCGCGTCGTGTCGCGCTCCTTCACCTGCTTGCCGGCGATGAAGATCTTGCCGCTGGCATGGCCATGACGGCCCATGATGCAGTCGAACAGCTCGCTGCGCCCAGCGCCCATCAGCCCGTATATGCCGAGGATTTCGCCGGCGCGCAGCGACAGCGAGACATGGTCGACCGCCAGTCCGCCGGTAGCGCGCGGCAGGCAGATCTCATCGGCGCGGAAGATTTCCTCGCCGGGCTGATGTCCGTCGGCCTTGGCGAAATCCTTGGCATCCGAGCCGATCATCTGCCGCACGATCCACTGCGTGTCGACTCGTCTCATTTCCTCCTGGCCGGTGATACGGCCGTCGCGCAGCACGGTGACGGTGTCGCCGATGCGGATCAGTTCTTCCAGCCGGTGGGAGATGTAGACGATGGCGACGCCGCGCGCCTTGAGGTCGGCGATCACCTTGAACAGGATTTCGATTTCCGCCGCGCTCAATGCCGAGGTCGGCTCGTCCATGATCAGGATCTTGGCGTCGAGCGAAACCGCCTTGGCAATCTCGACCAGCTGTTGCTGGCCGATGCGCAGGTCCTCGACCAGCATGTCTGGCCGGATGCCGGCTTCGAGCCGGTCGAGGAATTCGCCCGCCCGCTTTTCCTGCTCCTTGCGGTCGATCTTGCCCAGCCGGTTGGTGATTTCGCGTGTGGCGAAGATGTTCTCGGCGACGGTCATGTTGCCGAACAGGTTCAGCTCCTGGAACACCATGCCGATGCCGCGCGCCACCGCATCTCCCGATGAGGAGAAGGAAACCTCTTCGTCTTCGAGCAGGATGCGGCCGGCGGTCGGCTGCTCGACGCCGGCGATGATCTTCATCAGCGTCGACTTGCCGGCGCCGTTTTCACCGACCAGCACGTTGACGGCACCCTTGCGCACCTCGAAGTTCGCCTGCTTGACCGCCACCGTGCCGGCATAGACCTTCGAGACGTCCTCCAGCTTGAGGATGACCTCGCGACCAGCGCTCATGGCTTCGGCCCGATCTCGGCCTCCGCCGGAGTCACCAGCGGCAGGTCCTGGCCACCTTCGATCGTATAAGCGCCGATCACCTTGGCGGCGCGGCCTTCAAGTGCCTCGCGCGGCAGTTTGGACAGCACGGCCTTGTCCGCATAGGCGTTGAAAGCCTTGCCGAACTGGGCGAAGTCGATCTGGTTGGTGAAGTCGTTGAACTGGACGAAATCGAGGCTGTCGCGCAGTGCCGTGCCGCGCATCGCTGGCCCGATCTGGACGCGCGCATCGGCCTTGCCGTCGCCATCCACGTCAATGTCCATCGTTGCCGCGCGCGACTGCGTGTTGGCGGCGATGATCTTGCCCTCGACACGCACCGCGAAGGTCCATGGCGAATTCGCCTGCTTCCTGGGGTTGCCGTATTTGGCGCCGGCCGCCGCCGGATCGGTCTTCGCCAACGCATGGACCTCGGCAAACGGCCCGGCCTTCTGCTTGAGATAGGGTATGACCTTCGAGGCCCAGATGTCCTCGACCATCTTGTCCGGTTTGAAGGCAGGCGCATTGTTTTCGCCTTGCGCCACGGGCGTCGGCAGGATCTTGCAGGCGCTGAGGCCAAGGCCCACGAGCGCCGCAAGCATCATCCCGGTGAAACGGGTCAGCCAAGTCAATCTGTTCGGCATGGCGGTCAAAAAATCACCCGGAACGTGAAACTGGAGCAATTCCAGAAAAAGTGTGAAACGGTTTTCCGTCCGAAATTGCGTCAAAACAAAACTGGACGAGGGGCGAACACAGGTCCGCCCCCCGCCGTTGCGTTGAGCCGGCTCAGTTCTTCAGCGCGAAGGTTTCCAGCTTGGCGGCATTTTCGCCATTGACGAGCACGCAGTCCATCAGCTGCTTTTCCTTCTCGGGTGACTTCTTGTTCTTGATGAAGTCGTTGGCCTGTTCGACCGCCATCTGCGCCTGGGCAAAGGCAGGCTGCAGCACTGTCGCCTTGATGCCGCCGGAGGTGATGGAATCGCGCACGTCGTTCGAGCCGTCGAAGCCGACGACGATGACATCCTTGCGGTTCGCGGCGGCGAGCGCGGCATAGGCGCCCATCGCCATCGTGTCGTTGCCGGAGATGACGCCCTTGATGTCGGGATTGGCCTGCAGGATCGATTCCATCTTGGAATAGGCCTCGGTCTGGCTCCAGTTGGCCGACTGCTGCGCGACCATCTTCAGGTCCGGATAGTCATCGATGACGTCATGATAGCCCTTGGAGCGGATACCGGCATTGGTGTCGGATTCCTTGCCGACCAGCTCGACGAAGTTGCCCTTTTCACCCATCAGCTTGACGAACTCCTGCGCGCCGAGCTGGGCGCCCTGGTAGTTGTTGGAGACGATCTGCGCCACGGCGACGCCGGTGGCGTTGATCTCGCGGTCGATCAGGAACGAGGGAATGCCCGCGTCCTTGGCCTTCTGCACGGCGGCGACGGTGGCGTCGGCGCCGGCATTGTCGAGGATGATCGCCTTGGCGCCGCGGCCGATCGCGGTGTCGATCAGTTCGGACTGCTTGTTGGCATCGTCGTCATGCACCAGCACCAGCGCCTCGTAGCCGAGTTCCTTGGCCTTGGCCTCGGCGCCAACCGCTTCCGCCTTGAAGAACGGATTGTCATGCGATGGCGTGATGATGGCGATGAGGTCCGCCGCGTAAACAGGCATCGCCGTGCCGAGCGCCAGCACGCCGGCGAACGCCGCAAGCGTTATTCTGCGAGTCAGTTTCATGAAGTCCTCCCGTTTGAAAAGCTTGTGTCTCGACCGATCGAGGCCACTGTCTGCGTTTGAATCCATCAGCCTGTGAAGGTTGCGGAACGCCTGGCCCAAGCCGTCAGTCGGCCTCCCAAGCAAGTTCCTGTTCCCCGCCATCCTCCACCCGTCTCAGCTTCGAACTCCCGGCGAAGCGTGGTTGATCCGAGCGGAGATTAGCTTAGTCAACTGGTATGATGAGTCAACCACAAATTAAGGTAATCTGTACCCAAGTCGACTCAGGTGATCCGCTGAATGCTGGCTGCGATCTCTTCCGGCTCGAAGACCCGCTTCCAGTCGTCGCGCATCAGCACCGGCTTGCCGAATTCGATCGCCTTGTTGCAGGCGTCAGAGAACACGCCCTTGGTTTCGCCGAAGATGACGGCGCCGAGCACGTTCATGTGGCCAAGCAGGAAATCGAGCGCCGCTTGCCGGTCGACGCCACGCGCCACGACCTCGTCGACCGCCTCCTTCATGACGACCAGCAGCGAAGCGCAGACGGTTTCCGAAAGACCTGGCTCGAGCAGCGCCATCTGTTTGACGGAAACGCGGTGCGAGCGCATCACCGGCGCCCAGATGATCTTGGCGATGGCCTCGCCCTTGGCATAGTCGGCTTCCGGTCCCTGCATCAGGGCGCTGACCATGTGCTGCTTGGCCTTCACACCGCCGAAATAGTCCTTCTTCGCCGCCATGTCGGTCTCGTCGTTGAAGATCGGCGGATGGCAGGGATGGGTGACGAAGTAGGTCAGGTCGGGACGATCGGGCAAATGGCCGGCGAACGGCGCGGCTGCGTCGAGTACGATGACCATCGTGCCCGGCGCAAGCTTGCTCTCGATGCTTGTCGCGACCTTGCCGATATGGGTGTCCGGCACGGCCAGGATCACCACGTCGGCGCCTTCCAGCGCCTCGTCGGCGCTGACCGTGTCGAAGCCCAGTCCGGTCTTCAGCCGCTCACGCCCGGCCTCGCTGACCTCGACATGGCGGATCGTATAGGGCGAGCCGCGGAAATTGGTCGAAAGGCGGTAGCCCATTTTGCCGCCGGCACCGAACAGCGCAATCGTCGTCATCTAGCCCTTGCTCCCTGGTCGTGGACGATGGCGTTACCGATCGTCATCTTATCTACTGGTATGATCACTCTACCGCATTGGCAAGAGAAATCATCATCCGCTTGTCATTCCCGGCGGACAGCCGCCGCATTTGGCTCGGATCCCAGTGTGCCGTCGTCGTCGGTGCGGTCGACGGCGGCTCGGCGCGACAGCACTTGCCGGCCGGCCAGCGCCAGAACGAAGATGACGACGATGCCTTGCACGATGTCCTGCGCACCTGGCGGCAGGCCGACGATCTGCATGGTGGTGACGATGAGGATCAGCAGGATACTGGCGAACAGCGTGCCGACGGCGCTCGCCGAGCCGCCAAAGATCAGCGTGCCGCCCAGCACCACCGCGGCGATCGACTGCAAAAGATAGGGCTGGCCCATTTCGAGGAAGGCGCCACCTATATAGGCGCCGAGCAGCAGCCCATTGAGCGAAGCCAGCACCGACGAGATGATGAAAGCCGAAGCGATGACCCGGTTGTTGCGGATCGCGGCCAGCCGCGCGGCGGTGCGGTTCTGGCCGACTGCCGACAGCAATTGTCCGAAAACCGTGTAGCGCAGTACGAAGGAGGTCGCGGCCACGCCAACGATGGCGATGGCGGCCATGATCGGCACGCCGGCAATGCGGCCCGTCGCCAGCGTCTTCAAGAGCGGGCTCACGGCGAAGCCCGCTATGGCGCGGTTCGATAGCAGTGTCGCGGTTGCCAGTACATAACCTGTCGCCAGCGTGGCAATGATGGCCGGTATGTTCAGCCCGACGACGAGCAGCGAATTCAACCCGCCGATCGCAAGGCCGAGCAGGATCGCGGCGCCGACGCCGATGGCAAGGTTGGCGTCCTGGCCCTTGATCGTGAGCAGCGCCACGAAGGCGCTGAGCGTGATCACCGAGGCCACCGAAAGGTCGATATTACCGCGCCCGGTGGTGACGACGAACATCTGGCCGATGCCGACGACGGTCAGGAACGAGGCCGACAGCATGATGCCCGACAGGCTGGAGAGGCTGAAGCGGTTGGTGACTACGGAGAGCACCAGCCAAAGCAAAAGCACGCCGATCGCCGACCAGACCCAGCGGTTCTTCTGTGCCCAGAGGCTGAAGGCGACGAGGCCGTTCATTGTTCGCTCCTGCGGTCTGCGATCAGGCTGCGCAGCGTCAAAAGGGCGATGAGGATCAGCCCTTGCGTTGCCGCGTTGAAGTCGCTGCTCACGTTTAGCGTGCCGAGCAGGGCGCCGATCAAGGCCAGTGTGACCGCACCGGCGACGGTGCCGACCGGCGAGATGACACCGCCCAGCAGCGAGCAGCCGCCCATCACTACGGCGGCGACGCTGAGCAGCGTGAACGAATTGCCGGAATTGATGTCGCTTGCCGTGTTGATCGCCGTCAGCGACAGGCCGGCGGCAGCGGCGAACAATCCGGCGACGAGGTAACGCACCAGGGCATAGCGCGTCGGCGACCAGCCGGAGCGGATCATGGCGGTTGGATTGTTGCCGAAGCCGCGCAGCACCACGCCGAGCGGCAGCCGGTCGATCACCAGCACCACCAGCGCGACGGCGGCGATAAGGATGATGGAGGTGGGCAGGAAACCCAGCGACCAGCTGAACATCGCCGACAACCATTCGGGGCTGGTGCCGCCCGGCGTCGGCTGCAGCGCGTAGCCCAGTCCCATCCAGATGAAGGAGGCGCCGAGCGTGACGACGATGGCCGGGATCTTGCGCGCCTGGATCAGCCCGCCAAGCCCAGCATAGGCGGTGACCGCCGCCGCCAGCGCCAGCGCACCGAGCCATGGCTGATCGTAGAGCAGCGTGGCGGAGAGCACACTGACCAGACCAGCAAAGGCGCCGACGCCGAGATCGATCTCGCTGCCGCCGACGATGAACATCTGCGCCGCCGTCACCAGCACCAGGGACAGCGCCGGCATCAACAGCAGGTCGAGCCCGAAGATCGAGGCCACCGCCGGGTTGGCCGAGATCATCACCGCCAGCACGGCGGCGAGGCCGATGAAGGGGGCCGCGTTGACCAGCCGGCGGGCAAGGCCGGCGCCGGCGGCGCTGTGCCCCGGGCCGGCACAGGTGTCCGCCTGCTGGGCAAAGGACGCGCCGACGACGGCCGATTCCGTGATCGCTTCGCCGCTCAATTCCTTGACGATGCGCCCGCCTGAAAACACCAGCACGCGGTCGCAGGCCAAAAGCTCGGCGTCTTCGGTCGTGTGCCAGACCAGCGTGCGACCACTGTGCGCGATCTCGTTGCAGAGCCTGTAGAAGTCTTGTTTCGTGGCAATGTCGACGCCGCGCGTCGGATCGTCGAGCAGCAGGATCGGCGTGTCGGCGACGAGCGCGCGGGCAACCAGCGCCTTCTGCTGGTTGCCGCCGCTGAGTTCGAGGATGTTGGAGCCGAAGCGTTTGTCGTCGAGCCGCAACCGGCCGGCTGCAACGCCGGCCGCCTCGCGGCAGGCGCGTTCCGAAACAAGGCCCAGTGCCGGACGGCGGGCAAGGCTGCCGATGCTGATGTTTCCAAGCACGCTCCACAGTGGGAACACGCCTTCCTTCTGGCGGTCGCCGGCAATGAAACCGGCATCGCCGCTCCTGGTGATCGCGGTTCCTCCGGTAGAATCCGGCTCGAAGACAGCGTGCAGCAACTCCTTCTGGCCGCTGCCCTCGAGCCCCGCCAGTCCGATGATCTCGCCGCGGCCGATCTCGATATCGCGGCCGAGTCCGGCGGTCAGGGAACCGGACAATTTAACCAGCGCCTCGCCGCTGCTGGCGGCGACGGCGCTGTGCTGGTGGATTGAATTGGCGTCGCCGCCCATGAGCTGCACCAGTTGGCCGATCGAGGTGTCGGCGACATCGCCGCGCCAGGCGGTGCGTCCGTTGCGCAGCACCATCACCTGCGTGGCGATGTCGATGATTTCCTGCAGCTTGTGGCTGATGAAGATGAAGGCGAAGCCGGATTTGGCACGCTCACGGATAAAGGCCCGCAACTGTCTGGAGCGGTCGAGGTCGAGCGAGGAGGTCGGCTCGTCGAGCACGATCAGCTTGACGCCGGGCGTGGCGGCGGCGCGCGCGATCTCGACCATCTGCCGCTCGGCGATGGAGAGATGGCCGACTTCGGCGTTCACATCGATGCCGTTGGCGTGAAAGACGGCGTCCAGCGCTGCGCGGGCGCGGTCCCTGTAGAGTGCGCGCCAGCCCGGCCGGTTGGCCGCGTCGCCGGGTGTCTCCAGGAAGAAGTTCTCGGCGACGGAAAGGTTGGCGCACAGCGATAGTTCCTGGTGAACCATGCGGATGCCGCGCCTTTGCGCCTCCGCCGTGTCATAGGCGCCGAAGCTCACGCCCTGTCCGGCGAACGAAATCGAGCCGAGGGTCGGCGACGTCGCCCCGCACAGGATGCGCATCAGTGTCGACTTGCCGGCGCCGTTGCCGCCGACCAGGCCGATGATTTCACCGGCCGAGACGGCGAGGTCGATCTGCGCATTCGCCAGCGTCGGCCCGAAACTCTTGGTGATCCGCGACAGCGAGACGACGTTTGGCCTGATGTCGGGTATCGTAGCGGCTGCGCCTTCCGGATCGGCTACGGCAAGATGGGACATTCGTCCTCCGTTTCTTTACGGGCAAGAACCGGGCGCGGCCGTCTGGGCGGCGCCCGGTCCTTGGCAATGACAAGCCTTACTTGCTGAGCAGGTTCTGCTTGACCCAGTCGAGCGAATAGCTGGGGCTGATGATCTGGCCCCCCGGCAGCTTCGCATACTCCTTGAGATTGCTGGCATCGACGGTCGCCACCGGCATGATCATCAGCTTCGGTGCCTTGTCGCCCTTGAGCAGCGAAAGGCCGAGCCAGAATGCGGCGCCGCCAATGCCCGGCGTGGTGTTCATCGAGACCGTCTGGTAGCTGTTCTTGGCATTCTCCTCGGCCCACCATTTGACGAAGTCGGTGCCGCCGCCGCCTTCGATGATCGGCATCTTGCCGGCATAATCACCGCCATATTGGACGAAGGCCTGGGCAATGCCGACATCGTCGCTGCCGCCTTGGCCGAGCACGGCGTCGACATGTGGCAGCGAGGGCAGGACGTTGGCGATCGCCGCCTGCGCGACCGAGGCGGTCGCCTGACCATAGACGGTGGCGACAACCTTGATGTCGGGATATTTCGCCAGCACCGACTGCTGCGCGTTGAACATGTCGTTGTCGGGCGCCGAGCCCTTCACGCCGCGCACTTGGATGACGTTGCCCTTGCCGCCGATCATCTTGAAGACGGCTTCGGCCTGGGCCGCCTTGTAGCCCTTGAAGTCGAAGTTGAGCTGGTAGTTGCAGGGCGCCGAAGCAACCGAATCGAAGGAAACCACGATGATGCCGGCCTTGCAGGCCTTTTCGATGATGCCGTTGACCGCGGTTTCCGAGGCGGCATCGACGGCGAGCACGTCGACCTTCTTGAGGATCAGTTCGGCGATCTGGCTGTTCTGTTGCGCCACCGAGCCGTCACCGTTCATGACGACGTAGTCGGCGATCCGACCGGCCGCCTTGGCTTCCTTGGCCGAGGCCTCGAAAGCCTCCACCATCTGATGCCGCCAGGTGTTGCCGTAATAGGCGTTGGCGAGTGCGATCACCGGTGCGTCCGGCGACGCCATCACCGGCAAAACCGAAACACTGGCCAGCGCGGCGCCGGCAAGCGCCGCCACAATTGAAAACTTCATGATATCTCCTCCCAAAAACACCGGCCGACCTGATCGGCTCGTCTGTTCATTCCGTACGGTGGCTCTTTCCGAAAGACACCATACCATCTACATATTATACCAGCATACCAAGTAGGCAAGCTTTTTGCTGCTCTTGTCGGACCGCTGCTGAGCGTAGGCCCGCCAATGCGTTGAATTGGCATGTCGTCCGGTAAGGACCCCCGAGTCCGAGGGCCAGGTCGAGACTTCCAGCGTCCATGCCGCTATCGCCATCCCGATGCTGTTGCGCTGTCATTCCGCTTTCGTGAAGAGTTTCGGGCGTGAAGAATTTCGGGCGCCGGCAGGCGTACGAAAGTCCCCAAGGAAGGAACCCGCCGCGGTTGCGATCAATAAAAGTGACTTGGAGGCGGTCAGCGCATTGCTTAAATCAGATTCCAAGATATACAGGCGCAATTTCGGATATGGAATTCGTATAGACTGGCCAATCGATGAGTCGCAATTTTTTGGTGATCGAACCTGAGGAAGGCATGGCCGTCCTCAAGGGGCTGGCCTCTTCGGCGCGCATCTCGATGCTGAAACTGCTGCATGAGAAAGGGCCGATGAATGTCAATGACATCGCCGCCCTGCTGTCGCTGCCGCAGTCGACGGTCTCGACCAATATACAGGTGCTCGAGGATGCTGGCCTGATCCGCACCGAGAACCAGAAGGCTAAGAAGGGCAGTCAAAAGATCTGCTATCCGACCGCTGAGGAAGTGCTCGTGGTCTTCAAGAGCGAATATCGTTCGCTCAAGAACGACGCGATCGAAGTGTCGATGCCGATTGGGCTCTACACTGGATTCGAGGTCACCGCGCCCTGCGGTCTCTGCTCGCCGGACGGGATCATCGGTCTCCTCGATGTGCCCAACACCTTCCTCGATCCGGACCGCATGAAGGCTGGTTTGTTGTGGTTCACCCGCGGCTTTGTCGAATACCAGTTCCCCAACAATGCCAAGCTCGCCAATGCCGAGATTACCGAACTCGAACTGGTGACGGAGTTGTCCTCGGAAGTGCCTGGCACCAGCGCCGATTGGCCCTCCGACATCACGCTGACGATCAATGGCGTCGATGTCGGAACGTGGACGTCACCCGGCGATTTCGGCGACAAGCGCGGCGTCTTCACGCCCTCCTGGTGGAAGCTCAAGGGCTCGCAATATGGCAAGCTGAAGAACTGGCGAATTTCCACCGACGGCACCTATGTCGACGGTGTCAGGATTTCAGAAACCAGCCTCGCCGCCCTCGACCTCAAGGGCCATCATTCAATCCGGGTCCGTATTGGCGTCAAGGACGATGCCAAGCGTCCCGGCGGCATCAATATTTTCGGCAAGGGATTTGGAAATTACGATCAGGACATCCTGCTCAGGATCAAAACCAATTGATATCACCAAATCGGGTCTCAAAAATAACGCAGCGATTTCAATATACTGATTCCATTTACGACCGAGACTGTCGGTTAATTGTCAGACTTTTGGTGGTTTTTCGCTTGACGAATGGATCCTGCTTCCCTTTGATATCGAGTAAGATGATTTAAATCATCATTTGTGATATTTAGGGAGGAATGCATGAGGGCAGCCATAACGGCGCATCCGCACTATGTCGTCTCGGAAATCGATCCGAGGCTCTACGGATCCTTTATCGAGCATCTGGGGCGGGCGGTCTACACCGGCATCTATGAGCCCGGCCATCCGACGGCAGATGCCAACGGCATGCGTCAAGACGTCATCGATCTCGTCAGGGAACTCAACGTTCCGATCGTCCGCTATCCCGGTGGCAATTTCGTGTCCGCTTACAATTGGGAGGACGGTGTCGGCCCCAAGGAAGAACGCCCGGTGCGCCTCGACCTCGCCTGGCACACGTCGGAAAGCAACGAAGTCGGCCTGCATGAATTTGCCAACTGGTGCGCGTCCGCCAACACCGAGATGATGCTTGCCGTCAATCTCGGCTCGCGTGGCCTCGATGAAGCCCGCAACTTTCTGGAATATACCAATCATCCAGGCGGAAGTGAGTGGAGCGACAAGCGTATCGCCAACGGCCGCAAGGAGCCCTTCGACGTCAAGCTGTGGTGCCTCGGCAACGAAATGGACGGCCCCTGGCAGATCGGCCACAAGACCGCCGACGAGTATGGCCGCCTGGCCCATGAGACCGCCAAGGCCATGCGCGCTTTTTCCAAGTCGCTCGAACTGGTCGTATGCGGCTCTTCGAATGCCAAGATGCCAACCTATCCTGAATGGGAGGCGACCGTTCTCGACCATACCTATAACGAGGTCGACTATATCTCGCTGCACATGTATTTCGACAATGAAGCCAATGACGCGCCGAATTATCTCGCGATGAACGAGAAGCTCGACGGCTACATCGTCTCAGTCGCCGGCGTGATCGACTATATCAAGGCCAAGAAGCGCTCCAGCAAGCAGGTCTACATCTCGTTCGACGAATGGAACGTCTGGTATCATTCCAAAGAGCAGGACAAGAAGATCCTTGGCGGCAATGACGGCTGGCCCTTCGCCCCACCATTGCTCGAAGACATCTACAATTTCGAGGACGTGCTGCAGGTTGGCCTGATCCTCAACACCTTCATCCGTCGATCCGATGTGGTCAAGATCGCCTGCCTGGCGCAGCTGGTGAACGTCATTGCGCCGATCATGACCGTTCCGGATGGCCCGGCATGGCGCCAGACGATATTCTATCCCTATCTCTATGCCTCGATCTACGGTCGTGGCAATGCGCTGGATCTCAAGCTGGACAGCCCGACCTACAAGTCCACCGTCGCGGGTGAGGTTTCCTGCGTCGACGTGGCCGGCGTGCATGACATCAAAACCGGCCATGTTACCTTCTTCGCCGTCAACCGCCATTCGAGCGAGGCGATCGAAACGGTGATCGACATCAGCGGTTTCGGCGGTGCTGACCTCGTTGATCACCAGGTGATAACGCACGCGGATTTGAAAGCCGTCAATTCGGCCGGGAACCCCGGCAATGTCGGCCCCAAGAAGGGGGAGGGCGCCTCGGTGGCTGGCGGCAGACTGAGCCTATCGCTGCCGGCCTATTCCTACCAGATGATCCGCCTGAAACTCTGATCTCGGGCGGATCATCGAAAAGTGCATGCGCTGAGGAGGAGCGTCGACGTGACGGCCGATATCGAAATCAGGAATGTGAGCAAGCATTTCGGCGCCATGGCGGTGCTGGAGGATCTGTCGCTGTCCATCAAGGCACGCGAATTCATCGTGTTTCTCGGGCCGTCCGGATGCGGGAAATCGACGCTTCTGCGAATGATCGCAGGCCTCGAAACTGTCGATACTGGCGAGATCGCCATCAACAACGAGCGTATCGATCATCTGCCGCCGGGTAAGCGCGGCATTGCCATGGTGTTTCAGTCCTATGCGCTTTATCCGCATATGAGCGTGCGCGACAACATGGCCTTCGGGCTCGAGAATATCGGCATGTCGCGCGAAGTCATTGACGCGCGGATCAACGAAGCCGCCCGCATCCTCGAAATGGCTCACTTGCTAGAGCGCAAGCCGGGCCAGCTCTCGGGCGGCCAGCGCCAGCGCGTCGCCATCGGCCGTGCGATCGTAAAGGAGCCGAAGGCGTTCCTGTTCGACGAGCCGCTCTCCAATCTCGATGCGGCTTTGCGGACCCGCACACGCATCGAGCTTGCCCAGCTTCACCAGCGCTTGCAATCGACAATGATCTTCGTCACCCACGACCAGGTCGAGGCGATGACGCTCGCCGACCGTATCGTCGTCATGAACAATCGCAGGATCGAGCAAATCGGCTCTCCCATGGAGATCTACGAACGCCCCGCGACCAAATTCGTCGCAGGCTTCGTCGGCGCACCGGCGATGAATTTTGTCGAGGCGACAGTCGACAGATCGGCTGTGAACGCCACGGTCAGGTTTGCGGACGGAATGTCGGTTCGGACCGAGATCGCCTCCAGCCAGTTGACCGGTGGCAAGCACAGCTTCGGCATCCGTTCGGAAGATGTCCGCATCGTTGCTGCAGGGCAGGGCAATACCGACGGCGTGGTCGATGTGCTCGAGCGGCTCGGCGAACGCACCTTGATCTACGCACGGCTGGGCGATGGCCAGCAGATCGTCGGCTCCGATGTCGGCAACAGCCGCGTCGCCGTCGGCCACAAGGTCGGGCTAGCCTTCGATGGCCAGAAATCGCATCTGTTCAACGAGACAGGCCGCGCCTGGCACGCGAGGGAGGCCTGACGTGGCCGACGGTTTGACGATCCCGCGGACCTCGACGCCGGCCGCCAGCGTTAGGGCCCCAAGCGTCGATATCTACGCGCCGCAATGGCGAAATTTCATTTTCGTCGCACCATTCCTGTTCTTCTTCACGACGCTGCTCATCTTCCCGCTCCTTTGGGGGATGTGGCTGAGCTTCCACAAGGCCGACACTTTCTCATCCGGAAATTTTGTCGGTCTCGGCAACTATATCAGGCTGTTTAACGACAAGGTGTTCCTGCAATCGGTCTGGAACACCTTTTACTTCGTGCTCCTGACGGTGCCGACGCTGGCTCTGATCGGCCTTTTCCTCGCGCTTTGCCTCAACCGCCGCACGCGCACTGCCGCTGTGCTGCGGACCCTGTTCTTTTCCTCCTCGGTGCTGTCGGTTACCATCGTCACACTGATCTGGCGCATCGTGTTCATTCCGAATGTCGGCCTGCTGTCGACGATCTACGGATGGTTTGGTGCCACCGCCCCAGCCTTCATTTCCGATCCAAGCCTTGCCATGATCGGTATCGCCATTGCCACTGTCTGGTGGTGCATCGGCCTGCCGATGATGCTCTTTCTCTCGGCCCTGCAGCAGATCCCGCAGGATATCTACGAAGCGGCGGCCCTCGACAATGCCAATCGCTGGCAGACCTTGCGCTCAATCACGCTGCCGTCGATCAAACGCACTTTCGTCCTGGTGATCATCATCCAGATCGTGCTGCAATTCCAGCTGTTCGGCCAAGCCTGGCTGATGACGCGCGGCGGTCCCAACAACCTGACCAAGCCGATCGTGCTCTATATCTATGACACCGCATTCCGCCGCTGGGATCTCGGCATGGGTGCCGCGGCATCGGAAATCCTGTTCATCCTCATCCTGATCGCGGCCATGGCCCAGTACCTCGTCGCTCGCAACAAGGCAGACCGGGCATGAGTGCTCCAGCCACTTCCATCAAGGGGCGGGCATTTGGCGACCGCGTGTTGTTGGCCCTCGTCATCCTGCTTTCGATCGTCATGATCGCCCCGGTTCTGTGGGTCATCGGCCTGTCGCTCAAGGAAAATGCCGAGCTGATGGCCGATCCGAATTCGGTGTTTCAGGCGCCCTACACCCTCAAGAACTACCTCAACACCATCGGCACCTCGTCGGTATTCCTCTGGGTGGGCAACAGCATCGTCGTCTCGGGCGGATTGACACTCGGCACGCTGGTTTTGTCATCGCTCGCCGGCTACGGTTTTGCACGGCTGAACTTTCCCGGCCGAAACGTCCTGTTCGTGATCGTGCTCTTCGGTCTGGCGGTTCCGGAACAGGCCGTGCTTGTCGCCCGCCACCAGATCTTCAGCATACTGAAGTTCCACAACACCTATCACGGGCTCATTCTCCCCGGCCTGTCGGCTTCGTTCGGCGTCTTCCTGATGACCCAATACTTCAAGGCCATCCCGAAGGAGCTGGACGAAGCCGCCATGCTGGACAATGCCAGCCGCTTCAGGATTTTCTGGAAGGTGCTTTTGCCACTCACGGTGCCTGCACAGGCAACCCTCGGCATCTTCACCTTCCTTGGCGCGTGGAACGACTATTTGTGGCCGCTGATCTCGGCAACCAAGAAGGACATGTACACGCTGACCGTCGGTATGGCTTCGACACAGACCAATTTCGCCCAGTCTGAAGGCATCGGCTTTCTGATGGCGCAGGCGGTGTTCGCCGGCGCGCCGATCCTGATCGTCTACCTCTTTTTCCAGAAATACATCGTCACGGCCGTCTCTGGCGCCGCAGTCCGATAACGAAATTGCCCGACTGCAGGCGGCGGGGAGTGCGCCGCGGCGATGGAAAGCATGAAGCCAATCCAGGGTGGAGAGGCGGAAACTCAGTAGGAGGAACTGATATGAAAATGCAGAAAATACTGTTTGCCGCGGTCTCCGCGGGGGTAATGATGCTCGCCAGCCCGAGCCTTGCAGCGACGGAACTGACCGTGCAGCGCTTCTTCGGTGCCTGCGATGCCAATTTCGGCACCAACACCGATGTAGGCAAGGCCGTCGGCGAATGCGGCATCATCACCTCGCTGATCAACAAGTTCAACGCCGACAATCCCGACGTGCACGTCAATGTCACCACCGTGGAATGGCCGGGCTATGACCAACTGACTGCGCAGTTCGCTTCGGGCGATGCTCCAGACATCGTCACGATCCACGAATCCGCGCTGTCGGACTATCAGTCCAAGGGCCTGTTGATGCCACTCGATGACCTCTTGAAGTCCGTCGGCGTCGCACCTGAAGCCTTCACGGACGCAGCGCGCAACGGCGCCACCAAAGACGGCAAGATCTATGGCTTGCCGATCGACAGCTGGACGATGCTCTATCACATCAATATGGATCTCTTTAAACAGGCCGGTCTTGTCAATGCCGACGGCACTCCGATGCTTCCGAAATCGCCTGAGGAACTGCTCGCCCAGGCCGAACAGTTCAAACAGAAGACCGGCAAGCCCTACTTCGTTCAAAACCTGGCCAATGAGACGGCACTCTACACGCGCAATCTCTACACCTATCTCTTCCAGCAGGATTCCGACTTTTTTGCCGATCCCAAGCATGTGAAGCTGAATACGCCGGAAGCCAAGAAGGTCGTCCAGATGTACAAGGCGATCTTCGACAAGGGCTACACCACCAAGGACCTCGACTACGGCGGCGCTATCAACGCCTTCCTTGCCGGTGAGGGTGGCGTTCAGCTCAACGGCACGTGGGTTGTCGGCGACAACAATGCCCAGTCCGAAACCAAGGGCACGGCGCTCAACAAGGGCGGCTACGCGGTCTACCCGTATCCGCAGCTGTTTGGCGGCGCCCATGCGCAATATGCCGATGGCCACACCTGGGCAGTCTCGCATAAGGACCGCACGCCGGAACAGACCGCGGCCATCGGCAAGTTCCTGAAGTTCTTCGCCGACAACGATTTCGAATGGTCGCGCACCGGTCACCTGCCGGCATACAAGGCCATCATCACCTCGGACGCCTTCAAGGCGCTGCCGCATCGCAACACGATTGCCGCCATCTCCGATCTCGGCAGGCCGCTGCCGTCAGCGGTGCAGCGTCAGTTTGCGATCCAGGACATTGTCGGCGAAGAGATGAGCGCCGCAATCACTGGCCAGAAAGACGTCGATGCCGCGCTTGCGGACATGGAAAGCCGAGTCAACGAATTGCTCGCCAACATCTGACCACGGGTTTCCGGGAAGTTATCCCGACGCCCCCGCGGCTGGAAACAGTCGTGGGGGCCCATCTAGATCAATGGCATAGCTGGTCTCAAAACAATCGAGCGGGAGTGAGGGGAGGGTGTTGTTAGAAAAGTCCTTATCGATTCAGCGGTTTACACGCGATCTCGTACTGACGCCCTATAGCTAGACGCTTAGGCGACGAAGCGGACCACGCCACCATCCACGCGCAGAGCCGCGCCAGTGGTTGCGGAGGCCTGCTCTGAGCACACGTAGATGATCATGTTGGCGACCTCGTCGTTGGTCGCGAACCGCTGGATGAGGGTGGTCGGACGCATCGCCTTCAGGAAGCCCTGCTCGGCTTCTTCTTGCGTGATTCCGGTTGCCTCAGCCTGCTTGGCCATGAAGTCACCCAGGATCTCGGACCGGGTAGGTCCCGGCAGGACGGCGTTGACGGTGACACCCGTGCCCGCGACCGCCTCGGCAAGACCGCGCGAGACCGCCAGCTGCGCGGTCTTGGTCATGCCATAGTCGAGCATCTCCTTGGGGGTGTTGACTGCGGACTCGCTGCTCACGAACACGACGCGGCCCCAGCCCTTCGCCACCATGCGCGGCACGTAGTGGCGCGTCATGCGCACGCCGCTCATTACGTTCAGCTGGAACAGGCCAAGCCAGTCCTCGTCGGGGATCTTGGCGATGTCCTCGACGCTGTTATAGTCCCGGATGTGAGCCGTACCGAGGTTGTTCACGAGTATATCGGCGTCGGGCGCTTGCGCGAAGAATGTGTCGGCGCCCTCCGCGGTCGACAGATCGGCGGCGACGCCGGAGATCTCTCTGTCCGGGAAAGACTGGCGCATCTGCCGCACCGCCTCGTTGACCCGGGCATTTCCACGGCCATTAATGACGACCGACGCCCCGGCACGAGCTAAACCCTCTGCGGTGGCGCGCCCGATGCCTGCCGTCGACCCGGTGACGATCGCCGTGCGGCCCTTGAGTTCGATATTCATGTCATTCATCTCCAACCTTGGCCGGCACAGCCATCGCTGCGCTCAATGAGTTAATGCCTAGGCGGCAGGGCCGCCCAAGCATCAGGATAAACGGGCTAACCTGCCTTATTCGCGACTTCCGCCTCCGCCGCGCGTGCGAGGCTTTCGACCCATTCCTGGTGATAGCGGTAGAGCGCACCGGGATGCTTGCGTCCGAGTTCCTCGAGGAACCAGGGGCCTTGCTGTGTCTCCTCGGTCAGCACATGGCAACCATCGCTCGTGGGAGTGATGACCCAGCCGTGGTACGCGCTTGAGCCGGTCGCGTCGCCATCGACGGTCGTCGCCCACGCAAGCCTGTGGAAGGGCTCGCATTCCGTCACGATCAAACTCATCGGGAATCCAACCGTCACCCGGCTATACTTGGTTCCGAGCGCAAGTTCCGGATCGTCGGTCAGAACCTTGACCTGATCCTCGGCCGGAAAGTAGCTCGACCAATTTTCGGCGTCGACAAGCAGCCTCCAAACCACTTCAGGGGGCGCCTTCACGTCGATGTCGTTGAGCGCGTAGAGAGTCGACGTTCCCGGATCATACCGCTCGGGCCAAATTACATGGTCGTACACCGGTCATTGCTCCTTCTTGAACAAATCCTGGAAGATGAGCTGGCCCCAAACGCGGCCGCGTGCGTGCACCAGCGCGCCACCCTCGCTGAGCTTTCCCAGCTTGACGGGTGCGAACCCGAGTTGTTTGGCCAGGGCCCCCACGGGACCAATCGCGTCCTCATCGTCGCTCGACAGAAAGACGACCCGGTGTCCGCCCTCGACGGTCGGATCGGCAGCCAGGGTGGCCGCAACCAGGTGGTTGAAACCTTTCACGAACTTGGCGCCGGTGAACGCCTTCGCGACGAAGGCGGAGGACGGGAGACCGTCCAACTCCTCAGGGGGAACTAACGCGTTCATCGTGTCGATGACCGTCTTGCCTTTCCAGCTCGGCAGGGCCTTCGCAACCTCGCGATGCTCCCCGAACGGGACCGCCAAGATGATTGTGTCGGCCTCGAGTGCATCCCGCAGCGACTTGGCGACGACCGTGGGTCCAATCGCCCGAGCCTGCGGCGCCAGCGCCTCGGGCGGCCGGCGGCTCGCGACGGCCACTTCGATGTTTTTACGGGCGAAGGCGTGGGCGAGGGCCTGGCCTATCTTACCGAATCCTACAATCGCATAGCTCATAATACTTCTCCGATCTGTGTTGATATTGGCTCCCGGCCCTCAACGGCGCCGGGTTATCCGTTCTGCTTTATGGCGACCTTTGCGTAGACGTCCCGTCGTGAACGACTCCGGCGCGGCCGGACCGAACCGTTCAGCGCGGAAGTCGTTCGACCATGGACACGCTGGTTCCCGCCGATCAGCCGCTTCCCGCGATCCGGCGCGATTTCAGATGGCCGAGAAGCCTCCGTCGACAGACAATTCCAGCCCATTCACGAAGCTCGAATCGTCTGAAGCAAGAAACAGCGCGGCCGCCGCAATTTCCTCAGGACGCCCCATCTTTCCCCGCGGGATCAGGGATTCGAACATCTGCTTCGCCTCCTCGGTGAGAACTTGGTCCTGCATCGGTGTGGCGATCGGCCCCGGGTGCAGCACGTTCACCCGGATATTCCTGCCCTTCAGTTCGTTGAGCCACCCGCGTGCGAATGCGTGCAACGCCGCCTTGCTCGCCGCATACACGCTGTAGCCGGGAAAACCTTTCAGCGACGCAACTGATCCGGTCATGAAGATCGATCCGCCATCGTTGAACAGCGGCAACGCCTTCTGAACCGTGAACAGCGTGCCGCGCGTATTCAGGCCGAAGGTCGCATCGAAATGCTGCTCGGTAATCTCGCCCAGTGGGACGGCTTCGCCCGTGCCGGCGC
This sequence comes from Mesorhizobium sp. B2-5-4, assembly GCF_006441095.1. Lineage (NCBI taxonomy): Bacteria > Pseudomonadati > Pseudomonadota > Alphaproteobacteria > Hyphomicrobiales > Phyllobacteriaceae > Mesorhizobium > Mesorhizobium sp. B2-5-4. Next base: position 13,124 of record NZ_VFUR01000034.1, on the reverse strand, counting down.
TCGCATACAGGACGTCGATCTTGCCCTTTTCCCGCTTGACTGTATCGAACAGGCGGTCGAGGTCGTCGAGATTGGCCGCGTCGCCGCGCACGCCGGTCACGTTCCGGCCAATCAGCATGATGGCCTCGTCCAGCGCCTCCTGCCTCCGGCCCGTGATGAAAACGTAGGCGCCTTCTTCGACGAACCGCTTGGCGCTCGCCAGCGCCATGCCGCTCGATCCACCCGTGATGACTGCAACCTTACCTTCAAGCTTTCCCATGACTTCTCCTTTCGTGGTGTCGAGACAGCATCTGCCTCCGAGGACCTCGAAATGGGTCCGCTGGCGTCAGTTGGTGAGTGCGGAAACGCGCACATCGGTGGTGCAAAATCGATCCGGCTGACGACTGACGCCAGCCGCGCGACGATCTGTTTCCGCCATTCGGAACTGGGCGGCGCTCGTTGACATAAGCTATGATGACCGCCGTACTGCTGTACGATGCGTTGGATACGGGCTTTGGAAGGCGCACCGCGCGGTGCGGGATTGCACCATGATCGACTGGGATGACATTCGCCACTTTCTTGCCGTGGCACGCGGTGGCTCGGTGCGGGCTGCCGCCGAGGGCCTCGGGGTGTATCACTCGACCGTGCTGCGACGCATCGCTCAGCTCGAGGAACGCCTCGGGGCTCGGATGTTCGAAAAGCTGCCTTCGGGCTATCGCCTGACGACTGCGGGCGAGGAGGTCCTTGAGCTCGCGAACCAGATGGAAGCGTCGTCGCACCAGCTGGAGACCCGCGTTTTCGGGCGCGACCAGAGCGTGCGCGGGCTTCTGCGGGTGACGTTGGCTCCGACCCTCGCGACACACCTGCTCATGCCGGACTTCGCCGAGTTCGCGCGTCTGCATCCGGACATCGAGATGGAAATCTCATCGTCCGGCGAGCTGGCAAATCTGACCAACCGAGAGGCCGACGTGGCGATCCGCGTCGTCTACGACCGCAAGACCCTGCCGCTCAATCTTCACGGCCTGAAAGGGCCGGAGCTGTTCGGCCACGTCTACATGTCCCGCGATCGACTGGCCGCATGGCGTGCGGGCGCGCCTGATCCCATCCGGTGGATCGTCATAAGCATTCATGGAATTCCGGATTGGGTCATCGAGGGTGAGGTTCGCACCACGGGGGTTCCATTCAGGACCACGGACGCCGAGGCGCAGATCGTTGCTGTGCGGCAAGGGCTCGGAATCACGACGCTGCCGTGCTTCGTCGGAGATGCCGACCCCCTGCTGGTGAGGGTGCCGGGTACCGACCTGCACATGTACGGAACGCTCTGGCTTCTCACGCAGGGGGAGACACGCAAGACGAAGCGCGTGCAGCTCTTCACGGAATTCGTATCCCGCAGGCTCGCCGCATACGCTCCGCTTCTCGCGGGGCTGTCCATATCGCGCGACTGACGCCCGGCACTCACCGGCGACGCTTGCCGTAATGCGGAGAACTCCCAGGAAATAAACCGACCGTCTTTGAAACCGACCAGATCGAGGATCGCCGAAATTCTCCTCTGAATTCAAGAGCAAGAATTTCCGACGGTTCCGGATACGGTTCTCCGTCGTCAGCGGAAAGATTTTCTCGATGGATCAATGCGTTATGATGCTTTAGAACAATCGAGTGGGAGTAGGGAAGACTGCGAAACGGTCCTTTTAGCGTTACATGACACACCCGGTCTGAGGCCGGACCGATGGAGCTCCGCGCTCACTTTCACTTGAACCGTTGCGTACGCAACAAGTCCTGCAATCGGCGCGGCAGTTGCGGCGAGGCGTGCAATTGCTTGCAGCTGTTCTCCCATTGCCGGAGATATTCGGCGATCGGAATACTGGCTCGGCCGGGCCAGCGGTTGAGTGCGCCCAGCGCCTCGACGCAGTCCGGCGCGCGGTCGTATTCGCTGAGGATGGTCAGCGACATCGCCTGGGCGAATGGATTGAGCGCGGGCATCTCGATCTCGCCGCGATGGTCGGCGAACCACGCCGCGGCATCGCGCGTGAGCCCCTGGCTTTCAGCGAGGGCCGCATAGCGGTCGATAATGTCCTGGCGATAACGGGCGATGGCATCGCCGAAGGCGTTGTCGCCGGCGAAGGGCGGGGCGTCCTTCCAGCTTTTCGCCAGGCGCCCGAGCCCGCGCAGCGAGTGGGCCTCCACCATGGCTTCCTCGATCCATTGGCAAGGGGGCGCCGGCTTGGCGTCCGGCTGCCAGCTGTTGCAGAGCACGTGGCCGAGCTCGTGCCCGAACTGGTAGGCAAGCTTCGACCAGTCACGCTCGCCGATGTCGACGATGATCCAGGCCATGCTGCTGCCGTCCGGATGCAGCCAGACGGCCGGCGTACCTGAAGTGTGCTCGTCGACACGCAGCCGCGTCGGCTGGCGGTCGGAGAGCAGGCGGACCCCATCCAGGCAGGCGTGCCGCATGCGCTCGACGACCTGCTGGGCCGCACCAGGCAGCATGCGCCCCCAGTCGCCGGCAAGCAGGATGGGCGCGGTGAGGAGGGTTGGCGATGGGCGGGCCTTGGCAGATGTGGGAGACATGGCTGCGTAGCCTTTCCGCGAATGACTCAACAACGTAGCCAAGCTAGTAGACAATAAGACGGCAGCTAGTATGCCAAACTGTCGCCTGTTCGCCAGCTGATGTTCCTTGGTCCAAACATACGTATCGGGGTATGGCCGGAGCGTCATCGGGAACCTTCTCCTAGGATGATGCGCTTCACTATTTTGTCCAAGACATTTTTCCGTTGGATAATAACGATTTCTCCGCCCCCATCGCAGGGGGTAGCGCAACTCCATAACCATCGAACAACGCTCAAGGCAGTGTCTAAGTTTCTAGTTGCCTCGCAGCGGCGGCAAGCATTAGAATTGGTTTGGCAATGACACTGGGTTTCTCATGCACCGATTTGCGTCATCTCCCACAGACACATCGCCTTCGATGCGTAGTGTTCCTCCGGCATGACTAGGAGTGGCAGCGGCAACGAGAATGGCGGTTGCTGCAAATTGAGAAATCCGAATCCGCCCGTTTCCAGTGCAGTGTCCTGTGCCGAGGTCAAATGGCTTGAGGTGAACAGCCAGCGCGCGCCGCATTGCTTGAAGTTGCGAAGCGCGCGCCAGATATCGGACTCGGTCAGATGCTGCAGACAGTCCCGTGAAAAAATGAAGTCGACATTCGGCAGTGGTTCGGCAGCCAGGTCGAGTACGTTGAATTCGCGGTTCGCGTATCGCATGCGATTGGTTTCGATGACTTCCGGAACGATATCGCACCCGATGTAGTGAGTATTGCCCAAATCGACGAAGCGCATCCAGTTGAAATCGCCGCAGGGCGCATCGAGCATGGACTTCACATCGAGTGCGCGCAAAAGCATCGGCAATACGGTTCGCACACGATGCGTCATCGCGTACGCTGAACCTAGTCCGGAGCGCGATTCCGCGGAACCCCACTCGTTGCTTTGGTAAATGCGCGCGAAGGGTTCGCGGGGATCATTGGGTGTGCTTTGCGTCATCGAATACGCCCCTTGCTACGTATGACCGCCGGCCGGAAACCTGCGGTTCGATGTCGCTATCGACCTCTCTAGGGCTTCAGCAGACTCCTCAAGCATAGGTAGGAATGGATAGAACCAAAGTGTGTGGTCAGGCCTGGGCGACCAGTTCGGAAAGTCGAATTCAGTCGGATATACGGTCGTCGACGGGACGCGCTCAATCAGGTCGGATCTCACATACGACAGCTCCATCACGGGCGCGACTACGTGTCCATCGACAATTCTCAGAGGTTCGTTATTGTTTGAATGCACATGAAATAACGTGAAGTCACTGTTAATTTTCGATAGCGCCGCCACGAAACCAGCTCGGTAAGTCTGATCACTCAGTCTGTCCAACCAGTGGAGTTCCATCGTAATTTGCCGGAATTGTCGAAGGATTTCTTTCGGAATTGCCGAAAACACCTCGAACTCAGCACCTTCGATATCGATCTTCAGAAGTAGATCAGGCCGCCCCTCATGACCGAGCCTGTTAAGCTGATATGCTAACGTGTACAAGGACGCCGCTTCGCTGTTATCTGCTGCCAACCCCTGCTTGTAGAAATGGAAGTTCGGGTGCTCAAGAGGAGGCCCATCAACGGTGTGGTCGAACATGAAGATATCTTTTCCCATGTTCGCCATTTCAAGATCAAATGAAACCTGATTTCCGATGCCGAAGCTGTAGACAATTTCTATTGGATCAAAGTCATCGAGAATGACATATCCCCCATCACTTTTACATCCGACCCTCGTCTTGAGGAATGGTTCTACATCGTATGGCCTGAGAAGGCCTAAGGCTTGAAAGATCTCTAGTGAGCGAGGAGGCTCAGAGAGCGAAAAACTTTCGTAGCCCAGGCAATGGGGTCTGGAGAGAGTTATGCGCCCATCAAGCTCGGCGCAAAGGAACGTGCCGCCAACATGAAAGCCAACCCAAACCCAGTGCTTCGGGAAGATCTCCAAGCTGGTGGGCGCCGACGTCTTGGACTCCCTGGCGACCAGCGAGCAATCTGACTGAAAAGCAATTGGAAGGCGGCGATCTTCACCATCGAATATCATCTGCCCTTGCTTCCCATCGGACAGAAATCTGACATTTGTAGAACTACTGTCGATCGGGCCATGGCGCAGCTCGCCTGAGTCGGCTTTCACGTACAGCACCGTGCCGTGAGCCGTATATATCCAAGGCAGCGTTTCGAACCGCTCCTTGGATATATCTAATATAGTACTCGACTGAGACTTGGTGAATCCGGGTGACTTCAAGACGCTCAGTACGCGCTTGTACCGCTCCAGATTTCCCCCGCGCTGCAAATGGATCGCATCCCTCTCCGAGGAGTGGGGAAGCGAACCTGTGGGGTAAAAAGGTTCAGTTTCGGAAGGCGAATTCCATATGAAAATAGGAACCTGGCGAGACGTAAAATAGAGAGATAGAACCACATCGTCGCTTTGCCGGCAGTCCACGTCTTTCGAACTTGCCTGTAGGTATTCTAAGAAGTCGTCTCCGATGCATGCAGGAGGATACAGCACTGTACCAAATCCCTCAAACATAGATACTTGCGTTTCGCCAAATCTGAAAGTGATACTTCCATCTGTGTTGAAGTCGCCACCGTGCCTCGCAAGTATGCGATGCTCCGAAGCGCGATGTCCACGGTATAACATTGCCAGCTGATTTGCAGGATACGCAAAGTCGTCATCTACCGACCATAAGTACGTTTCCTGGTCGTGCTGGTGTCGTAGCAGTGTGGGGGCAATCTTTGTGATCGGGCCATAGTCGTCCGTTCGAAAAATCTTTACCCGTTCCATTTCCGTGAGCCACGTCGGCAGAGTATATGGTTCATTCGTACGCACACATACATATGGAACATTCAATTCTATATGCTCCACCGGAATGGTCTGGCCAAACACGCTCTCAAGTGCAGGACCAATTCGATCAATTCGCGAGGGAATGGTCGTCATCGAAGCGATTATTCGCATAGCCTGTACTACCTCCGGTCGAAAACCCCGCTGCGCTGGCTGATATCTCAGATCCTGCTAAGGTTGAAGCTGATCGATTTGATGTCCTCCGTAGGGTCAAGCGCATTTGAACGGCACCAAGGCCTCCCCGCAGACGCAGGGCAGAGTCTTATTCGGGTCGCAAGCCATCTGCGGCCCCCCGATGTGAAGGTTGCTCGTCATCATGGATGACCAGCGGCGGCATACAAACGAACGCATTCATTGAGTTATACGCCGCGGACATCGCGCAATCGATGCCCTCATCCTCTAGGACTAATCCAGTCCCGGGAAACGGAATAAGTCTTTTTCGGAGGGGCAGGCATTTGTCAAGAAGTACTTGAGCACCCCGTGGAGTTACTAAATAGGCCAACGCGCCAAAGGAATGGACCAGGCGGATAAGACATCTCGAATAGTTGTCAGATTGAAATTGAGCCGGGACCTGTTTGTGCTTTCGCTCGTAGAATTCCAGCTTGGCTTTGGAAAAATCGACGTTCAACCACAGGAATAGAGGATCAAAATTGAATCCCCACTTTACCATATCCCAGCTCGCTGGCGCTATGGACAGGATGCGGTTCGACTCCTCAAGAAAGTTGAACGACGCGTAGACGTCGTCCTCGAAAATGGTAATTGGCCGCTTCTCGGCCACCGCTAATTTCCACAAGTTGATGTGGGATAGAGCACATCCCAATGCGCCGGGCTGATACCCGCAATCCTCAGTAATTGTTCCGTCGTCTACCAAAGCTTGCAAGGCCGATCTATCGAGGGATGCTCCATCGACGGCCGACACGCGAATTGTTTTGTTCGCCAAGTGAGGATTCCTGTCTTGATATTTGCGCCAGCGCTCAACGCTGCTGTCCAAGTTTATGAGATGAATTTGCGGCGGCTCGACAGGTCGAGCTGGCATCGTCCCGGAGCCCGAGAGGGTGATGCGAGTGAATGCGGGGGTATCGCCCGCACCATGCAACAGTGCTCGAGCGCGCTCGATCCCGTCACTCACATGGTATTGGCCGTCGCCAAAGGTGATGTAGCCATAGACTTGTCGGTTGTCCATATACTGGACGACGCCGGCCTTCCTAGCGCTGTCGGCAAAGATGACGTACTCGTACCGGGATGTGGCATCCTCATATGTCAGTTCGATCAGCACATCGGCGCGGACGAGATAGGTGCAGTGCACGAGCGGCATCTCGATAATGCCGCGCACATGGCGGTTGAGCACCCAGCCATATTGATCGCATTGTTGATAATATCCGTTCGCATCGATCTCGGCGTGGTAGTTCGAATAGTATTGACCGGGCGAGATAGAGCGAAGCAGGGGAGCGACGATTGGCAAGTCGAGCGCGATAAGTTCTCGCAGCGTAGCCGGTCGCACGAAATTGTCGACGTCGACAACGAAATAGAAATCGCAGCCGTGCTGGAGAGTTTTCCGCAAGCTTATGTTGCGGATTCGACCGAGCACTCTGAAGCGCGTCTCGTTCCATTCGTGCTCGCCAAACTGCTCCACACGATCGGATACGTCTGAGGCATCGAACTCAACCGCCGCATAGAGGTGGCCCACACGCTCTACCCATTCGCGCAATATGTGCTCGGTCCTGTCGGTGTTGTTGTTCGTCCTGATGTACAGGACGATCGACGCCTTCGGGTAGTCGAGCGCCTCGATGCACTCAAGGTAAAGCGGCAGTGCCGGCTCCTTCTGCTTTGCCAAGATTGCTATGAGGACGCGTGGGGTACCCTTGATGCGCGATCGCAACGAACGCTGCCGCACAAGCTTGTGCTGATCGGTCAAGCTCTCGGCCCCGAACGCCCCAAGTTTCGGCGCCTCGTGGAACGGAAGTTTGTCGGTGGCGAAGCGCGCGTTGGCCAGCACACGCTTCGCCATTTGCGCAGGCAATCTTTCAGTCGCGAGCAATTTCAGACAGGCATCGAGCGATTCCCGGTAGGCGCCTGTCCAGTAGGCATTGACAGCAAACTCGTCGAGCAGTCCGTAATCGTAGACCCAGGGCTGCACGAAAAGCCCGGCGGGTTGGGTAAGGTCGAGCCCTCGACGCGCAAATTCCATTCCTTCCGCATTCCGACCCTGGTTGCGGCAATAGAGGCTCGCGGCGTGAAGAGCCTCCGCGCGGGTGGGAACGATCTGCGTCGCACGCTCAAATACGGCAACGACCTCATCGAATGGCCGTGCCAGCGCTGCCATGAGATTGCCCGCCTCGAGCAGGCTGACGTAGACCTCCTCGTCCCAAAAGCCCAGTTCGGCACGCTTCAGATAGTTCGCCAGCGATTTTTCACGTTCACCGCAATCCCTGTAGCTCTGCGCCAAATAGAAAGTGTATCGCGAAACAAGGAAGGGATCGGTCTCCGTTGCAAGCGCATTTTCAAGAACAGCCGCGTCGTCTTGGTACTTTCGCGGGTTTTGGCTGCGTGCTCCGCCACGCCCCGTCGCCACGCGAAACCCCTTGGCGGTCTCGCGTGTGAGATTGCCAGGAGGGGCCTCGAGATATTCGTGCAGCACGCCCTTGAACGAGAACGGCAGCCGGTTGCGGCAGATCTGCGGGCGATAAAACGAAATGCCACCATGGGACACCTCGATGTCGTATAGATCGTGTTCCATCCGCAACTTGAACTCGATCGGATCGAAGCCGGGGTCTTGAACCACAGTGTCGTCCGCGTCGATGATCATGGCGTAGTCGACCGTCTCGACTTCACGCAGCCGGGCAAGGGCGAAGGTTCGGTTGTAGGCGAAGTCCCGCCAGGGCTCGTCGATGACTGCGCCATTTACATTGTGGGTGGTCAGGAAGGTACGGATGAGATCCTGCGTGCCGTCCCCGGAACCTGTGTCGACGACGAGCACATAGTCAACGAGAGGAAGCGCGCTGGCGAGGCATTGCAGGATGACCTTTGCCTCGTTCTTGACGATCATGCATAGGCCGATGGTGCTCATGTTAATCCCTCGGCGGAGCGGCGTTCGTTACACGCTGCTCGAAATTGTTGAAGGGGAACAGTTCGCAAGACACATTCCGCGCGGCCTCGGCCATTTGCATGGCGTTTGTTGCAGAGATCGATCGCCCCTTCCTGTTCAGCATCTCAACCCTATCCATTGTTAGCCAGCGGCTTCCGTCACGGCAAGGGGCTCGTGTTCACCCTTGGGCCGGGGGGTGCGAACAAACGTTCCCGTCGGCTCAACCGCTGACGCACAAATTCTTCGGCGACATCGAGGGCTCGACGCGAGCCCAGGGACGTCTTTAAGCCTCGGTTTTTTCAAGGCGTTTGGGCCATGCGCGCCATTTCGATCTCGGCCGAAAAGTAGTTGCTTGTCCTCAACAATTAATAAATCGTTAACTTCGTTATTTACAAGTTGCTAAATTTAGATTTTACTAATGTCTTGTGCATGGGAAGGTAGCCGCGGACCGGGCAGAGGGCCTGTCGGCTACGCAGTCTACAAGACCAGGAGAGTATCTGGAGCAAGTTACTTTGTGCGTTGAGGGCGCGCAGGGCCAAATCACTTCGTGCGTTAGGGCGCATGGGGCGTTTGTTGACGTGCTGGAGAGACGTCGTATCGCCTTGAACTCAAGGCCAGCGTTTTCCCAACCTGATATTCCCTCGCGAGTAGTCGGTTCCCTCGCAAGTCGTCGTCGAGAAATCGGCACGTGCGTTACGGGAGTTGGCTGTGGTTGGCGTGATACCAAGTACGAAACGATGCGCTCGCAACGCGGGTTCGGCTTCGATCAGTCCCTCAATTATCCGCACCTGGAGGCTAGCCAGGATTGTCCCGAAATTGACGGGTTTTCTTCTGCGCACTGTGGATCACAGTGCGCCTGCGAACTTCACACCCACCTCATTGAAGACGTTCGATTTGAAGACGTTCGATCGAGCAGCGCGAAGACGCCGTCAAGTCTTGCTCTTGCGCGCCGGTCTCGTCACCCTGCTCACCCTGCGCGTCGCCAGTTGGCTTGCGGAGCTGCAGCCAACGTGGGTCGAGACTTTGTCGACCCGCCGATCCGCGAAGGTCGCATGCGCTCGGCGGCGATTGGAACCAGCAGTTGAAATCTAAGGATACGAAACAGGAGGAAGCTGCGGCATGGCCGCAGCCGACGAGGAGGACATGATGAGCTACACGGCAGGATTTGCGGTCATGGAAGTCACAGTTCGGGGCGTTTTGCCGATCGGCGACACGACCGAAAATGCACCTTATTTCATTCTGGACACGGCCAAGAGCGCGATCGTCGGTCAGGTCATTCTGCCCAAAGCCGTCAAGCGAAGCCTCGCCGTCGCTCTCACCGTCAAAGTCCCAAGCACCGCCGGCTCACTTGGAATTGGAACGTTTGATGATGGCGGGAATTTCCAGGCCGCCAGCTTCCTTCGCGTCGAGACCCCAGCCGTAGAACGACCCGACGGCGCCGTCGGGTCGTCCGGAAGGTGACGCGTCTCAAGCCCCTTGTCCCCAGCGCTCGCCGGCCAGGCCGGTGGGCTGTGTCCCCGTGAATTGAATTCGAAGCCAACAGGAGCCAGTCATGGCCCGTGCCTCTGAAATTCTTTTTGTCGATCCTTCAGTCTCCGACCTCCAGACGGTTCTCGGCAACCTGCGCCCCGAGGTTCAAGCGATTGTGCTCGACGGCCGCCGGCCGGCGGCGCAGCAGATCGCTGCCGCGCTCGCAGGGCATGCAGGGCTCGATGCAGTGCACGTGATTGCGCATGGCGCGCCTGGCCAGGTTAGCTTCACTGCAGGAGAGTGGTCGACCGCCACATTGAAGGAAGAGGCTGAGGATCTTGCCGCAATCGGCCGGGCGCTTGCCGCTGATGGCGAACTGCGGCTGTGGAGCTGCGAGACGGCATCGGGCAATGGGGGCGAGACCTTCGTGGCGGCGCTAGAAGAGGCCGTCGGCGCGGACGTCTGCGCGTCGAGATCGCTGGTTGGCGCAGCCGCACTGGGCGGCGCCTGGGAACTGTCCGCACGCGTAAGCTCGTCCACGCCTTTGCCGCCACTGACCCCGGATGGGGTGGCAAGTTACACCGGGGTTCTTGTGGCAGGTAATCTGACTCTTTCCGGCGCAATAGCGCCTGGCAGTAGCAAAAGCATTAATACATTTTACCTTATAGATACAACTGCTAGTCCAGATACGGTTGTTGGGAGTTTTGTTCTTCCATCGTCAGCTAACAATGTAGGGTTTAATTTTGCTATAACTATAACAATCCCGGACACAACGCACGATTATACTATTTATGATAGTGGTTTCAATTTGTATGGCACGCTTCTGCATGGTGCCACTTTTACCTTCACCCCTGATGCTACTAACAATGGCAAAAATGGCGATACGTTTAATGGGGGCAGTCTCATCGTCACGAGTCAAGTAGGCGCCACGGGCGCGACCGGAGCAACGGGCGCGACAGGAGCTACTGGTGATACCGGCGCTACGGGTGCGACCGGCGCGGGCGCGACCGGTGCGACAGGAGCTACTGGCGATACCGGCGCCACCGGTGCGACCGGCGCGACCGGCGCGGGCGGGACCGGCGCAACTGGAGCCACGGGCTCGACCGGAGCCACAGGTGCGACAGGTGATACCGGCGCTACAGGTACAACGGGCTCTACTGGCGCAACCGGAGCCACAGGTGCGACCGGCTCAACCGGATCGACTGGAGCCACAGGTGCAACTGGTGACACGGGAGCAACTGGTGCGACCGGCTCGACCGGAGCCACAGGTGCAACCGGTGATACCGGAGCGACAGGCTCTACCGGTTCGACGGGCTCTACCGGTTCGACCGGTTCTACCGGAGGCACAGGTGCAACCGGCGATACCGGAGCGACAGGCTCTACCGGTTCGACCGGAGGCACAGGTGCAACCGGTGATACCGGAGCGACAGGCTCGACCGGCTCGACTGGAGCAACCGGCTCGACCGGTTCTACGGGAGTCACAGGTGCAACCGGTGATACCGGAGCGACAGGCTCGACCGGATCGACTGGAGCAACCGGCTCGACCGGTTCTACGGGAGCCACAGGTGCAACTGGTGATACCGGAGCGACAGGCTCTACCGGTTCGACCGGCTCGACTGGAGCAACCGGTTCGACCGGCTCTACCGGAGCCACAGGTGCAACCGGTGATACCGGAGCGACAGGCTCGACCGGATCGACTGGAGCAACCGGCTCGACCGGCTCAACGGGAGCCACAGGTGCAACCGGTGATACCGGAGCGACAGGCTCTACCGGCTCTACCGGCTCGACTGGAGCAACCGGCTCGACCGGTTCTACGGGGGCCACAGGTTCAACCGGTGATACCGGAGCGACCGGCTCGACTGGAGCAACCGGCTCGACAGGCTCTACCGGAGCCACAGGTGCGACCGGTGACACCGGAGCGACAGGCTCGACCGGCTCTACCGGAGCCACAGGTGCAACCGGTGACACCGGGGCGACAGGCTCGACCGGTTCGACCGGCTCGACTGGAGCAACCGGCTCGACCGGTTCTACCGGAGCCACAGGCGCAACCGGTGATACCGGAGCGACAGGCTCGACCGGCTCTACTGGCTCGACTGGTGCGACCGGATCGACTGGCTCGACCGGTGCGACAGGCTCGACCGGTGCGACAGGCTCTACTGGTTCGACAGGCTCGACCGGCTCGACCGGCGCGACTGGTTCGACCGGCTCGACCGGTGCGACTGGTTCGACCGGATCGACCGGCTCGACCGGTGCGACAGGCTCGACCGGATCGACTGGCTCGACAGGTGCGACAGGCTCCACTGGTTCGACCGGATCGACCGGCTCGACCGGTGCGACTGGTTCGACCGGCTCGACCGGTGCGACAGGCTCGACCGGATCGACCGGTGCGACCGGCTCGACCGGATCGACCGGCTCGACCGGATCGACAGGTGCGACTGGCTCTACCGGAGCAACTGGCTCTACCGGAGCGACCGGCTCTACTGGTGCCACCGGGCATACCGGGTCGACCGGAGCTACCGGCTCGACTGGAGCGACAGGTGCGACTGGTGCAACCGGCGCGACCGGAGCTACAGGTTCGACTGGGGCGACTGGCTCTACCGGAGCAACTGGCTCTACTGGTCCCACCGGGCATACCGGTTCGACCGGAGCAACTGGTGCGACTGGCTCTACCGGTGCCACCGGGCATACCGGTTCGACCGGAGCGACAGGCTCGACCGGAGCGACAGGCTCTACCGGAGCCTCAGGCTCTACCGGCTCTACTGGTGCCACCGGGCATACCGGGTCGACCGGAGCTACCGGCTCGACTGGAGCGACCGGTTCGACCGGAGCTACCGGCTCGACTGGAGCGACCGGCTCGACCGGGGCAACTGGCTCGACAGGCTCGACTGGTGCAACCGGAGCGACCGGCTCGACCGGAGCGACAGGTTCGACTGGTGCAACCGGCTCTACCGGAGCAACTGGCTCGACTGGTGCGACGGGCTCGACCGGAGCAACTGGCTCTACTGGCTCGACAGGTGCCACCGGGCATACCGGCTCGACTGGTTCTACCGGAGCAACTGGCTCGACTGGAGCGACTGGCTCTACTGGAGCAACTGGCTCTACCGGTGCCACCGGGCATACCGGCTCGACTGGAGCGACCGGTTCGACCGGAGCTACCGGCTCGACTGGAGCGACCGGCTCGACCGGGGCAACTG
>NZ_VFUR01000033.1:0-49613 GCF_006441095.1 Mesorhizobium sp. B2-5-4 | reverse complement strand
CTCCCCTACTCCCCTACTCCCCTACTCCCTCCCTCCGGGCAGCCTCCCGCAGGTCAGTGATCACCACGCGCCGGTCCTGCCGCCGCCAGGCGAGGTGGATGGAAACCATGCGCCCGAACCATGGCATGTCGCGGAACAGGATCGAGGGCGGCGCGGCGGATGTGCGCGGCCATCTCGCCACCTTGCCGCTGATCAAGGCCGGCATGATGGACATTGCCGCGATCGTGCCGCTCAACCCCTATCCGGGGTTTGGGCCGAAACGCTGAGGCTGACGGCCGCGACAACCGAGGCCGTCAGCCAGGCGCGACAAAGCGCCTTGCATGTCATCAAGCCACGCGGCAGGCTGGTGCTGCCGCTTGCCGAGGTCAGACGAGCCTTCGCGCCGGCGGCGATAAATCGCAATCGATGAAGGTGCAAAATTGCATTCGACTGACTATCTCGGCCGCCTGTTCGGCCTCGAGGGCAAGCATGCCTTCATCACCGGCGCCAGCCGCGGCCTGGGCGTGGCCTTTGCGGAAGCGCTTGCGAGCGCGGGCGCTCGCGTCACGATCGGCGGCCGCAAGGCCGACGATCTGAAAGCGGCCGCAGACAGGCTGCGCGCCGCGGGCCATTCGATCGCTGAAGCAGTGATCGACGTAACCGACACGAAGTCGGTCGACCAGGCGATCGCAGCGGCGGAAACCGGCACCGCACCGATCGACATCCTGGTCAACAATGCCGGCATCCAGCGACGGGCGCCGCTGGAGACCTTTAGCGACGCCGACTGGGACGCGCTGATGGCCACCAACCTGGACGGCGTGTTCAAGGTGAGCCGGGCCGTCGTAAAGGGCATGATCGCCCGCCAAAGGGGGGCGATCATCAATGTCTCCTCGGTGCAGAGCGTGCTCGCGCGCCCCTCGATCGCGCCTTACGCGGCGAGCAAAGGCGCCATCACCATGCTGACCAAATCGATGGCCGGCGAATGGGGCCAGCACGGCGTGCGCGTCAACGCCATCGCGCCGGGCTATTTCATGACCGAGCTCAACTCCGCGCTGGTCGCCGACGAGACATTCTCCGCCTGGCTGACCGGCCGCACACCGATGCGGCGCTGGGGCGAAGTGAGGGAACTCGCGGGGGCCGCCGTATTCCTGGCATCCGACGCCGCCAGCTTCGTGAGCGGACAGACGCTGCTGGTGGATGGCGGGATCACCAGCGTCCTCTAGGCGGCACGCCGTCACCAAACAGTCACACTAAATCGGGCATGCCATGCTAGAAATCGCGCTTGGCCGCCCCCGCGACCCCGACCGCATCAGAGACCGGCGAAGCCGCCATGAACATCGCCCTCCCCTCCGAAGGCACTGACCTGTCGCCTTATCTGCCCGATGAACACGGGCTGTTCTTCATCTATCACTTTACCACCGAGGGTGTGCGTACCAGGGATGCCGCCGCCGCGCACTGGACATGGCGCAGCTACCAGCTTTCCGACATGCGCGCCCGTCACGAGATCGGCGCCGATCAAGCGTTGCCGGCGCCGGTGCGCGAAGCCTTCCTGAGCGCCAGCCATGGCTGCCACATCGATCTCGAGGATGACTGGCTCTATGGCGATCTGCCGGACCTGCGCCATGACTATTCGGCGGAAGCCGGCGGGCTTGGTCATTTCCGCTTTGCTCTCAACGATACGATGCTGGTCGGCGCCCGCAAACAACCGCTGCAATCGGTCGACAACATCCGCAAGGCGATCGAGAACGGATCGCGCAAATTCCGCTCTCCGGCCGAGCTGATCGAGGCTGTCGTCGGCCAGTCGTTCGACGGAATGGCCGCCGAACTCGCGACACTCAGCGACAGTCTCGACGGCATCGAGGACCGTATCGTCTGCGACGCATGGCACAATGAGCGGCAAGCGCTGGTCGATGCACGCCGGCACCTGGTGGTCATCCATCGGCAGATGGCGACGCTGACCAATCTGTTTCGCCATCTCGACCATTCGCACCGCAACGACCTGCCGGATTCCATCAACGACATGGCGGCGCGGCTGTCGCACCGCGCCCAGACGTTGCACTATGATGGCGAGCAGCTGCAGGCGCGCACGCGGCTGCTGCAGGACGAGCTGATGGCCAAGCTGACGACGCAGTCGAACCGGCTGCTCTATGTGCTGTCAGTGATGACGGCGGTGCTGTTGCCGATGACCATCATCTCGGGCCTGTTCGGCATGAATGTCGGCGGCTTGCCGCTGGTCAACACCCCATTGGGCTTTTGGGTGGTCACGGCCGTATCGCTACTGATCGCGGGCGTGACCTATCTTTTCGTCAGGCGGCTCGGACAGATGTAGCCCGACGCGCCGTCGCCAGCATGGACCATGAATAGATCGCAAGCGCCGTCCAGATCAGGGCAAAGGCGATGGCCTGCGTGGTGCCGAACGGCTCGTCGAAGATCAGCACGGCGATCAGAAACACCATGGTTGGCGCGATGTACTGCATGAGGCCGATGGTCGATAGGCGCAGCAGCTTGGCGCCGAAGGCGAACAGCAGCAGCGGGACGGCGGTCACCGGCCCGCAGCCGATGAGCAGCGCGGTGTCGGTGCCACTGCCGGATACGAAATGATCCTGTCCGGTGGCGATCAGGAAGATGATGTAGCCCAACGCCGGCACCGACAGCAAAAGCACTTCGAGCAGGAAACCCTGGCTGGGACCGATCGGCAGGGTCTTGCGGAAGAAGCCGTAGGCGGCGAAGGAAAACGCCAATGCCAGCGACACCCAGGGCAGCTTGCCGCCCTCGATTGTCAGCACGCCAACGGCAACCGCAGCAAGCGCCACCGCCGCGATCTGCAGCCGATTGAGGCGCTCACCGAGCAGCAACGCGCCGACGACGACGCTGACCAGCGGGTTTATGTAATAGCCCAGCGCGGTCTCGACGGTGCGATCGACGGCGATCGCCCAGACATAGATGCCCCAGTTGACCGAGATCAGCGCCGCCGTCAGCGCCGCCATGGCGATGGTGCGGGGCGAACGGATTGCCGCCTTGAAGTCCGCCGTGCGGCCGGCCCAGATCAGGACCGCCGCGGCAATCGGCACCGACCAGACGATGCGATGTGCAATCACCTCGGCAAGCGGCAGATGCGCCACCGCCTTCATGTAGAAAGGCAGCAATCCCCACAAGAGATAGGCACCCAACGCCAGCAAGAAGCCGCGGCGGGCTTTTGAATCTATATCGGGGGTAATTGCTTCTGCGGCCATGGCCCTACGCTATGGCCCAGTAATCTTGGCAAGACCATCGCAAAGTTCTGATGGATCAATGGACTTTCGCTGATGGTTCAAACTTACTCCGCCGCCACCAGCCCCGCCATCTCGCGGTTCTTCATCAGCTTGTAGATGATTGAATCCATCAGCGCCTGAAACGAGGCGTCGATGATGTTTTCGGAAACGCCGACCGTCCACCAGCGGGCACCGGTGCCGTCATGCGATTCGATGAGCACGCGAGTGATGGCCTCGGTGCCGCCATTGAGGATACGCACCTTGAAGTCGGCGAGTTCGAGATCGGCGATCTCGTTCTGGTATCTGCCGAGATCCTTGCGCAGCGCGATGTCGAGCGCGTTGACGGGGCCATGGCCCTCGGCCACCGACATCTTCTCCTCGCCTTCGACCAGCACCTTGACCACCGCTTCCGACACGGTCTTCAACTGGCCATTGGCATCGAAGCGGCGCTCGATCATGCAGCGGAACGAGGTGACGTGGAAAAACTCGGGCAGGCCATGCAGCATCTTGCGCGCCAGGAGCTCGAAGGAGGCGTCGGCGCCCTCATAGGCATAGCCCGACGCTTCACGCTCCTTGACCACGGATATCAGGGCATCGAGCCGGTGATCGTCCTTCGGCACATCGATGCCGCGCCGCTTCAACTCGGCGAGGAAATTGGCCTTGCCACCCTGGTCGGAGACCATGACGCGGCGTCGGTTGCCGACCGATTCCGGCGGCACGTGCTCATAGGTCGCCGGCTCCTTGGCCAGTGCGGAAGCATGGATGCCAGCCTTGGTGGCGAAGGCGGACGAGCCGACATAGGGTGCCTGCGCTTCCGGGGCGCGGTTCAGCAATTCGTCGAAGGCGCGGGACAGCCTAGAGATGCCGGTCAACGCTTCAGCTGAAATTCCAGTCTCGAAGCGGTCGGCGAAAGCCGGTTTCAACGCCAGTGTCGGCACGATCGAGATCAGATTGGCATTGCCGCAACGTTCGCCGATGCCGTTCAGCGTACCCTGCACCTGGCGCACGCCGGCCTCGACGGCGGCAAGGGAATTGGCCACCGCCTGGCCGGTGTCGTCATGGGCGTGGATGCCGAGATGCTCGCCCGGAATGCCCGCGGCGATGACCTTTTCAACGATTAGCCGCACTTCCGAGGGCTGCGTGCCGCCATTCGTGTCGCAAAGCACCACCCAGCGGGCGCCCGCATCATAGGCTGTCTTGGCGCAGGCCAGCGCATAGTCCGGGTTGGCCTTGAAGCCGTCGAAGAAATGCTCGCAGTCGACCATCGCTTCCTTGACCGAAGCGCCCGCCGCCTCGACCGAGGCCTTGATGGACTCCAGATTCTCGTCGTTGGTGCAGCCGAGCGCCACGCGGACATGATAGTCCCAGCTCTTGGCGACGAAGCAGATGGCGTCCGACTTCGATTGAACGAGCGCCGCCAGCCCCGGATCGTTGGAGGCCGATACCCCTACGCGCTTGGTCATGCCGAAGGCGACGAACTTTGCGCGTGCGGTGCGCTTTTCCCGGAAGAAGGCCGTGTCGGTCGGATTGGCGCCGGGATAACCCCCTTCGACATAGTCGAAGCCGAACTCGTCAAGCAATTTTGCAATCGCGATCTTGTCCTCGACCGAAAAGTCGATGCCCGGCGTCTGCTGGCCATCGCGGAGCGTGGTGTCGAAGAGATAGAGACGCTCGCGGGGCATGGTCATTTGCCTGCAAACTTGTCCGTCGCGCGGATCAGTCGGTCGAGGATGCCCGGCTCCGAATAGGCATGGCCGGCGCCTTCGATCAGATGAAAGTCGGCCTTGGGCCACGCCTTGTGCAGCGCCCAGGCGTAGCGCGCCGGGCACGGCATATCGTAACGGCCATGGACGATGGTGCCGGGGATGTCCTTGAGCTTCCCGGCATCGCGCAGCAACTGCCCCTCCTCCAGCCAACCGGCGTGGACGAAATAATGGTTCTCGATGCGGGCGAAGGTGACGGCGTAGTCATCCTGGCCAAACGGACCGCTGGTTTCAGGCTCCGGCAGCAGGGTGATCGTCTCGCCTTCCCACAGGCTCCAGGCGCGGGCGGCCTCTATCTGAGCCTTGCGATCGGACCCGACCAGCCGCTTGCGGTAGGCACCCATCATGTCGCTGCGCTCGGCCTCCGGGATCGGCGCCAGGAAGCGCTCCCATTTGTCTGGGAACATCTCTGAGACGCCGAACTGATAGTACCATTCGAGCTCCGCGCGGGTCAGCGTATAGATGCCGCGCACCACCAGTTCGCTGACGCGATCAGGGTGTGTCTCGGCATAGGCGAGCCCCAGCGTCGAGCCCCAGGAGCCGCCAAACACCAGCCATTTATCGAAGCCGGCCATTTCGCGCAGGCGTTCGATGTCGGCAACGAGATGCCAGGTCGTGTTGGCCTCCAGCGAGGCGTTCGGCGTCGACTTTCCACAGCTGCGCTGATCGAACAGGATGACATCGTAAAGCTTGGGGTCGAACAGCCGCCGGTGTTTTGGCGAGATGGTGCCGCCCGGCCCGCCATGCAGGAACACGGCCGGCTTGGCGCCTTTGGTGCCTGACCGCTCCCAATAAACCCTATGGCCGTCACCGACGTCGAGCATCCCCGAGTCGAACGGTTCGATTTCCGGATAGAGGGTGCGCAAGCTCATAGTTTCAGGCCCTGTTGCGGCCAATTGGCCGTTTCGTGATCAGGATGTTGGAAGGAGATGATCTGCTCCTGCCGCGCGTAATAGTCGGGATCATCGTGGACAGGCTGATCGAAGATCGTCTCCACCCAAGGCAGCCGTGCCGCGTAGTTGACCTGGATCCGCGGCGCCAGATCCGAGCGGTCGTCGAAGGCGCCGATGGCGATCTCGAGTCCGCCGGGCTGGCGATAGGTCAGCGGCGTGCCGCAACGGGCGCAGAATCCGCGATCGATGTTGACCGAAGACTGGAAATAACTTGGTTCTTCATGGGTCCATTCGACGCCGTCCTTGGGCACCGTCACCAAGGCGCCGAAGAAGGAGCCGAACTGTTTCTGGCACATGCGGCAATGGCAGATGGACGCGCGTCCAAGCGCCCCCTTGATGCGGAAGCGCACGGCGCCGCATTGGCACCCGCCGGTTCGGACGGTCTCGGTCATGGTCTTTCCTCCGGCGGCCATTGGTCGGTGTCGTGGTCGGGATGCTGATAGGAGACGAGTTCGGCGAGATAGGGGGCCGAGCCAATATCCGCCATCGTATCCTCGCCCGGCAATCGCGGAACGGAATCCACATAGGGCAGTTTTGCTTCCGTGCCCCATTGAATGGTCGGCGCGATACCAGCCGGATCGTCGAAGGCCGCGATCGCCAGCGCCATGCCGTCGGGCGCCTCGAAGGTCAGCGGCGTGCCGCAGTCGGCGCAGAAGCCGCGCCAGGCGGCATTGGAGGAACGGAAACGCTTGGGCTCGCCGCGCGTCCAGTCGACCTTGGCGCCCCGCACCGAGACCAGCGGCAGGTAGAAATTGCCGCTCGCCTTCTGGCACATGCGGCAGTGGCAGACCGAGGCGTCGCCAAGCGCGCCTTCGACGCGGAAGCGCACCGCGCCGCACTGGCAGCCGCCGGTGTAGACCGGCCGGTTGTCGAGGCTCATCGGTTTTCACTCCGGATCATGACAGACCGCCTCGACATTGTTGCCGTCGGGATCGAAGACGAAGGCGCCGTAGTAGTTGGGGTGATAGTGCGGACGCAGGCCCGGCCCGCCATTGTCCCTGCCGCCAGCTGCAAGGGCGGCGGCATGGAAGGCGTTGACCTCGGCGCGGCTGCGCGCTGTGAATGCGACGTGCTGGTGATCCCGGGGCTTTTCCCTTGCCGCGCTCAGCCAGAACACCGGCCGGTCGCGGCCATAACCGCCGACCTTGGTGCCGCCGGTATATTCCTGCGGCACCATGTAAAGCAGCGAGGCGCCCAATGGCGCCATCGCCTTGTCGTAGAAGGCCTTGGAGGCATCGAAATCGGAAACGGCGATGCCAAGATGATCGATCATGGAACGAGCTCCTCCGTTTCTGGTTGACTTGTCGGCATCACAGCATCGGCCAAACCGGCCCCGATCACGATGTGCTGGCAGACATTGTCGATATCGCGGATGACGTCGTCATTCCAGAAGCGCAGGATGGTCCAGCTCAGCGCTTCAAGCTTCGCGGCACGCGCCGCATCCATCTCCGAGGCTTTGGCCGTTGCATGTTGGGAGCCGTCAATCTCGACGATCAGTTTTCTGGTCGGGCAAGCAAAGTCGACGATGTAGCCAGCGATCGGCATCTGGCGCCTGAAAGCCAGCCCCATAAGGCGATGTGCACGTATCTCATTCCAAAGTTTGAGTTCGGCATCGGTCATTGCCTTGCGCATCTTGCGCGCATTGCCACGATTAAGGGGAGATACGAGATGATGGGTCTCCATTCCCGCCATTAGCCTCACCGTTTGATCTCCCACGTCGTCACGCGCTCGCCGGTGACCGGGTCCTTGCCGTCCTTCAACTGTACACCTTGCGCCAGAAGTTCATCGCGCACGCGGTCGGCCTCTGTCCAATTTTTCGCAGCGATAAGCGTCAGGCGCTCGGCAATCGCTTTGGCGACCACGGTGTCGTCCACCTTGGTCGCGCCAATATCGAAGCCAAGGAAGGTGAGCGCGGTCTTCAATGCGACGGCGGCGGCGTTGTCGCCGCTACCGTCAAAGTCGGTCGCCTCGCCGGCAAGCTGGGTGAGTCGCTGGAAGGCCGCGTAGGTCGCAAGATCATCCGACAGCGCCTCCACGACTTCAACCGGCAACTGACTTCCCGCGGCCGGCGCCAGATCCGCCGCGCGTTTCCATTTGCGCAGCGTGTTTTCCGCCTCCTCCAGCTTGCGCACGGAAAAGTCGATCGGTTCGCGGTAATGCGTCATCAGCATCGCCAGCCGCAGCACATCGCCGGGCCATTTGCGACCACCAAAAGTGTCGGTCTCCAGCAACTCGTGGATCGAGTAGAAATTGCCGAGGCTCTTCGACATCTTCTGGCCCTCGACCTGCAGGAAGCCATTGTGCATCCACACATTGGCCATGACCGACGTGCCGTGGGCGCAGCGCGACTGGGCGATCTCGTTCTCATGGTGCGGGAAGATCAGATCGAGGCCGCCGCCATGGATATCGAAGACCTCGCCGAGATAGGCGGCCGACATGGCCGAGCACTCGATATGCCAGCCGGGCCGGCCCCTGCCCCATGGACTTTGCCAACCGGGCTCCTCCGGCGACGACAGTTTCCACAGCACGAAATCGCCGGGGTTCTTCTTATGCGCGTCGACGGCGATGCGGGCGCCGGCCTGCTGCTCGTCGAGATTGCGTCTCGACAATTGCCCGTAGTCCGGCATCGACGCCGTATCGAACAGCACTTCGCCTGCCGCGACATAGGCATGGCCGCGCCCGATCAGGCTTTGAATCAAGGTGATCATGTCAGCCTTGCCGTCGGCGCGGGGCTCGACGAATTCGGTGGCGCGCGGCTCGACCGTCGGCTCCAGGCAGCCAAGCGTCGCGACATCCCTGTGGAACTGATCGGCCGTTTTTTCGGTAACCCGCCGGATCGCTTCGTTGAGCGAAAGCGCCCCTGAAGCGATCTCGCCGCCGAAGTCCCGCAAGGCGCGCGCGTTGATCTTGTCGTCGACGTCGGTGATGTTGCGCACATAGGTGACGTGCGTCTCGCCATAGAGATGGCGCAGCAGACGAAACAGCACGTCGAAGACGATCACCGGCCTGGCGTTGCCGATATGGGCGTAGTCGTAGACGGTCGGGCCGCAGACATACATGCGCACATTTCGCGGATCGATCGGCACGAAATCCTCTTTCGTGCGCGTCAGCGTGTTGTAGAGGCGCAGGCCCTGCGATGCGTCAGACATTCCATGCCTTCCCGGTTTCAGAACTTCTTGTCTGGATGGAGCCAGCCCAGCGCCGAGGCGCAAATCTGGCTCCAGCCTGCTGGCCGGGGCGTTTGTCCAATCTGGGGAAAGATGAGGCGAAAACGTCCGGACCAGCGCGAGGCTAGCCAATAATGCAAATGCCACAAATGGCGAAAGACGTTTTCATGGGCGGCTTTATCGCCTTGGCAGGTGTTGCCGTCAAGTCGCTGATCCCGGAAAAAACGTCGCAAAGACTGGCAAACGCATCGCCCGATCACACGGAATCAGCCAATGAAACATTTTATTAAGCATGTCGGCACAGTCATGAAACATTCGCCGGCTAGATCACCAAGCGTCACGATTTGGTCTGATTCAGCGACCAAATCGCATACACGAAAACGTTATCTGGGAAGAGAAACATGCCTCGAAGCAAGCAGGAAGCCAACCGCGCCAAGCAACCGGCGCTGACCAACCACTATCGTGCGATCGGCCCGGCAGCTATCGTCGCCGCCCTTCTTCACACCGCCAAGAAGAACAAGCCGGCGCAGAAGATCGTATCGCCCCGCGCCGCCTGAAGCGGCGCTCCAGCCGACGCAATTGCCGGCACCGAGGGGCACGAACAAGCGCCCTGATTTAAGTCCTCGACGGGCTTCGCTAGAACAGCGTCATTTGACTGTCGTCCGCGCCGGGTTTCTTGCGCCTGGCTTCCTCGGGCTCAGGTCCGATCTCGCCCCTCTCTTGTATCTCCGGTCCGGTGTTGGCGACCTTGTTGACGAGGTCGGAGACAGGAATCGCCTCGAAGAAATCGGGCCGCGCCGGCCGCAGCAAATCGGCGATCTCGCGCGGTTCGCGCGTGCGGCAATCCAGCCAGCGGGCAAAGTCGGGGATATCGATCACCACCGGCATCCGGTCATGGACATGGGCGATGTCGGCATTGGCGTTCATGGTCAGGATGGCGCCGGTGTCCATCTCCGAGCCGCCCGGCTCGGCATAGGTTTCGATCAGACCGGCAAAGGCGACCAGCCCGCCATGCCGCGGCCGGATCCAATAGGGTTGCCCCTTCTTGCCTCCGGTCTGCCGCCACTCGTAAAAGCCGGATGCCGGCACCAGCGCGCGCCGATGGCGCATGGCGGCCTTGAACGAGGCCTTTTCGATCGCACCTTCGGAGCGCGCGTTGAACAGCAGCGGAAATTCCCTGGTGTCCTTGACCCAGGCGGGAAGGAAGCCCCAGCGCACCAGCCTCGGCTGCCGGTCCGGCAGGTTAGAGCCTGGAGCCCGGGGCGCGCCGGCGGTCGCCATCAGGACCGGCTGTGTCGGCGCGATGTTGTAGCGGGCCGGGAAATCCTCCAGCTCGGCAAGGCCCAGGAAGGCGGCGGTCTGGTCCGGCGTGGCGGTCAAGGCAAAACGTCCGCACATAATGGAGCCTTTCGAATGGTTCGACTTCGAAAGTGGCTATGGAACCGGTGTTGCGCAACCGGTAATGCTTCCCCTTACCGGGCGGTCCACAACAGACCGGTCCTCGAATGAGCCTGATCATGAACGAAGCACGCAAGACACTTCCCGCCGTCTCGGTCGCCGTCGTGCGCGGCGACAGCTTACTCCTCGTGAAACGGGCACGGCCGCCTTCGCAAGGATTCTACGCCTTTCCCGGCGGCAAGGTCGAAGGCGACGAGACACTGGAGGACGCGGCACGGCGTGAACTGATGGAAGAGACCGGCTTGCGTGCCACCGGTTTGCGCCCGCTTCGGGAAATCCACATCGACGGCAGGGATGACGGCCACCCGGTCGATTATCTCCTCACGGTGTTCGGCGCCGCCTATGCCGGTGGCGAGGCCGTGGCCAGCGACGACGCCGAGACAGCTGCCTTCTACACACTTGAAGAGATGATCCTGTTGCCGCTTGCCGGCTCGGTGTTGGCGATCGCCGAGGAACTCCTCGGTCACATTCAAACACGCTGACGCAGCACTGAAAAATCGCCTTGCAGGCGACAAATTGTTTCGTCACAACGCTTATGTTGTCTCGCCAGCCACGATTTAGGCCGTTCGGCGGACCATATCGGCTTTGGGCTTATGAACCGTCCGTCAATACTCCTCGCCATTTGCCTTGCCGTCAGCGCGGCCGTCCCGGTACGGCCCGCGTTCAGTGCCGAGTCGCCGTTCGAGCCGGGGCTGATGCGACTGGCGGAGGTTCTGGGGTCGCTGCATTTCCTGCGCAATCTGTGCGGGGAGAAAGGCGACCAGTGGCGGGGCGAGATGGAAAAACTGCTCGATTCGGAAAATCCCGATCCAGAACGCCGCGCCCGCTTCATCGCCAGCTTCAACCGCGGCTATCGCTCCTTCGGCGGCACCTACACCCAGTGCACCGCTTCGGCCGCTGAAGCCATCAGCCGTTATATGAAGGAAGGTGAGACGCTGTCGCGCGACATCGCCTCGCGTTATGGCAACTGAGCATCCATCAACAGATATTAGGCGCGTCGGCAAGGATCGTCGGCATATCCTACTTGTGCCTGTCCATGTCTTGGTGCAATTCTGATGTTGCACTTCTGCAACAGCGTTAATCAAACGTTACCACGCGAATGCGGAATTAACTCAAACTGAAGGTTTTCGCCCCGCAGGCCGGCCTAATCGGCTAAGTTTGATCCGGGTTGAAACGCAGCTTCGCCAAACACAATTGGCCCCTGTAAAACGCGACCAAAAAAATGTCGTATTTACAGATACTTACTTGGCGCTGCCTATGAATGGAACAGATCAAGCCTGATCCACCACTGATGGGTTGCCGCTTGAAAGGGTGGACATCGCTTATGGAACATGCTGCCAACGACATCGACGCGCTGGTCAGGGAAGAGAAGCGCCTGACGGCGGTTGAGAGCCACAGCGAAGCCTGGGCGGAAGGCCTTTCGGCCGGCATCGAGCCCGAGATCATTGCCGAGGCGGCGCTCGAAACGGCATTCGGCGAAATGCTGCGCGCCAATGGCGAAACCTCGGCCCTTGCCCTGCTGGACCGTATGCGTGAAAAGGTGATTGCTGGCGCCTTCGAACCCGAGCGGCTGCGGCACTGAACCAACATCAGGTTCTTTGACGAGTAGATGCCGACCGGGCACCATGCCCGGCAGCAGGGAGATAGGGGCAGTGAATTTTCCGATGTCAGGCAGGCCGAAGGGCCTTGTCCTCTACATCCGCCTCGCTGCTTGCTGTGGCGCGATTGCCTTGGTGACGTGCCTGGCCAGCAGCCCTGCCTATGCGCTGAGCGAGATCAAAAGCGAAGAACTCCCCTCGCCGGTCACACCCTCGACGGACGACGACGCGTCGTCGCCCGGGGGCGCGATTCCCGTGCCTGGCCCGCTGGGAACGCCGCCTTCGGCCAGCCAACCGGCCGCTCCCGACGCCGCGGAGCCGGACATTCCGTCGGATGGCGGCAGCAACAGGCCGCGTGTCGATCCCCAGGCGCCCTTGCCCGAGGTCGTCTATGACCTCGGCAAGCTGCCCGAGTCCGTGCGACGCATGCATGACCTCATCATCGAAGCTTGCAAGAGCGGCGACATCGAGAAGCTCAGGCCTTTAATCGGCAAGGGCGACACCATGACCCAGCTGTCGCTGGCCGACATCGATGGCGATGCCATCGCCTTCCTCAAAGGGCTGTCCGGCGACCCTGACGGCCAGGAGATCCTGGCCATTCTGGAGGAGGTGCTTAGCGCCGGCTACGTCCATGTCGATGCGGGTACGCCACAGGAACTCTATGTCTGGCCGTATTTCTTCGCGCTGCCGCTCGATAGGCTCGACGCCAAGCAGCGGGTCGAGCTGTTCAAGATCGTCACCGCCGGCGATTTCGACGACATGAAGCAGTTCGGCGCCTACATCTTCTACCGCGTCGGCATCACGCCCGCCGGGCAATGGACCTTCTTCGTCGCGGGCGATTGAAGGTGCCTGCCTGCTCGCGGCAGGATGCGAGCAGCATTGTAGACAATGTTGCCATTAAGCGGGCTGGCGGGCTATGCAATGATGTCAGCATTCGGCCAAATGCGAATGCTTTCGTTTCGAAGAAACGAGATGGCACCGCTAGCCTTATCAGCCTGCATCTGCAGAATCTCGGCTGCGTAACTCAGCTCTACCGTTTCCCGAAGCTTGTTGACCACCCACGCAACCTTGTGCTGGACATCCTGTCCATATGCAGCCTGAGCCTTCGCTACGGCGTCGTTCGGGATCTCCCGACAGGCACTGACCAACATCCCAAGATCAATAGCATCGCGATAGCCGACAGCACGGTCTTGGCATCGGTCGGCATTCGCCAATAACTTCTCGGCGAATATGTCCGAGGGGATCAAAGAAGGTACGTTTAGATCTTCATCGAAACGACCTTGCAATGGGATGCGGGCTTCACGAACGATTGCTTGCAGCTCTGGAAACTCGGCGGGGTCAATCATAGGCGCGAATTGTGCCTTCATAGTGCTCTGAACATAGTGCAGAGCGCTTAAAAATCAAAGACGTGACGCGTCGGCGACCTGACGCGTCGGCGATGGCCGTCTAGCCGGGCAATGCCTCGGAAAACTCCACCGCCCTGC
The DNA here is from genome assembly GCF_006441095.1 of Mesorhizobium sp. B2-5-4. Taxonomy (NCBI): domain Bacteria; kingdom Pseudomonadati; phylum Pseudomonadota; class Alphaproteobacteria; order Hyphomicrobiales; family Phyllobacteriaceae; genus Mesorhizobium; species Mesorhizobium sp. B2-5-4. Next base: position 35,960 of record NZ_VFUR01000033.1, on the reverse strand, counting down.
CCTGGCCGGGCGTAACGATTTCGCCCTCCCACATGACACGCTGACCGCGAATGACCGTGCCGACCGGCCAACCGGTCACCTCCTTGCCGTGATAAGGTGTCCAGCCGGCTTTCGAGCCGGCTTGCGCGTTGGTGATGGCCTCGCGCCGCTTCATGTCGACAATGGTGAAGTCGGCGTCATAGCCGGCGGCGATACGGCCTTTTCGGGCCATGCCGAAGATGCGCTGCGGGCCATGGCTGGAGAGATCGACGAAGCGCTGCAGGGTCAGCCGGCCGGCGTTGACGTGGTCGAGCATGATCGGCACCAGCGTCTGCACGCCGGTCATGCCCGAGGGCGAAGCCGGATAGGGCTTTGCCTTCTCCGCCAATGTGTGTGGCGCGTGGTCGGAGCCGAGCACGTCCACAATGCCCTGCGCAATACCATGCCAGACGCCGTCGCTATGGCGCTTGTCCCGCACCGGCGGGTTCATCTGGATCAGCGTGCCGAGCCGCGCATAATCGTCGGCGCTCAGCGTCAGATGGTGCGGCGTGGCCTCACAGGTCGCGACATCCTTGTGCTGTTCGAGGAACAGGATTTCCTCGACGGTCGAAATGTGCAGGACATGGATGCGGGCCCGGACGTCGCGCGCGATGCGCACCAGCCGTTCGGTGCAGCGCAAGGCGGCGATCTCGTCACGCCAAACGGGATGCGATGACGGGTCGCCCTCAATGCGCTCGCCCAGGCGCTCGCGCAGCCGGAACTCGTCCTCCGAATGAAAAGCGGCGCGGCGGCGGGTATTCCTCAGGATCGAGGCGACGCTTTCGTCGTCCTCGACCAGCAGGTCACCGGTGGACGACCCCATGAAGACCTTTATTCCCGCAGCTCCCGGCAAACGCTCGAGGTCGCCGACATCCCTGGCGTTATCGCGGGTACCGCCAACCCAGAAAGCAAAATCGCAATGCATGCGGCCGCTGCCGCGCCGGACCTTGTCGGCAAGCGTTGCCTCGCTGGTGGTCAACGGGTTGGTGTTGGGCATCTCGAAGACGGCGGTGACACCGCCGAGCACAGCAGCCCGCGATCCCGTTTCCAGGTCTTCCTTGTGCTCCAGTCCCGGCTCGCGGAAATGCACCTGGCTGTCGACGACACCGGGCAGGATATGAAGGCCCCGGCAGTCGATCGTCTCGCCGGCCGAGGCCTGGCGCAGATCGCCGATCGCGGCGATGCGACCGCCCTTCACGCCAATGTCGCGCAACCCCTCGCCGTCATGATTGACCACTGTGCCGCCTGTCAGGATGAGGTCATAGGTCATGGTGATGCTCTCTTGCGGGGGGAGTGTCAGCGGCTTACGTAATGGCCAACCGTTTTGCAAGATCAGGCTTCTATCCGCTCCATGCCCTTTGCCCTGCTGAAAGACCGCGCGCTTATCTCCGTCTCCGGCCCGGATGCCGAACATTTTCTGCAAAACATCCTGACCACCGATCTCGATGCGCTTGGCAATGGCGAGGCCAAGCCGGGCGCGCTGCTGACGCCGCAAGGCAAGATACTGTTCGACTTCCTGATCTCACGGGCAGGAGAAAACGCCTTCCGCATCGAATGCCGTGCCGACGTTTCAGACGATTTCATTCGCCGGCTGATGCTCTACAAGCTTCGCGCCAAGGTCGAGATTGCCAAGTCGGAACAAACGCTTGTCACTGTCGCGTGGGGAAAAGAGTCAATCGCCTCAGAAAGTGATTCAACCGCAGTTGCCGACAGGCGCTTTGGCGACCAAGGCGTCACGCGCTTCCATGCCGGCACAGTGGAGGCCGGCGACATCGCCGCGTGGCAGGCCTTCCGCATCGCCCACGGTATTGCCGAGAGCGGGTCCGACTATGCACTCGGCGATGCGTTCCCGCATGACGTGTTGCTCGACGAGATGGGCGGTGTCGGCTTCAAGAAGGGCTGCTATGTCGGCCAGGAGGTCGTGTCGCGCATGCAGCATCGGGGCACAGCCCGACGGCGCGTGCTGATCGTCCAGGCTGGGCTTCCTCTGCCCGCCGCGGGTGCCGAACTCACCGTCGGCGGGCGACCCGTCGGCACGCTCGGCTCGACCGTCACCCTGACCGGGCTCGCCATCGCCCGCATCGACAGGGTCAAGGCGGCGCTCGATGCCGGCCAGCCGGTCCTGGCGGACGACGTGCCAGTGACCCTCACCATCCCCGCCTGGGCCAAATTCAGTTTCCCGCAGGAAATAGCCGGCGCGGAGGAAGCCTGATGGCGGCAGACCGCGCCGGTGCGCCACCACGCGCCTGGCAGCGCATGCTGTCCGGCCGCAGGCTCGACCTGCTCGACCCCTCGCCGCTCGACATCGAAATTTCGGACATCGCCCATGGGCTTGCCCGCGTCGCGCGCTGGAACGGCCAAACCAGCGGCGAGCACGCCTTCTCGGTGGCCCAGCATTCACTGCTGGTCGAGGCGCTGTTCAACGAGCTGGTGCCGCAGGCTTCGGCCGACGACCAGTTGGCAGCACTGCTGCACGACGCGCCGGAATATGTCATCGGCGACATGATCTCGCCATTCAAGTCGGTGATGGGCGGCAGCTACAGGGACTGCGAATTGCGCCTGCAACGCGCCATCCATCTGCGTTTCTCGCTGCCTCCCGAACCGGCCGCTGCCCTGCGCAAGGAGATCAAGCGCGCCGACCAGATCGCCGCCTATTTCGAGGCTACGCTGCTCGCCGGCTTTTCGACCGCCGAGGCGACCGAGTTCTTCGGCCGCCCGCGCGGTTTTTCAGCCGAACGTTTCGACTTCACGCCACGCTCGGTGATCTGGGCACAGAATGCGTTCCTGAAGCGGTTTTCGGCGATCGAGACCTCAAGACATTACGTTGCGACATCTGCGCTAGGGTAGAAAACGCTAAATTAACCGAAAGCGTCAACAGTGTGGTGTTCGATCAAACACCGCAGGGGCGCCTCATGCCCGTCGTCAAGGATGGTTCGATCGTCCCGGAACGGGTGGCCGGAGGCGTGGAGCGGTCGCGCCGCATTGAAGATGAGCTGCGCGAGCAGAACGAACGTTTTTCAGCCGCTGTCGAAAACATGTCGCATGGCCTGTGCATGTTCGACGCCGATGAACGCATGATCATCTGCAACCGCAACTACATCGACATCTTCCACCTCGACGCCAAGCTGATACGGCCAGGCATCCGCTTCCTCGATATCCTGCGGCACAGCGTCGACCTCGGCGTCGCCTCGCAAAGCGCCGACGAGCTCTATGCCATCCGCAAGCCCTATATCGACCAGGCGAAGCCTTCGACCTACGAAGAAATCCTGTCGGACGGCCGCATCATCCTTATCTCGCACCGGCCGCTGGCTTCGGGCGGGTGGGTCTCGATCTACGAGGATATTACTGAACAGCGGCGCGCCGAGCAGGATCTCAAGGAGCAGCATCGCCGCTTCGACGCAGCGCTCGCCAACATGTCGCAAGGCCTGCTGATGTACGACGCCGACGGCAAAATGATCGTGCGCAACGGGCGTTTTCTGGAACTGTACAACGTCACGGCGGCCGACTTCCCGCTTGGAACGACGCATCGCGACGCGCTCGAACGACTGCTGGAACTCGGCATCTACACGATGATCGACGTCGACAGCGAAGTCGCCAAGACCGAAGCCTGCCGGCGGGCGGGAAAAATGCATTCGACCTATCGCCATCTTGCGGACGGCAGGACATTTCTGGTCGTGCGCCAGCCAATGAGTGGCGGCGGTTGGGTGGCGACGTTCGACGACGTCACGGAACGTCGCCTGGCCGAAGAGCGCATGACCCATCTCGCGCATCACGACATGCTGACCGGACTGCCCAACCGATCGATGTTTCGCGAGCGGCTCGACCTTGCGCTGGAGGATGTGGCCGCTACACCGCTCGCGATCTTCTCGCTCGACCTCGACCGCTTCAAGGCGGTCAACGACACCTGGGGACACCCCGCCGGCGACTGGCTGTTGAAGAGTGTGGCCGAAAGACTGCAGCGCTGCCTGCGCAATGATGCAGATATGATCGCCCGTTTCGGCGGCGACGAGTTCGTCGTCATCCAATCCAACTCCGTGGGCATTGCCGATGCCGAGAAACTGGCGAAACGCATCGTCGAGGCAATCGCAAAACCATTTCGCGACAAGGGCCGGGACATGCATGTCGGCGTCAGCCTGGGCATCGCCGTTTTCCCCGCCGACGGCCGTGACGCCGACACGCTGCTGAAGAACGCCGATACGGCGCTCTATCGGGCAAAGAACGATGGGCGAAACCTCTATCGCTTCTTCGAACCTGGAATGGACGCCGTGGTGCAGGCCCGCCGGGCGCTTGAAGTCGATCTGGAGGCGGCACTGCCGCGCCAGGAATTCGATCTCGATTTCCAGCCCATCATGAACATCGCCTCGGGCGAGATCATCGGCGCGGAGGCCTTGATGCGCTGGCATTCACCAGCGCGCGGCAGGGTGGCGCCGGACGACTTCATTCCGGTCGCCGAAGAGACAGGACTGATCGTGCCGCTTGGCGAATGGGCGCTGAGGAAAGCCTGCGCGGTCGCGGCTAGCTGGCCGCCGGGTTTGCGCATCGCGGTCAATGTCTCGGCGGTGCAGCTCAAAAGCCGCGGATTTGCCCGCAGCGTCATCTCGGCGCTGGCTTTTTCCGGCGTGCCGGCCGGACAGCTGGAACTGGAGATCACCGAAACCGTGCTGATGGACGAGAGCAAAGCCGTGCTGAAAACGCTGCGCCAGTTGCGTGAGCTCGGTGTCCGCATCGCGCTGGACGATTTCGGCACCGGCTATTCCTCGCTCGGCTACCTCAGACGGTTTCCGGTCGACAAGATCAAGATCGACCGATCATTCATCCGCGACATGGGCAACCGCGACACGGCGGCGATCGTTCGCACCATCATCGGGCTGGGTGCCGAGCTTGGCATCGTGGTCACGGCAGAGGGCGTCGAAACCGAGAGGCAACTCGACATGCTGCGCGACAATGGTTGTGTCGAGGCGCAAGGCTATCTGATCGGCGTGCCATCGAAGCCGGCCGAGATCCAGCGCCTATTGAAGCCGCGTGCGACGCGCAGCCAAACCGGCTGACGGCATCGGGACATGTCAGCTCAATGTTTCCAGGTATTTCTCGTGGAAGCTGACGTAGCCGGGCTCGACCACCTTCAGATGCCGCTCGATCAGCGCGTGAAACCGCGGCAATTGGTGAAACGGCACTCCGGGATAGGCATGATGCTCGGCATGGAACGGCATGTTCCAGGCCAGCTTGCGCACCACCCAATTGGTCAGCGTGGTTCTTGTGTTCTCCAGCATGTTGGCGACGAACGGACAGCGGCCATGCTCGGCCAGCAGATACAGGCGCAGGAATGGCTGCCCGAGTAGTGCGGGAATGATCCAGACATAGAGCAGCACGGTGAGCCGGAAATAGACAGTGAGCAGAATGACCACAGCGTAGAAGGCAATCATGGCGCGCGCCTCGGCCCGTACCTTGGGTCGACCTTTCGGCGGCACATAACTCTCCTGACTGCCACCACCTGCATTGGTGTACAGCGTCTTGACATGCCCCCACCACACCGGGAGGCCCGAGACGTGGACAATGTATTGCTGCAAGGTCTCGGGTTTGGGGAAAGCGAGCTCGGGATCGTTCTCCAGATCCTGCGTGTATCGGTGGTGAGCGAAATGGAAGTAGCGGAACCAGTCGGCCGGCAGCGCGATCGCCAGGCTGCACAGCCGCGCCACGCCGTCGTTCAGCCGCTGTGTTTCGAAAGCCGTGCGGTGAACCGTCTCGTGCAACAGCGTGAACAGGAACACGATCAGAATGCCCTGCGGCAACACCAGCAATGGCCAGAACGGCACCTTGGCCGCGATCAACGATCCAATGATGACAATCGCGCCCAAGTGAGCGCCGAGCTGGAACAGGCCCGCTACATCGGATTTGGTCGTCAGGCGATTGCGCTCTTCCGGTGTCAGTGACGCGATGATGTCGCGATGGTCCATCGGCTTCGATCCAGGCTGGATATTGACGACGACCATTCTAGTGGCAAAAAAGCTTTCCAAAAACGACGATTCCTGCGATTTGGATAAGGTAAGCTTATCTTATTGGGCGGCAATGGTCACATCTCCATCCCTGAAAGGGCTTCAGGCTTTCGAGGCCGCGGCACGTACGGGCAGCTTTGCCGCGGCGGCGGAGGAGCTGTCGGTTTCGGCCGCCGCCGTCAGCCAGCTTATCCGCATCTTGGAGGAGCAGATGGGCCGCAAGCTGTTTCAGCGGGTCAACCGGCGCGTTGTCCTCACCGAGGCCGGCGTGGAAATGCTGCCGCGGCTGACCGTGGCCTTTCAGGAGATCGGCAGCGTCTCGCGCGAGCTTGCTGGCGACGCATTCCGCCCGCGCCTCGTGGTATCGGTGCCGCCATCCATGGCCATGGGTTGGCTTTCGCAGCGTCTGGCCGGCTTCGTCGCAAGCCATGGCGCCGCCGACATATCGCTCCGGGGCGATGACGACCCGGTGCCGTTCGACCGCGAGCTGATCGACATCAGGCTCTCCTACGGACCGCATTATCGCGAGCATCCGACCAAGGACATTGCCAGGGATGCGGTCTACCCCGTCTGCGCGCCAAAGCTTGCCGGCATGATCAAGGCGGGCGGCGAGCCGCTCGCCGGGCTGCCGCTCATTCACACGGATTGGGGACCGACCGGCGCATCGTTTCCGTCCTGGCGCAACTGGTTCGAGGCGGCGGGCGCCCAATCTGGCCGGGCGGTACGGCGCGGGCTCTCGGCCAATTCGTCGCGCGCGGCCCTCGACCTCGCCATTTCGGGCTGGGCGTGGCACTGGCGCAAGGGATCTACTGTGCCGAGGCGGTGGAGGACGGCCGGCTGGTCCGCCCCGCCAAGAGCGCAATTGCCCTGCGACAGCCCTATTGCCTGACCGTCCCAGAGCGAAGCGCGAGGCGCGACGTCGTGGCCGCGTTCCGCGATTGGCTGATCGATGAATGCCAGCGCGCCGTGGGCTCGCCGGCGCTGCGCTGACCGGGTGGGGCCATGGTCAGAGGTGCGCGCTCAAGGCCGCCACCATGTCCTTGTTGGCCGCCACGGGCACGATCTCGAATTCGACCAGATCAGCCCATTCGATGACCCATCGCTGCAGCAGCGTGACGTCATCGGTCTCCACCAGCAGGAAACAGCGGCTCATATCGGCCGCGATCCAGCTATGATGCACAACAAGCTCCTCCGGCTTCAGGCGGCCGCGGTCGCGGAACCGGCGATAGATTTCCTTGCGATCGCAGCCGGTGAAATCCTCGATGACGATGAACTGCATGTTTCCCCTCGGTTGATTACCGTCCCGGCCTGTCCAGCCGCTCCAGGAACCACTGCGTCAGCCGCACCCAGACCTCATCCTTCTCGCCGGAATCCTCCCAGCCATGATCGAGGTTGGGGTTGTCGTTGACCTCGATGACGAAGACGCCGTCCTTGGTCTCCTTGAGGTCGACCCCATAGAGACCATCGCCGATACAGCGCGCAGCCTTCACTGCCGTCTCGACGACATGAGGCGGCGTCTCCTTCAGCGTGAAGGTCTTGATGCCGCCTTGGTCGGGCTTGCCATTGGCCTTGTGGTTGACGATCTGCCAGTGCTTCTTGGCCATCAGATAATGCACGGCAAACAGCGGCTGGCCACCGAGCACGCCGACACGCCAGTCATATTCGGTCGGGATGAATTTCTGCGCGATCAGAAGATCGGAATCCTCGAGCCATTCGGTGGCAAGCGTCTTCAGCTCCTCGAAATTGGCGCATTTCTTGACACCGCGCGAGAATGACGAATCCGGGATCTTCAACACCAGGGGAAAACCCAGCGTCTGCGCCGCGAGTTCGAGATCGGAGGCGCCGGCGATCATCACCGTCGGCGGCACCGGCACCTTGTTGTAGGCCATCAGTTCGTTGAGATAGACCTTGTTGGTGCAGCGGATCATCGACAGCGGGTCGTCTATGACAGGCATGCCTTCCTGCTGGGCGCGGCGGGCGAAACGATAGGTATGATTGGAGATCGAGGTGGTCTCGCGGATGAACAGCGCATCGTAATTCGCGAGCTTGGCGAGATCCTTCCTGGTGATGGGCTCGATTTCGACCCCCATCTTTTCGGCGATCTTGGCCCAGTAGCGCAGCGAGGAGATTTCCGAGGGCGGCAATTCCTCATGCGGGTCGACCAGCGTGGCGAAGGTGTACCGCGCCGGCGTGCGGCCCTTGGTGTCGCGCCACTCACGGTTGGTGTAGGTCTCCAGGCACTGGATGAAGCTCTTTTCCTCGTCCTCGGTCATGCGCGCCAGCGGGTGGAAGCCGATCTTGCGGATCGAAGCCCATTCGGCGCTGTCCTTGATGTGGACTTCGAGCGCCGGCGCCCGGAACCAGTCGAACAACAGCTTGGCAAAACGGTCCCAGACCTTGGACGGGCCGATGCCGAAGAAGATGCAGACCTTCGCCGGGAATATACCGCCGAGATCCTTGCGGCATTTGTTGAGCGCCAGTTCCAGTTCCGGCAAGGCGTGCTCGTAGAGCTTGCGCTCCGACAGGTCGATCATCGTCTCGACGGTCGGGATGACCTTGTGGCCGCGCGAACTTGCCAGCAGTGACGCATAATAACCGCGGCTCTGGTAGCCGTAGTTGTTCGACAGATTAATGACCTTCGGCCGCTGGCCGCGGAACAGCGAGGGATGCGCGAGATAGTCACGATTGGTGATGATCTTGTGCGGTGTCGCCACCTGGTCGAGATCGCTCTGCCTGCCGGTAAGAATGACCCAGGTCATTATCTCTTTCCCAAAGTGATGGCGGCACGCAGTCCGTCGCGACCGAACTGCGCCATGTTCATGAAGATGCCGTAAGGCACGGGAATGTTGGCGGCATCAAGGATGGTTTCCTGCCTTTCATCCTCGACCCACGGATCGTGGATCAGAATATGATCGCCATCATCGCCGATGGCCAGCACCCAGTGCGGCACCTTCTTGCCAAACATCAGGAAGCCGCTGATCAGCACCAGAACCAGTTTGCCACCAGCGAGAGCCGCCCTGATATCGTCGATGGTGAACGGACGGTAATTCACCGGGATGCCGTAAAGTTCCGCGCGGCGGCGAAAGTCGACCTGTGCCAGTTCCATGACCCGGCGCTTCTCCTCGCTGCGCACCGATTGCAGGAACAATGCGCCGTAGAAGGAAACGTAAATCTCCGCAGCAAGCCCGCTTTCGTACCCCGAAACGGCCAGACCGAATGGTTCGCAGCCGCCTGGTCCAGACATCATGAACACGGTCGTTGCCTCGCGCCAGAGGCGGATTTCCATCACCGGGTCGGGTACGAAGCCACCATCGAAATTGGCCATGGCCATCATCAGGCAGCATGGACCGCAGGTGAACTCGCAGGTCTGCTGGTAGAACGGCACCCTGGTGGCGACCGGAAGGTCGCCGCGCAGGGTTTTTTCATAGCGTAGCGCCGTCGCGCCGTCTTCGTAGTACCCCGGCTCGCGGCCAATCTTGCGGTAGCCGGCCTGCTCGTAGATATGGATGGCGCGGCCATTGTCCTCGCGCGCTTCGAGACGCAGCATCATGCGGTCGTGTTCGAAGGCTGCCTCTTCGGCCGCGGACAGTAATTGGCGGCCTATGCCGAGCCCGCCGAAGAACGGTCCGACGGCTATGGAATAGAGCCGCGCCACGCCACTGCCCTTGCGAAACAGCACGATCGCATAACCGCCTACGCGGCCATCGATTTCGGCGACCAGCGTCTCGGCGGTCTCCCGCTCGATGAACTGGCGGAAGGAGCGGCGGGAAATGCGGTCGCTCGAGAACACGGCTTTCTCGATGGCGGCGAGATCATCGACGTCTGACGCGCGGGCCTTGCGGATCTCGGCAGGCATGCGGCTTGAGAAAACCTCGATTGCGTTGCGGAAAACGGCCCCGGTCAAAAGCGTCGCGAACACCGGCCGAAGCGCCGGTATTCATCAAGCGCTATCGCTCCTTGATTAGGGCCGAATTGTGACAGTTTCCGCCACGACAGGGAAGCTGGCAAGCTTTGAACGCAATCGCTGTTTTCAAGTTAGTCGGCCGCGCAAGTTCGCAACCGGCTCAACTGGCCAGCCCGGCTAAAAGCTGGCCATACGCGCTCTTGGCCACGGCCGCCAATTGCTCGCGCGGCAGCGAACCGACGACGGCACAGCCATAGCCCTTGTCCAGCCAGTAGACGGCCTGCGGACCGTCCTGCGCCGAAGCGTAGGTACCCTTGGCATTCTCGGTCGATTCAGCCGTCACGAAGAGGGATATGCGCTCGCCCTTGTCGTCTTCGTAAAGCAGCATCGCGGCCTTGCTTTCGCCGGCCGGCAGCAACCGGCCACCAACCAATTGGAAGCCGTTCGCGCTCAGGTCCGGCACCACCAGATTCAGGCCGATCCGGTTGGACAGCCAGGTCTGCAAATGATCCTTGTCGCTGGCCGGAACTTCCACCGCATGCCGCTTCTCGGCGGCATAGATGACGTGGGCGGCGATCGCCTGTTCGGCGAGCTGATCCTCCGCCGGATCCTCCTGCCCGAGGCCGCCGATGCCGGCAAAGTAGCCGCCAAATCCGCCCGTGGCGAGAAGCACGGCCGCAGCGGCGGCAAGCCACCAGCGTGAGCGTGGCACCACAACCTTAACAGGCGCTTCGCCGAGCACCACCTTGCGCAGGCGCACTGGTACAGCCTCATCCAGTACGCCGGCAAAAGCCGAGCGCAATGCCTCCCGGTCGGCGGTGAAGCGGGCGCTCCTGGCCTTCATCTCAGGATTGGAGTCGAGCCAGGCATCGTAGGCGGCACGTTCATCGGGCGGCAGTTCGCCGTCGAGCGCCATGTGGATGTCCCGTTCGGAAAAATCGCGGCGGATCATTTCTCGACGATCCTTATGGCTCGGCGGCGTGCTGTGTCGTCCAGCAACCCACGCAGTTCCTCACGGCCACGCGCGATGCGCGACATCAGCGTGCCCGCGGGCACACCCAGAATGTTGGCGGCTTCGGCATAGGAAAAGCCCTCAATGGCGACCATGACCAGCGCCGCGCGGCGATCCGGGCTGATCGCCTGCAAGGCGTCGATGATCTCGCGCGAAGCGATGCCCTCCAACTGTTCGGGCGGCTGGGCAACCGTCTCGCCCGCCTCCAGCGGCAGCATCGCCGCTTCGCCGCGGCGATTCACCTTGCGCATCTGGTCGATGAACAAATGATGCATGATCGTAAACAGCCACCTCCTGGGGCTTTCTCCTGTCTGCCAATTGTCGAGCCGCAACAGCGCGCGCTCAAGGCAGTCCTGAACGAGATCGTCGGCAGCATCGCGGTCGCGCAAAAGCGAGCGTGCGTAGCGTCGCAGGCGCGGTATTTCGCCAAGGATTGCTGCCTTCTTTTCGTTCATGACCGCTGGTTCTGAGGTCGCCCTTGTTGATCTCGATTGAACGCGCCTTCCCGGCACGGCGCAAGCGGCCAGCGCGAAGCGGTCCACCGCTCCGGTCACCCAAGCAACGAGATAACGCCGGCGGGTGCCGGTTTATTCCCGACCGGCAAGGAAAACCAATGATCGCAGGCGACTATCCTTTTTCCTTCGCCGCCCGCGTCAAAAGCCGCTGGTAGAACAGGCCAATGCCGATCAGCACCGCACCAAGACCGATAAAGGACAGCGCCCTGAGCACACCCTCCAGTTCCGACATGTCGAAGAGGAAGACTTTCAGTACGGCAACCGCGATCAGCCCGGCCGAAGCAATGCGCAGAACCTGCGATTTCAGCCAGACGCCAGCCGTGAGCAGCGCCACGCCGATCACCAGCCAGAGTGCCGAATAGGTATAGGTCTCCAACTGGCCAAGGCCACTCCACAAGCCGATGAACTCACCCTTGAACAGGCGCCTCACCGACAGCGTGGCATAGGCGAAGGCAAGCAGCGCCGCCACCAGCGCCAGCATGGCCGAATACCATTTCGGCCGCTTGCCCCTGCTATAGAGCGCCAGACCGCCGGCGGCGACGGCCGGCACGAGATAGGCCAGCAACAAAAGATTGAAAACCGGAATCCGACCGGTCGATTCGTCGGTGAACAACGGATTGAGCACCAGGAAATGCTGGATGACGACAAAGGCGACCGAGACCGCGCCCACCGCCATCGAACCATAGCGCAGCACCGAGCTTGGCGAGCGCCTGTCGATGGCGATCAGGATGGCGCCGGCACCGATGGCGATCAGCGTGTAGATCGCTTGTTCGGCGAGCGTCGGCGCATCGCTGTTGATGACGCCGCCATGCATGGCGTGACGCACCAGCATGGCGAGCGTCAGCAGCGCGAACAGTGCCGCCGCCGCCTCCATGGCGAGGCGCGGTCGGCCATCGGTGGTGTTGGCGAGCTGCCAGGCCGCGAAGCCGAAGGCGAGCGCCGGCACGCCATAGCCCGGCAGCAACCAGTTGAAGACTGGTGTCATTGACAGGAACTCGGCGCCGACGATCGTCGGGTCGAAGGCGACGCGGCCAAGCACCGCGATGACGGCGGCGACTGAAATCCAGCCGAGCACAGGATAAGAGCGCCAGCGCGTGGCGAGCGCCGGCACGATTGCCGTGGCACCGAGCAAGGTGGTGGTCCAGCCGGAATCAAAAGCCATATGCAGCATCAGGAGGCCGGCGACCGCTGCGCCACCCAAGGCAAATGACACTGCCACGCCGCCCCTGAGCGGCGGTTCCTCAGCCCGCGCGATCCACTCGCCGCCGGCGGCGAAGACCACGACCAGCAGGGCCGCAACGGCGGCATAGACAAAGTCACGGTCGAGATTGCCGAAGGTGAACCAGAGCGCCAGCAGGATGACCAGAGGCGCGATGACACCCCATGCAGCCCACGAGGCTGCTCGGATCTGCGCCGAGGCGGCGAAACGGCGCGCGGCCCAGAGACCGGCGGCAATGAAGACTACGCCAAGGCCGATGCCAAGGCGCAAGCTCAGCACGTTGGCCGTGGCCAAAGGCACCCCATCAACACCCAGAGCGCCGGTCGAAAAATCGGAAGCGATAGAGGTCGGCGGGATGATGCCGAGATAGATCAGTACCGTCGCCAGTCCGGCGGCATAAAGCAGTGGCAGCGCCAGCGGGCGGTAGAGCGCGACCGCTACCATCACCATAAGCAGCACCGCGCCCGGCAAGGCATCACCGGCAGCGGCGAAGACCAGGTCAACCGAGAGGCCCAGCGCCGAGAAGGCGACGAACAGTCCAGGCACGATGGACGGCCAGTCAAAGGATCTTGCTGGTCCGGTTTCGCCGCGACTGCTCAGCCAGACAAGGGCAAGTACAGCCAGCGTCACAGTGTCGATGAACAGGATCGCGGAGAGGTTCGCGCCCGGTGCGTCGGTCATGTAGAGGATGGTCCAGATGCCGGTGCCGAAAAAGGCGGCCGCCATCAGCGCTTTCCAGTCGCGCATGCGGGCGATAACGCCGGTGGCGGCGAGCACAATTGCGAGATAGCCGAACAACGCCCAGGGATTGGGCGCCTGCGAAGCGATCAGCACCGGCGTCACCATGGCGCCGACGAGACCGATGCCAGCCAGCGCCTGGCCATGGACGAGAGCGGCGGCGATGGTGGCAATGCCGATCGCACCAAGCAACGTGAAGGCAAGCGCCGGGCCGATGAAGCCGTAAACACCATGGGCGGCATAGACGGTGCCGAACAGGATGAAGGCACCGGCTGCCGTGAGGATCGCCGGAATATAAGCGCCGGCAGCACCTTGCACCGGCACCTTGAATCCGGTGCGACGAATGAACTCGCCGGCGGCGACCAGCACCAAACCGAGCACGGCCGCCATGGTGAGCCGCACGCCGGGACCGAAAATGCCGGCCTCGATGGTGTAGCGGACCAGGAACAGGCCGCCCAGAGCAAGCGCAATGCCACCGACCCAGACCGCCCAACGCGTGCCGAGCGCGGTTTCGACGTCGGACTGGCGAGCGGCTTTGGCGACCGCGGCCGGCGCGACCTCTGGCGTTTTCGGTGTTGCCTCGGGGGTGCTCCAGGGACCGGGCACACTCTCTGCGGCCGGGATTTCCGCCTCGGTGGCCTGTACCGGCGCGGGCTCGCTGATTGCTGCCGGGGCGATATCGGCTGGGGGCGCGGCCACCGGTGCCGTGTAGGCCTCGCCTTCGGACGCTTCCTGTTCCGACGGCCTGGCCGCGAACGGCACCGCGCCCGAAAGCACGAGACTGCGCAACGCGCCAAGTTCGCGCTCGATCAGGCCGATCCGGCTCTGCTGGCGCGAAATGATGACGAACAAGGCGATAATGGCGACAAGTCCGATCAGGCTTTCAAACATGGCGGTTCCCCCAAACCAGGCCAGTGTTCACTGACGTTTCGTCTCATTGACATTCAAATGCGGCGGCCAAACGGCTGAAAACTCAACGTGCCGCCAGATTGGCGGCTGGAAATATCGAACATGTCTCGGTGCCGAAAGCCAGCAGTTTGCCGCCGGCGTCCTTCAGCGTCGCTTCCGAAACGGCAAGCGTGCGGCCCTTGTGGACCACCTTGCCTTCGCAGACCACCTCGCCGGTCCTGGGCGTTATCGGCCGCGTGAGGTTCACCTTGAACTCCGCGGTCGTGTAGGCCTCGCCCTTGTCGAGCAACGTCTGTACTGCGCAGGCCAACGCCGAATCGAGCAGCGTGGCCGCCCAGCCGCCATGAACGCCACCCAGCGGGTTGAGGTGACGTTCGTTCGGCACGCCGCGGAATACGGCGCGACCTTCTGATACTTCGGTCAACGCGAAGCTGAGCTGGAAGGAGATCGGCGGTGCTGGATATTTGCCGTCGATGATTCGCTGAAGCAAATCCAGGCCGGTGTATTTCAGGATGTCGGCGTGAGGAATGGTGCCGAGGCCGAGCGGCGAGACCCGGCCCGGATAGAGTTCGACTTCGCTCATCTGAGGATTTCTCTGGCCGCGTTCTCTCCAGCGATGGGCTTGTGCGCTGCGTGGTGCTTGCGCAACGCTGCAAGAAAACCGGCGCGCGCGTCGGGCTGATCGATGCCGCGCGGCTCGTAGACATGGCGGGTGAAGAAGAAACCGGTCAAGCGGAAGGCATCCGCGATCGCCGCATGATTCGCGCGCAGGCCGGAGCCGCGCTGCAGAAATGCAGGCAGCACCAGCATCTTGTCGTGCCACGGCGCCCCGGCTTCACGCGACACCGCGCGTCCCGATTTCGGCGAGACATAGGCAAGGTCCTGTTTGGTGCCGGTGGCGGCGCATTGGCTGAGATCGAGGCCAAAGCCGAGTTCATCGAGGATCAGAAGTTCGAAACGCGCCACCAGCTCCCCGGCGGCGTCGGCATCGTCCAGGTGGACGATCATCACCGAAAGCGCCTCGTAGAGGCCGCCATGGGCGTCACGCTCGGGCAGCAGGCGCAGATGCGCCGCCATCGTCTGAAGGCCGTAGACGGCGATGGCACTGTCCATCAGCCGGGAGGCGTTCATCTCGATCGCTTCGGCCTGGAAGGTGCCCAGATGCTCGTCGAGGCGCGCGCGCCACAAGAGATCGACGCGATTGCCGGGCTGGAGAACGGGTTGCAGCTTGCGCGAGCGGCCGCCGCGCACGAGGCCGAGATGGCGGCCATGGGCACGCGTCATCACCTCGAGAATGGCGCTGGTTTCGCCATGCTTGCGGGTGCCGAGAATGATTCCCTCGTCGCGCCATTCCATATCAGGAGCTTTTCACCGATCGGGTGGCGAAATCAAGGTACGGGCCTGCCGCCTTGGCCGGCTCTCGCAACAACGGGTAAAAAAGCCGCCCGCAGCGATGTGCTGCGGGCGGTCTGGTAAGGTCAGTCGATCCGTTAGAACGAGCGCTGGAAGCGGAGAATGCCGCCGACACTGCTCTTCTTGTTGGCCTTGGTCCAGTTGCTGAAATCTGCGTCGTCGAACTTTCCAGCATTGAGGTAATCGACTTCAGCCGTGACGGTAAAGCCGGGCACAACGGTATAGGCAACGTTCGCGGCGATGCCGAGATTCTTCCAGTCGTCATAGGAGATCTGGGCGTTGAACGAGGTCTTGTCGTTGAACTTGTAGGTGCCGCCACCCCAGATCGCCCAGTTGCCGCCCCACTGTTTGTAGAAGCCGCGACCGTGTGCATCGATGGCGTTGTTCGCATCGTCGGTGAGATTGTCGTCGGTGCCGTAGCCACCCATGATGAACAGCGACAATTCGTTGGTTGCCTTGACGTCGAGGCGAACCTTGCCAGCGACTTCTTCATAGTTGCTGTCATAGGCCACGACGCCGGTGAGCGAACCCCAGTCGCCCTTGTACTTCAAACCGCCGACGACATGCGGAACATAGCTGTCGATGGTGCCGACCTTGCCAGCACCCTCTTCGAGCGAGACCAGCCCCGAGAAGCCGTTGCCAGCGTCGAAGTAGTACTGAACGACGTTGCTCTCCTGCCCGCCATACGGAACCAGCGTGTCCTGGATGACGTTGCCGGCATAGCCGATGAACGTATCGAAAGCCGTATCGTCCTTGCCGACGCGCAAGCCGCCGAGCTGAATCCAGGCGAAACGCAGCGAGAGCGACTTGTTACGACCCGTCCAATCGTCGGCGCTGGAGGCGGCTTGATTAGTATAGTCACCGGAGCTGTTGCCGTAGTTGAAGCGGGTCTCGGTGTAGGTCTTCAGGGTACCGAGCTCGGTCTCCTGACCGGTCCAGGTCTTCAGCGTGAAGCGGGTGTTCTTGTAGTAGGTCGAATGAGTGGTGCCGGCGTCCTGATGATCCGGGACGTGGTTGACGCCATCGAGCGAGCCGGCATCGCCGACACCGATGTCGTAACGGACATAGCCGCCGATGCGCAGGCAGGTCTCGGTGCCCGGGATGTAGAAATAGCCGGCGCCGTAGACGTCACAGATCTTGACGTATTCGGCCGGTTCCGGTTCGGCGACGACGACAGCGTCCGCGGCGCGTGCGCCGGACACCGCGATCAGTGCCGCGGCTGAGCCGAGAAGGAGGCTCTTGATGTTCATTTTCTGACCTCTCCAGTCAAGTTAATAAAATGGCTTCCGAATTGTGGCTGGCGGATATGTTTTCCCGCCTCACCCCCACAATGAAAAAAGGCTCGCACTGCGTCCCCTTTTCGCGGCGAACATACCCACCAATCTTCCGCCTTCAATGACAATTCCGCGAATATGCCGGATTCACGCCACAGATTAAATCGGTGTTGCACAAATAACACTAACCGGCTCATGTCGATTTTCAAATCGGCACAAATGGCACATCGTCGTTTTTATGTAATAATCCCTGATATCTTTTACTTTATACTGTAAAATTTCCAGTTTATTCCATTATTTTCAAGTCAATTGCGCACGCTGCTTAACAAAATGTCGAATGAGTTATTTTTCAACATCAGATTCTCAAGTCAAATCTGGTCAATTTCTTGAGCGCTCGGCCGACGAGAGGCCCACGCGAAAGCTGCCGGCGACAGCAGGTTTTTTTGATCCATCAGCGCCGCCCGATGACGGCGCCACGCGTCTCGCCTCATGCCTGGCGCTCGCGATCGATCAGCACAGCATCGATCACTCGCCACGATTCTTCGATCTCGGCCGAGGCCACGTCTATGTGCCCGGCGGCGGTGATCAATGCCTTCCATAGCGCCCAGCCGCGCCCGCGCGCCCAGGTCGCTTCGTCTGCCGCGAGGCAGGCGCGAAAAGTGTCCCGGCTTTCGCCTTCGAACAGCGTCCAGGCAATTGCCAGATCGCAGGATGGATCGCCGACACCGGAGGTGCCGAAATCGATCACGGCGCTCAACCTGCCCTTTTCGACAAGGAGGTTGCCCCGGCTGACATCGCCATGGAACCAGACGGGCGGACTTTCCCAGGCCGCGGCAAGGGCTATCTCCCAGACGGCGGTGGCGGCGCCGGCATCGATGCTGCTGCCGAGTGCCGAGATCGCTTGCCTTGTCTCGCCGTCATAGACCGTCAGCGGTCCGCCGCGAAAGAAATTGTGCTGCCCAGGCGCTGGCCCATCGGTCGCGTCCACCTGTTTCAACGCAACCAGGAACCGAGCCAGGTCCGCCGCGAATTCCGACAGATTTGCGATACGTTCCGGTTTCGCGATCTCGCCCTCGATCCAGCCATAGACTGACCAGTGCCAGGTATAACCCTCGGCCGGAACGCCCATCGCCAGCGGTACGGGAATGGGCAGTGGCAGCAGCGGCGCCAATCTCGGCAGCCAGCGATGTTCCTTTTCCACTTGCAGGGCATAGGCGGCGGCGCTCGGCAATCGCACGGTCATCTCGTCGCCGAGATGAAAGGTCCTGTTGTCCCAGCCGCCAAAATCAACCGGCCTGACCGCAAGATTCTTCCAATGCGGGAATTGCGCGGCAATCAGCCGGCGCACCAAGGCGGCATCGATCGCTACCTCAAGCATGATCTTTCCCGAAAACGGCGCTCACTTCTCGGGATCACGCCTAGTGAGGAAACTCCAACCCCATCTCGCGATAGCGCTCGGGGTCGTCGCCCCAATTCTCGCGCACTTTCACGAACAGGAACAGGTGCACCTTCTGCTCCAATATGCCTGATATTTCCATCCGCGCGGCCTGCCCGATGGCACGGATGGTCTCGCCCTTGTGGCCGAGCACGATCTTCTTCTGGCTGTCGCGCTCGACAAAGATGGTCTGGTCAATGCGCACCGAACCATCCTTCTTCTCTTCCCATTTCTCGGTCTCGATGTGCGAGGAATAGGGTAGTTCCTGATGCAGCCTGAGATAGAGCTTCTCGCGGGTAATCTCGGCCGCCAGCTGGCGCATAGGCAGGTCGGAAATCTGATCTTCCGGGTAGTACCAAGGGCCGGCCGGCAGCGCCTGGGCCAAGTAGTCGAGCAGGTCCTTGCAGCCGGAGCCGGTCAGCGCCGAGACCATGAAGGTGCGCTGGAACGGCACTTTCTCGTTCGCTGCCGCGGACAGGGCGAGCAGCGCCTCATGCTTCACCCGATCGACCTTGTTGAGGATCAGCACCATCGGCTGGCGCACATCCTTCAGCCGTTCGAGGATGGCATCGGCGTCGCCCCTGATGCCGCGCTCGGCGTCGATCAGCAACAGCACGATATCTGCATCCTTGGCGCCGCCCCAGGCGGTGGTCACCATCGCGGTGTCCAGCCGCCGCTTGGGCTTGAAGATGCCCGGTGTGTCGACAAAGACGATCTGCGCGTTGTCGTGCGTGGCGATACCGCGCACGATGGCGCGTGTCGTCTGCACCTTATGGGTGACGATCGAGACCTTGGCGCCGACCAGTTGGTTGACCAGCGTCGACTTGCCGGCATTGGGCGCGCCGATCAGCGCGACGAAGCCGGAATGCGTGACAGGAGCGGCTGCGGTGTCTTCGGCGGTCATGCCGCACTCCCTTCATGAACCCAGACGCCCTCGCGAACCAGAAGGGCAGCAGCGGCGGCCTGTTCGGCCTCGCGCTTGGAGCGGCCGCTGCCGGTTGCCGGCTGAAACGCGCCGACCTTGACGCTGACGGTAAACAGCGGATCGTGATCGGGGCCTTCCCGGCCGTCGATCTGATAGGCGGGAACAGCACTCGCCGCCTGATGCGCCCATTCCTGCAATTCGGTCTTGGCGTCGCGGCGCGCGGCACCCGAGGCCCGCGAACGCGGCTGCCAGTATCTATGGATGAATGCGCGGGCTGCTTCCAGACCACCATCGAGATACAGCACGGCGATCAGCGATTCCAGTGCGTCGGCGCGCAGGTTGACGCGCTTGCGTCCCTCGAGCCCGCGCACATCCGACCCGGCACGGATCAGGTCCGGCAGCCCGATATCTTCGGCGATGTCAGACAGCGCCTCGGCATTGACCAACGCATTGAGCCGCAGCGACAACTCCCCTTCCGCGGCATCGGGAAAGGCAGCTAGCAGCATATCGGCGACAACAAGGCCAAGAACCCGGTCGCCGAGGAATTCGAACCGCTCATAATCGGCGCCCGCATTGGCGCCTCGCGCACTGGCATGGGTAAGCGCACGCTGCAGGCGCTGGCGGTCGGCAAAGGCATGGCCCGTGCGTTCCGCAAGCGCTTCGGCGAGCGCATCGGCGGTCAACCTTTTTGGTGCCGCCATGACCCTAGTTGACGAAATGGAACAGGCGCGAGGCGCGCATCAGCGACGGCCATTTCCAGATTTCGAGCGGGCTTGCCTTGCCGGCGATCGAGAAGAAGACAAGGTTGGCGCGGCCGACCAGGTTCTCGGCTGGAACGTAGCCGACGGTGAAGCGGCTGTCGGCGGAATTGTCCCTGTTGTCGCCCATCATGAAATAGTGGCCGGGAGGCACGTCGAATTCGCGGGTGTTGTCGCCAATCGAGTTCGGCGACAGGTCCAGCGTGTCGTAGCTGACGCCATCGGGCAGCGTCTCGCGATAGACATCGATCGGATAATCCTTTTCCGTGATGTCGGGATTGTCGATCTGGCCGGTCTTGACGCGCGGCACGCCGACGCCGTTGATGAAGACTTGGCCATCCTTCATCTGGATCTTGTCGCCGGGCAGGCCAATGACGCGCTTAATATAGTCGACGGACGGATCCGGCGGGAACTTGAATACCACCACGTCGCCACGCTTGGGCTCGGAGCCCCAGATGCGGCCCGAGAAAATGTCCGGTCCAAAAGGCAGCGAATAGCGTGAATAGCCGTAGGACCATTTGGTGACGAACAGATAGTCGCCTTCCAGAAGCGTCGGCCGCATGGAGCCCGACGGGATCGAGAACGGCTGGAACAGCAGCGTGCGAATGACCAGGGCGAGCAAAAGCGCCTGGACGATGACGCTGACGGTTTCGCCAAGCCCGCCGGATTTCTTCTGGGATTTTTCAGCCACGCTCATGTCGTCCTCGATTGTGCGTTGGATGGTATAGAGTCTCGGCGCGCGCTCGGCAACGTCAATGCCGGTCGTCAGATGCAATCAATGTGGCGCTTCTTCGACCGGTAGCGCTTCTATGATCACAAAGGCTTGAGCGAGCGGGAAATCATCCGTGATGGTGAGGTGGATCGCTGCCCGATGACCTTGCGGCAGGATCTTTTCCAGCCGCGCCAGCGCTCCGCCGGTCAGCGCCATCGTCGGCGCACCGCTGGGCAGGTTGACGACACCCATGTCACGCCAGAAGACCCCTTGCGCCAGACCGGTGCCCAGTGCCTTGGCGCAAGCCTCCTTAGCGGCAAAGCGCTTGGCGTAGGAAGCCGCGCGGGCGCGCCGGTTCTCCGAACGCGCCTGCTCCACCTCGGTGTAGATCCTCTGGATGAAGCGCTGGCCATGACGCTCAAGCGATTTCTCGATGCGTGTGATGTCGATCAGGTCGCTGCCGATGCCGATGATCATTGGGTGGCGGAACCGATGCTTCCGCCGGGATGAGGCGAATGCTCACGGCGTCTCGCGCGCTCTGCCAGCCGCTTGCGCCTCTGTTCGCGGAAGACATTCATGCCCCAGCGCGTGATGCCGTAGAATACCAGGCCGAACACGAGCCCGAGCGGCACCGCCCCGATCAGCATGGGCTCCAGCACGGGATGCCATAGTTTGGCGAAGGAAAGCTTGTGCATCATCTCGCCCAGATGCGCCGGCGGGCCATGCGTAGGCAGGCGATCGTGCAAGATGAGCTTGCCGGTTTCCCAGGACGCGCCCCACAAGAGCGGAAAGGTCAGCGGATTGCCGAAAAACACGGCTCCGAGAGCCGCTGCCACCAGATTGCCGGCGATCACCCAACACAGAACGGCGGCGATGATGAAGTGGAAACCGACGGGGAAGAACGAAGCAAAGACACCTGCCGCGACGCCAGCCGCCACCGCATGCGGGGTGGCCTTCAGCCGCAGGATGCGCTTGGAGAAATATTGAAGCGAGCGCGAAAACGAACGGCGCGGCCACAGATAGGTGCGCACCCGCTCGAAAAGACCATCAGGTTTGCGACGACGAAAAAGCACTCTCTTCCTATTCCCG
The DNA here is from genome assembly GCF_006441095.1 of Mesorhizobium sp. B2-5-4. Taxonomy (NCBI): domain Bacteria; kingdom Pseudomonadati; phylum Pseudomonadota; class Alphaproteobacteria; order Hyphomicrobiales; family Phyllobacteriaceae; genus Mesorhizobium; species Mesorhizobium sp. B2-5-4. The sequence continues at coordinate 14,046 of NZ_VFUR01000033.1, read as the reverse complement.
ACAATTCACAGCTTACAGGCCCGCTATTTCCAGCCGGGCTTCGACCACCACATCTTGCGCTTTACGGTCGCCAGAAGGCAATCGCGACTTTGATATAGCCATCCGCAACCCCGACAACAACTGGAGGCCGACCGCGCAGCGGCCGCACCGCCAAATTCGGGTAAGTCCGTCTTCTCCAACATCGGACAATCGCGGCGAATTTGAGAAGTGGTTTCGGCTAATTGTCGCAGCCAATGATCGCTATGCTACCGCAGGTACTGGCTGACTTCGACAAGGTTGCCATCCGGATCGCGGAAGTAGACCGACATCATTGGCCCCTGCGCGCCGATGCGTTCGACCGGCCCGAGTTCCACCGTTACGTGATTGGCCTCGAGGCCGGCAAGGAATTCATCGAGCGGCCGGTCGGTGATCAGGCAGAAGTCACCGGATCCGGGCGTCGGCGACTTCGCCTTCGGCTCGAAGGTGCGGCTGATCTCGTGGACATTGATCTTCTGGTTGCCGAAGGCAAGTGCCGTAGGCCGGCCCGGCGTGTCGATGCGTTCGAAGCCCAGCACGCGCTGATAAAAGGCGCAGGTCGCGTCGAGCGATGCCACCGTCAGCACGAAATGATCGATACCGACGATCAATGCGACCTCCTCAGATGTTGCGGCTGCCGGGCTTGATGGCCGGGATGGCGGCAAGCTCCGGCGGCAATCTGTCCGGCGGATAGGCTGGGACCTCATATTCGGCAAGCGCGATCAGCGGCACGCCGACATGGGTCTTGCCGGCCGATCGGTCGATGATGCAGGCGGCCGCGACCACCTCTGCACCAAGGGCGCGCAGGCAATCGATGGTTTCGCGGATCGACAATCCGGTGGTGACGATGTCCTCGACGATGACGACGCGCGCGCCCCGGTCAATCTCGAAGCGCCGCAGGCGGAACTCGCCCCCTTCCCGCTCCACCCAGATCGCCGGCACGCCAAGGTGGCGCGAAGTTTCGTAAGCCGGGATCAGCCCGCCGATCGCCGGCCCGACGATATAGTCGATCTTGCCTGGGATCGCGGCGCGGATCTTCTCGGCCAGCGCCTTGCACAGCCGCTCGGTCTTGTCGGCATGCATGAACACCCGTGCCTTCTGCAGGAAGACTGGACTGCGCAGGCCCGACGTCAGGATGAAATGACCCTCCAGAACAGCGCCAGCCTCACGGAATATGCCCAGCACTTCGTCGGTATTCATCTCGTCCCCCATGGTCGGCTATCGCTAGCCGTTGACGCGCCGCGCATCGCTGACGCTCGAATTGTCCTTGAGCTGCGACAGCAGCCGGTTGAGATGCTTCAGGTCCCAGACTTCGAGATCGATCAGCATTTCGGTGAAATCGGGCGCGGTGCGCACCATCGACAGCGTATGGATGTTGGCGTCGTTGGAGGCAACGACTTGGGCGATGTCGGCAAGCGAGCCCGGCGCGTTGATGGCGGTGACCGAGACGCGCGCGGGAAACCGTTCCTTGGTGCGTTCGTCGATGTCCCAACGTACGTCGATCCAGCGCTCCGGCTGGTCGTCGAAAGCCTGCAGCGCCGGCGACTGGATCGGATAAATGGTGATGCCGGTGCCCGGCTGGACGATACCAACGATGCGGTCGCCAGGGACCGCGCCTTCCGGCGCGAAGCGCACCGGCAGGTCGCCGCGCACACCACGGATCGGCACCGCGCCGGCGCCTGGCTGGTCCTTGTCCTTGCGCGCGGCCCGGCCCGGAATCTGGAACAGCATGCCGGCGGCGTTGCGGATCTTCGACCAGCCCTCCTCGCGCTGTTTGGGAGCCGCGGGGGTGACGCGCTCGTCCTTGTAGTCAGGGAAGACCGCCTTCATGACATCGGTGGAAGCCAGTTCGCCGCGACCGACGGATGCCAGCACATCCTCGATGTCCTTGCGCGCCAACCGGTGCAGGACGGGCTTCAGGCTTTCCTTGGTGAAGGTCTTGCCGGCTCGTTCGAAGGCACGCTCCAGGATACGCGCGCCAAGGCCGGAATACTGCTTGCGGATCGCATTCTTGGTAGCGCGGCGGATGGCGGCGCGCGCCTTGCCGGTGACGACGACCGATTCCCACGCGGCCGGCGGCACCTGCGCCTTGGAGCGGATGATCTCGACCTCGTCGCCATTCTTCAATTCCGTCATCAGCGGCATGATGCGGCCATTGACCTTGGCGCCGACACAGGTATCGCCGACATCGGTGTGGACGGCATAGGCGAAATCGATCGGCGTGGCGCCGCGCGGCAAGGCAATCAGCATGCCCTTCGGCGTGAAGCAGAACACCTGGTCCTGGAACAGCTCCAGCTTGGTGTTCTCGAGGAAATCTTCCGGGTTGTCGCCCTCTGCCAGCTGCTCGATGGTGCGCCGCAGCCAGGCATAGGCATTGGTCTCCTTCGAGATCGCGTGCACGGCGCCGTTCGTCTTGCCGCCAGTGTCCTTGTAGATCGAATGGGCGGCGACACCATATTCGGCGATCTTGTTCATCTCGCGGGTGCGGATCTGCAGCTCGACGCGCTGGCGCGAAGGACCGACGATGGTGGTGTGGATCGAACGGTAGTCGTTCTGTTTCGGCGTCGAGATGTAATCCTTGAAACGGCCGGGCACCATCGACCAGGTGGTGTGGATGGCTCCCAGCGCGCGATAGCAGTCTTCGACAGAGTCGACCACGACGCGGAAGCCGAAAATGTCGGACAATTGCTCGAAGGACAGCGCCTTGGCCTCCATCTTGCGGAACACCGACCACGGCTTCTTCTGCCGGCTTTTGACGCCGGCCTTGATGGCGTGTTTCTCGAACAGGCCCGAAAGAGCCTTCTCGATCTCGGACAGCACATCCTTGTTGCGCTCGAAGATTTCGGCGAGCCGGGCGGTAACGGCGCGATAGGCTTCCGGATTAATGAAGCGGAAGGCTATCTCCTCCAGCTCCTCGCGCATGCCTTGCATGCCCATGCGCCCGGCCAAGGGCGCATAGATGTCCATCGTTTCCTCGGCGATGCGCAGGCGCTTGGCCTCCGGCATATGGTCGAGGGTGCGCATGTTGTGCAGGCGGTCGGCGAGCTTGACGAGGAGCACGCGGACATCTTCCGAGATCGCCAGCAGAAGCTTGCGAAGGTTTTCCGCCTGCTCCGCCTTCTTCGACACGAGGTCGAGCTTCTTCAGCTTGGTCAGCCCTTCGACCAGCTTGCCCATTTCTGGACCGAACAGCTCATCGATCTCGGCCCTGGTCGCCGTGGTGTCCTCGATGGTGTCGTGCAGCAGGGCGACGGCGATCGTGGCCTCATCCATATGCATTTCGGTGAGGATGGCTGCGACTTCGAGCGGATGCGAGAAATAGGGGTCGCCGGAAGCGCGCTTCTGGTGGCCATGCTTCTGCATGGCGTAGACATAGGCCTTGTTGAGCAACGCCTCGTTGACGTCAGGCTTGTAGCGCTGGACGCGCTCGACAAGCTCATACTGACGCATCATGGGCTAAATCTCTCGGCGATGAAATGAATCATGCGCCGCACTGCTGTACGGCGCATGTCATAGATAGCCACGAAACCGCCGGGACGGAAGTGCCGGAAGATTGTTCCAGCGACCGCCCGGAACGGAGGCCGGCTTAGTAGTCGTCGCTCTTTTCCGGGGGAACCAGACCTTCGATGCCGGCCAGCAGGTCTTCCTCGGTCATGCGATCGAAGGTGACGTTGTCCTCGGTGTCGTCCGCGTCGGCGGCAGCAACGGCACCGCCAGTCTGGTCGGCGATCACTTCACCATCGGCTTCGGGCTCGTCGACCTCGACATGCTTCTGCAGCGAATGGATCAGATCTTCCTTGAGATCGTCGGGCGACAGCGTCTCGTCGGCAATCTCGCGCAGCGCGATGACCGGGTTCTTGTCGTTGTCGCGCGGCACGGTGATCTGTGCGCCTTGGCTGATCTGACGAGCGCGGTGGCCGGCTAGAAGCACCAGCTCGAAGCGGTTGTCGACCTTGTCGATGCAATCTTCAACGGTTACGCGGGCCATGGATTGCCCCTTTCATGCCTGGATGTAATGGAAAACAGGCGCGGTCCATAACCCGAACAGCGCCAAAATACAAGCATCATGGCAATGCGTGCCCACAGGGCACTCAGTCTCAAATATCGAACTCCCGATCTAGCAAAGCCGGCCGGGTCCAGGGCTCGGCGCCGCGATCACAATTGCTTGCAGTGCGCCACATGCCCTTGGATTGCCACCAAACTGGCGTTATCTCGGTTTGTCCAAGGTCGGCCGGTTTATTATGAGCCTGACCGATAGTCGCTACCACATTTCGTTTAGACGGCCGTTTTTTTTCGAAAAGGACTATTTCCATGTTCGATCCCCGTGAAAAAATCGCCCTGTTCATCGACGGCGCCAATCTCTACGCCACATCGCGCGCGCTCGGGTTCGACATCGACTATCGCAAGCTCCTGGCGAGCTTCCACAAGCGCGGTTACCTGTTGCGTGCCTATTATTACACCGCGCTGGTCGAGGACCAGGAATACTCCTCGATCCGGCCGCTGATCGACTGGCTCGACTATAACGGCTTCAAGGTGGTGACCAAGCCGGCCAAGGAATTCACCGACTCGACCGGCCGCCGCAAGATCAAGGGCAATATGGACATCGAGCTCACCGTCGATGCGCTGGAACTCGCCGACGTCGTCGACCACTATGTCATATTCTCCGGAGACGGCGATTTCCGCACGCTGGTCGAGGCGCTGCAACGGCGTGGCCGCAAGGTGTCGATCGTCTCGACCATGGCCTCGCAGCCGCCGATGATCTCAGATGACCTGCGCCGCCAGGCGGACCATTTCATCGACCTGGCGACGCTGAAGAACGAAGTCGGCCGCGATCCCTCGGAGCGGCCCGTAAGGCGGCCCGAACCGGCTGAAGTCGATGAGGACGACTACTGAGGCCGGTCGACTTGACCGCCCTCCCCGCTGCCGAACCCAGCCGCGACTGCCCACTCTGCCCGCGGTTGCATGATTTCATCGCCGAATGGCGGCAGCGCGAGCCGTCATGGTTCAACGCGCCGGTGCCGACCTTCCTGCCATTGGGCGGCGAAGATACCGTCCGGCTTCTGATCGTCGGTCTGGCGCCTGGCTTGCGCGGCGCCAACCGCACCGGGCGCCCGTTCACCGGCGACTATGCCGGCGACCTGCTCTACTCGACGCTGATTGCCCACGGCTTCGCACGCGGCGAGTTCAAGGCGCGGCCCGATGATGGGCTGGAGCTCGTCGGCACGGCGATCACCAACGCGGTGCGCTGCGTGCCGCCGGAGAACAAGCCGGTGGGTGCGGAGATCGCCACATGCCGGACATTTTTGGTGCCGACTATCGCTCGCTTTCCCAACCTGCGCGCCGTGCTGGCGCTGGGATCGATCGCGCACCAGTCGACCGTGCGGGCACTGGGCGGGCGCGTCGCCACCTATCCGTTCAAACATGGCGGCCAGTTGGAAGCCGGCGGCATCATGCTGTTTTCGAGCTACCATTGCTCGCGCTACAACACCAATACCGGTGTGTTGACCGAAGACATGTTCGTCAGGGTGTTTGGCGAGATCGCGGCATTCCTGAAGAACTGAGCTCTCGGATACCGTGCGGTCTCCGGTGCCTGCTCACACCGGCAGCAAGGCATCCGGCTTCACGTCGCCGATCGAGGCATAGGTATGTGTCTCCTTCACCCCCGGCAGTGGCAGGATGACGCGTTTGAGAAAGTCCTGATAGTCGGCCATCTCGGCAATGCGGGCCTTCACGAGATAGTCGAAGCCGCCGACGACCATGTGGCATTCCAGGACCTCGGGCGCCTTTGCGACCGCCTCGGCGAAGCGGTCAAAGATATGCGGGGCCGCGTGATCAAGCCGTACCTCGATGAAGACAAGCATGCCGCGGCCAATCTTTGCCGGATTGAGCACCGCCCTGACGGCGGTGATGAAGCCATCGCGAAACAGGCGTTTCACGCGCTGGCTGGCGCCGGTCGGCGACAGGCCGACGCGCGCTGCCAGGTCGAGCGTGGTGCGGCGTCCATCTTCCTGCAGCAGTCGCAGAAGACTGCGGTCGACGGCGTCCAGGTCGACTGGTTCAGGATTCACGTTCAAGCCATCCTATTTGCGTGAATTACACTTCAAATTGTAAAAAACAGCGTATTTTGTCGCGGCCATTTCGACAATAGGCTGCGCTTCATCGCAACTGTCTCCTCCTGGCGACATGAACATCCGGCGGAACCGACATGGCGGACGGACGAGACACCGGAGACACAAGACTGGCGGTGATCGCCGGCCTTGTCATGATCGCCATCTATGCAGCGCAGTTCGTCGCCGCCCGCTTCAGCCTCAGGGAGCATCTGACGGCCACCGACATGGCCAGCCTGCGCTTTGCCGGTGCCGGCGCGGTGTTCCTGCCGATCGTCTGGAGGCGCGGCCTGGCCACCATGAAGGCGCTGGGCTGGCGGCGTGGACTGACGTTGGCGGCACTGGCCGGATTGCCCTATCCACTGATCATCAACTGGGGCCTGACCCACGCGCCCGCCGCCCATGCCGCGGCGCTCTGCCCGGCCTCGATCGTGTTCTTCTCGTTCCTATTGTCGCTGTTCAGGGAAAGCGCGTCGCGTCGGCGGATCATTGGCGTCGCCACGATCATCACCGGCTTGTTGCTGTTCATAGCGCCGGCGCGCACCGGCGCCAGTGATGTCCTGTTCGGCGACCTGCTGTTTATCGGATCGGGCGCGATGTTTTCCACACATGCCATTCTTGTGCAGCGATGGCGTGTCGACCCGGTCACGGCGACCGCGAGCGTCGTGCTTTTGTCCTGCCTGCCACTGCCACTTCTCTATGTCTTTGCGCCAAGCGGCCTCCATGCCGCCGCAGGCGCCGAAATCGCCAGCCAGATCGTCATTCAAGGTCTTCTCGCGGGCGCTGCCGCGATGTTCCTCTATACTTACATTGTCGACCGATTGGGCTCGCAGGCTGCATCGCTGTTCCTGCCGGGTGTGCCGGTCGCCACCGTGCTGGTCGGCATGGTCGTGCTTGGCGAGACCCCGCTGGCTATCCAATGCGTGGCCATCGCCATCATGGCCGCCGGGATGGGTTATTCGGCGATGGGCCGACGCGGCACCAGGGAAAAGCTGGCTGTCTCGACATCAGCTGGAACGTGAATGGTTTCAGGGGCATGGCAGGCTTCTGAAGAACCAGCCGGCATCGGATCGGGTCTGTCCATCAAGGTGTGGAGGCAAGCAGAGCCGCCAACTTCTCCGGCCCACCCTGCAAAACGTTCAGGTCGACGTCCCCCTCTATGCCGTCCACGCGCCCGCTGTTGTGGTACTGCCAGTAGATCCAGTCACGGCGGTCCGGTTCCATGAGCAGCGAGCGTAGCCAGGGTGGGCGAGCGGCGATTTGCCCAGCATAGGCAGCCTCGGCTTCATCCGTCAGATAGATGATCGCCGGCTTGCCGAAGGCAGCCTCGACAGGTCCAAGGAAATCCTTCAGTTCCGTATTCAGTTGCTCGGGTGACAGGCGCTGCGGACAGTTGCCCCCGAACTCGATGTCGACGACCGGCGGCAGCAATGGCTGATCGTGCGGAACCGCCGAGATAAAGTTCCTGGCCTGATCGGCGCCCGGCCGGCAGAAGGTGAAGAAATGATAGGCGCCGACGGCGAGCCCGGCGGCGCGGGCCTCGCGCAGATTGCCGGCGAAGGCATTATCGACATGGTCGCCGCCTTCAGTCGCCTTGATGACGGCGAAAGCCACATCGTCGGCGGCAACACGCCGCCAGTCGATCTTGCCCTGATGATGGGAGACGTCGATGCCCCTGACCGGATATCGGTCGCGGTCGGGAGAGTAGGTGCGGAAATAGGCCACGGCAATGACACATGCCAGGGCAAGATTGGCCAGGCCCCAGAGGACAATCCGCTTCTTCAAGACCATCCCCTGTTGGACGTGCCGGTTGTTCGACGTTGAAAACCCGACCGTGACTTTTCCAGGCTATCTCCCGATCACCCACGTTCCTTGAGCAGCCGGCCCTTTTCGCGCGACCAGTCGCGTTGCTTCTCGGTCTCGCGCTTGTCATGCAGTTTCTTGCCGCGGCCAACTGCAAGCAGCAGCTTGGCGCGCCCTTGGTCGTTGAAATAGATTTTCAGCGGCACCAGCGTCATGCCTTCGCGGTCGACGCTCTGCGATAGTTTTGCCATCTCGCGCTTGTTGAGCAGCAGTTTGCGGCGCCGGCGCGGCTCGTGGTTGAAGCGATTGGCCTGCAGGTATTCCGGCAGATAGGAATTGATCAGCCAGATCTCGCCGCCTTCGACCGAGGCATAGCTGTCCTGGATGTTGGCCTGGCCCTGGCGCAGCGACTTGACCTCGGTTCCGGTCAACACCAGGCCTGTCTCGATCGTGTCGAGCACTTCATAGGAAAACCGCGCCTTGCGGTTTTCCGCAACTGTCTTGTTGTTGGGATCGGCTTTTCTGACTTGGTTCATAACGTCTAGAATCCGTTTCGAAACTCGCTCCTGCGAGTCAGATGATGGTGCTACTAGAGCGCCGCGCGTTTTTTAACGCGCAAAGGACGCTCTAGAAATCCGACTTTGCGCATGGTCCTTTCCGAAAGCGAAGTGCTTTCGGGGCCACGCGCCGAACCGGAGCGGAGCGTACATATAGTACGCGAGCACCGGAAGCGCAGGTGGCGCCTTCAGATGGCCGCAGGAGTAGAGTTTCCAAACGGACTCGTTAATTAATCAAGCGGGCGTGCTTCATGGCCGCATCGATCTTTTCGGCCGTCGACTGCTCGATGGTGACCAGCGGCGAACGCACGACGTTCTCGACCTTGCCCAGCTTCGACAACGCGTATTTGGCGCCGGACACGCCGGGCTCGATGAAGATCGCCTTGTGCAGCGGCAGCAAGCGGTCCTGCAGTTCCAGCGCCTTGGCGCTGTCGCCGGAGAGCGTCGCTTCCTGAAACTCGGCGCACAGCCGCGGCGCAACGTTCGAGGTCACCGAAATACAGCCGACGCCGCCATGCGCGTTGAAGCCGAGTGCTGAGGCATCCTCGCCGGAAAGCTGGATGAAATCCTTGCCGCAGGTCATGCGCTGCTCGGACACGCGCTCGACCTTGCCGGTCGCATCCTTGACGCCGACGATGTTCTTGAAGTCGTGCGCCAGCCGGCCCATCGTTTCCGGCGTCATGTCGATCACCGAGCGAGGCGGGATGTTGTAGATGATGATCGGCAGGCTGGTCGCCCTGGCGACGGCGGCGAAATGCTCATACAGGCCGCGCTGCGTCGGCCTGTTATAATAGGGCGTGACGACCAGGGCTGCATCGGCACCGGCCTTTTCGGCATATTGCACCAAACCTACCGCTTCCACGGTGTTATTGGAGCCAGCGCCGGCGACGACAGGCGCCCTGCCCTTGGCCACCTCGATGCAGACCTTGACGACATGGCGGTGCTCGTCATGCGACAGCGTCGGGGATTCGCCGGTGGTGCCTACCGGGACAAGGCCCGTGGTGCCTTCGCCAAGCTGCCATTCGACGAACGCGCGAAAGGCTTTCTCGTCGAAACGCCCGCTCTTTTCGAACGGTGTCACGAGCGCAGTAAGCGAGCCTCTCAGCATGTCGTCCAACTCCTTGGGACTTCTTGGTTCACGCATGTCGCGGTCCCAAAACCGGTATCCACTTTTGGGCGACATGCACTTTGTCGGTTATGCATGTCGCTGCCCCAAAACCGGTATCCACTTTTGGGCGACATGCATCGGTGTTTTGTCGTGCGCGCCTTCTAACCGAAAGCGAAGCGGCGCACCATAGTCTCGACATTGTTGCGCGGCAAGCATTGCCATGGTGCCAGCAGGCGTAATTCGAACGGCCTCGACAACCCTTTGTTTACGAGCCCTTCACGACCTAAGCTTAGGCTTCAAGGCTTCTTTGCCCGCAGGTAAAATGCTGGATTAAGGAAAGACACGAAATCATGCCGCCCAGTCGGCCCCACCTGTTCGCGCTTCTTGGCGCCATCGCCGCGCTGATGCCCGGCGTGGCGATCAGCGGCAGCGTCGATGTGCGGGTCACCTCGGCCATCCCGATGCCTGGTGTACAGGACAAGGCGCAACAGGACCCTTCACCCGCCGTCACGATCCTGAAAAGCGGACTGGATGCGCTGGCGGCTGGCGATATTCCCGGCGCGCGCGGTGTGCGCGATGCGCTACCCGCACAATCGCTCGACCAGCACATATTGGCCTGGGCGATCGCGCTCTACGGGGGCGACAAGGTTCCGAGCGGCGACATCGCCACGGCCGCGAAGATGCTGCCCAACTGGCCGGGCACCGTTGCATTGCGCAAGAACAGCGAGCGCGCACTCTATCGCGAGAACCCGGCGGCGGATGTCGTCGTCAAGGCATTCGACGGCAGCCAGCCGCAGACAGTCGAAGGCGTGATGGTTCTCGCGCGCGCCTATGTGTCGTCGGGCAACGCCAAGGCGGCGCGATCGGTGCTGTCGCCGTTCTGGCGCACCGCGATCCTGGAAGCCAAGGACGAGACGGCTCTGATCAAGGAATTCGGCAGCCTTGTTCCCGCCGCCGATCACCGTTTTCGCATGGAGCGCATGTTCTATGCCAACCGGGTGAATTCCGCCTTGCGTGTCGCCGGCCTCGCCGGCGCCCAGCAGCTTGCCGACGCCTGGGCGGCGGCCGACAAGGGCGACAAGAATGCTGCCAAACTATTGAAGACTGTGCCGGTGGCGCAACGCTCGGCCGGCTATTTCTTCGCGCAGGCCGAATATCTGCGCAAGCAGAAGGATTTTGCGGGCGCCGCGACAATTGTCATGAAAGCGCCGGCAGACCGGGAATCCCTGGTCGATCCGGATGCCTGGTGGGTCGAACGCCGGGTGCTGTCGCGCGAACTGGTCGACCAGGGCGACATGAAGACCGCCTACAAAATAGTCGCCACGCATGCCGCCGAAAGCGCGGCCAATGCGGCGGAAGCCGAATTCCATGCCGGCTGGTATGCGCTGCGCGGCCTGAACGATCCCAAGCTCGCGGCGACGCATTTCGCGCGTATCGCCGACCTTGCCCAAGGGCCGATGACCCTGTCGCGCGCCTATTACTGGCTCGGCCGCGCGGCGGAAGTCGGTGGCCCCGGCAATGCCAAGGACTATCTTGGGCGTGCGGCGACCTACGGCACGACGTTTTACGGCCAGCTAGCCGCCGAACGCGTCGGCCGGCAGGCGCTCAACATCGTCTATCCCCAGCCAAGTGCCGCCGACCGGCAGAACTTTGCCGGCCGCGAGGCCGTCTCGGCCATCAAGCGCCTGCAGGAGGCAGGCTACGACCGTTATGCCGAAACGCTCTATCGCGACCTTGCCGGGCAGTTGACCAGCCCGGGTGAACTGGCGCTGCTCGCTGTCCTTGCCGAAAAGCAGGACAACCATTTCATGGCGCTGAAAATCGGCAAGATCGCCGGGGCGCGCGGCATCGATGTCGGCGCGCTGTCGCATCCGCTCGGCGTCATCCCCGATTCGGCCAATATTTCCGGTTCGGGCAAGGCGCTGGCCTATGCGATCGCCCGCCAGGAAAGCGAATTCAATATCGGCGCCGTATCCAGTGCCGGCGCACGCGGACTGCTGCAGCTGATGCCGGGAACCGCCAAGCAATTGGCGAAGAAGGCCGGATTACAGTTTTCGCAGACCAGGCTGACTACCGACGCCGGCTACAATGCAACGCTTGGGTCGGCGTTCCTCGGCGAACAGCTCGATCGCTTCAATGGCTCGTACGTATTGACCTTCGCGGGCTACAATGCCGGCCCGACCCGAGCCAGCCAGTGGGTGGCGAAATACGGTGACCCGCGCGGCAAGGACATCGATGCGGTGGTGGACTGGATCGAGCGGATTCCCTACACAGAAACAAGAAGTTACGTGCAGCGCGTGATGGAGAATTACGAGGTCTACAAGATGCGTATTTCCGGCAAGTACGACATCGTCGGCGATCTCGTGAACGGGCGCGGCTGAGGCTCTTGCCCTCGCCTTGCGAGGAGAAGGAGGAGCCTTTCCCGTTTGACCCTCCGGCGCTCCGTCTGTAGCAGTCGTGGACGATCCTTCGGCTAAAGAGCCCGTCCCATGTCGAGCAATCCAGATTTCTCCGACTTCTTCTATGCGGCGCCAGATGGGCTGAGACTTCACGCGCGCGTCTATGGCGAAGCGAATTCCGCACATTGGCCGGTCGTCTGTCTGCCTGGCTTGACACGTAACGCGCGGGATTTTCACGAGCTTGCGCTCCATCTCTCGACGCGATCCGCCCTTGCGCGTAAGGTCGTCGCTTTCGACTACCGCGGACGCGGGCAGTCGGCCTACGATCCCGATGTCAGCCACTATAATGTCGGCATCGAAGCCGGCGACGTCCTTGCCGGGCTGGCGGCGCTCGGCATCGAACAGGCGGCCTTCATCGGCACCTCGCGCGGCGGGCTGATCATCCATGTGCTTGGCGCGATGCAGCCGGCGGCGCTGAAAGCCATCGTGCTCAACGACATCGGGCCAGTGATCGAACCCGCGGGTCTCGCTCACATCCAGTCCTATCTCGAACGCGCACCGAAGCCGAAAACCCTCGCCGAGGCGATGGCTGCCCAGCGCAGCGTTCACGGCCAGGATTTTCCAGCGCTAACCGAGGGCGACTGGACGCGGATGGTTGGGGCGCTCTACCGTGAGACGGATCAGGGGCTGTTGCCGGATTTCGACCCGGCCCTGATCGACACGCTGGCCGGCGTCGACGTCACCAAGCCGCTGCCGGATCTGTGGCCTCGGTTCGACGCGCTGGTCACCGTGCCGTTGCTTGCCATAAGAGGCGGCAATTCAAAGCTTCTCTCCGACGCCACGCTTGAAGAGATGAAAAAGCGCCATCCCGGCATGGAGGCGATCACGGCCGACGGCCAGGGACACGCGCCCTTCCTGGAAACCGGCATTTTGCCGGAAGAGATTGCTTCCTTCCTCGATCGGGCTGAGAACGGCCATTGATCAGCTAATCAAGGCTAAGCAGGTTCTGCAAAAGTGTCCCATGGTTTTGCGATCACAACCTGCGAATAACAAGAGAATCTAAGCAGACTTTCGTGGGGCACCCCACGAAAGTCTGCTTAGCGTTTCGATAAGACCAGCGCTCCGTTAGAGCCTCCAGATTTCAGGTCAACTCGACCTGAAATCCAATTCCTCCTCTAAATCAAAGAGATAGAGCATCGGCCGAAACCGCCTCACACTTTTCGGCATCATGCTCTGATACTGTGCCCTACGGAAAGCGCTTTCTTGCCTTCGCCGTCCCGACAGTTTTACCGTTGACGTCTAGTGCCTTGACAGTGAATTGGTAGGTATGCGGCGACGGGGGACAGGGTCCTCGGTATGAAAACGCGCCATAAGGCAGGGCCTCTCCGGAATACGCCACCCTACCGCCGCCGTGCGCAAAGTCCGGCGCGTCCAGGTCAGACATGCGAATGTCAAGTTTTAGCGTCCCGGCTGGGACACCAGCAAATTTCATGGGCGGTGACTTACTGTCGAAGCACTTCTTGGTTGGGCCCCACTCCACCGAAACCGACATTCCAGCGTGAGCCAGCGGCGTTCAACAACGATCGTACCGGCGAAAGGGCCGTTCGTCTGCTATCCCCCACCGTTGTTGCACAAATGATACGATTTGGCCTCACTCAGAAAGCTCTCGTTAACCATCGGGGCCGCCGCAACCGCTTGTTTCCAGCCGAATCCGGCGATCGGAGGACGGAATTATGGCGAGGTCGCGAGTCGCCAGCCAGGGAATTGCCGCAGATCCGCCGCATCGAGCAAAGCCGCGATCCGCTGCGCTCTTATTTTTCCATATAATGACGCGGGCTTGTTGATTGTGCCGCCGCTTTTCTTTATCCAGCGGCTCAACGGAGAGGTGGCCGAGTGGTCGAAGGCGCTCCCCTGCTAAGGGAGTAGAGGTCAAAAGCTTCTCGTGGGTTCGAATCCCATCCTCTCCGCCATCCTGCTTCGGGTCCGTTCCGGACACATAGGTTACGGTTTATACCGGAGACATGGGTAACACTTTTGGCCCGAAGGGGTTTTGGAGT
>NZ_VFUR01000032.1:0-50420 GCF_006441095.1 Mesorhizobium sp. B2-5-4 | reverse complement strand
GAACTTGGCCATCGAGACGCCGATCTTGGCGGCCATGGCCGATGAACTCATCAGCGCCGCGAAGGCGACGCCCAAAAGCAATTTCTTCATTGTATCTCTCCTCCACTTTTGGTGTCCGGTTGCACCGATCTCTCCGGAATCCCCGATCTGCCTGGGGAATCTCTCCCTGATATCCATTTCGTTCCGCAGCGTGCCGCCAACGGCTGGACGCCGAACTGCCCTGAACGGATGTTCCGGAACGAAAGAACCAAAACCCACATATAGTGAAATATTTATTCCATTTGACGTTGGGGCGTCAAGGGCGATTCCAAATTCGGGCGCGCGATTTTCTGCCTGCTCTGATAGATTCTATCATTTCTGGCGGGCGGTTCATGGCGGCGGACTGCAGGAGCGCTCTGTCGCTTCATCGAAACGCCCTATCTCTGTCCTGGCGCGTCCCGGACGGAAAGCCGCTGCGCATTTTCGCGAAATTGCTTCAGATGTTTTCCGGCAAATAGATGTCGAAGGGCAGGAAGATCTGACCCGGCGCATTGGCCGCGCCGGCTTCGATGGCATGCGCCATCCGATCGACGAGCTCACGACAGAGCGCGGCAAGCGGCGTCGAGATCACCATGGTAAGGATGTTGTCGGCGAGCGCGGCGCGCGATTCGGCGTTGATCTCGTTGCAGACGACCACCGGCATGTTGCCAGGCTTCGCTGCCCGCAGCGCCGAGACGGCGCCTTCCATGCCGCCGCCGGCGACGTAGCAGCCGACGAGATCCGGATACCGCGCCAGAAGATCGATCATCGCGTCATGGGTTACCTGATTGGCCTCGAGATTGACCAACGTCTCCAGCACGCTGAAATCCGGCGCATGCTCGCGGAAGAAGGAGCGGAAGCCGATCTCCCGCAGCTCATGGCCATGGAAGCGATGGCTGCCGACGAAAAGGGCGACCTTGCCAGGCGTCCTCGCCGCCCTGGCGATCATCCAGGCCGCGGTGCGGCCGACCTTGCGGTTGTCGAGGCCGACATAGCCCTCACGGACGCCGGCGGCGAAGTCGGACAGAAGGGAGAAGACCGGCAGTCCCCTGGCCTTGAGCGCCTCCACGACGGCGGTCAGCGTCGGATGGTCCGGGCCGACCACGGCAATGGCCCGCGATCTCGCCGCCAGCCTGCGCATCTGGGCGGCGATGTCGTCCGGGGCCAGAGAGCTGGCGAAATCGACGGTTGCGACGCCGCGGAAGCGCTGCGATTGCGCGACCGCCAGCTCGAGTTCCCGAGCGAAATCACCATAGAAAACGTCATTGCCCCGAAGCAGCAGAAAGCCCAGACGATACTCGGGCAGTTCCTGTCGCATCCGCTGCTTGATCAGGCCGGCGGCGTGATAGCCGATCTCGGTCGCGGTTTCGTAGACGCGGCGCGCGGTTTCCTCCCGCACTGGGAGGCGATTGTTGAGCACGCGGTCCACCGTGGCGACGCTGACGCCGGAGACTCGCGCCAGATCAGTAATGGTCGGCCGTTTCGCCATGATCGCCCTCGTTCGATTGCCTGATATCGATACCTGACTTTGATATGAAATGATAGAAACTATCTTTGTGATGTTGATTCTATCATGGCTCGGCGTTATTTCTGAGCAAGGAGTTAGTTGATGATCCGCATTCGCATGGCGAATGCCCCGCCATGGGAGGCAATCATGACCGCAGCGCCGTCCCGGCGTGATTACAGCCTGATCGGCCGCGACGCCCGGCTTGCGGTCGAACACGGGCTGTCGGCGGCCGAGTGGTATCACACCGACATTCCCCGCAAGCAGATGAAGGAGCTGATGCAGCGCTCCGATGGCCCAGCGATCCGCGACACGGTCATCTGGCTGGCCGCCCTCATCATCAGCGGTGCCGGCGCTGCCTGGTTCTGGGGCAGTTGGTGGTGCGTGCCCTTCTTCTTCGCCTATGGCGTGCTCTACGGCTCATCCACCGATTCCCGCTGGCACGAATGCGGCCACGGCACGGCGTTCCGCACGCAGTGGATGAATGACGCAGTCTATCAGATCGCCTGCTTCATGATCATGCGCAATCCGGTGACCTGGCGCTGGAGCCACACGCGCCATCACACCGACACCATCATCGTCGGCCGCGATCCTGAGATTTCGGTCATGCGGCCGCCGGACCTGGTGCGCCTCGTTCTTGGTTTTGTCGGCGTGCTCGACGCCTGGCATGCGATATCAGACATGCTGCGCAATGCCGCCGGCAACATCAGCGCGGCGGAGAAGACCTTCATTCCCGAACAGGAGCAGCCCAAAGCGATCCGTGTTGCCCGCATCTGGACGGCGATCTATGCCGCGACCATCGCGCTGGCGCTCTCCACCGGATCTTTCCTGCCCCTGATGCTGGTCGGCCTGCCCAGGCTTTATGGCGCCTGGCATCACGTGATGGTCGGCCTGCTGCAGCATGGCGGCCTTGCCGACAATGTCACCGACCATCGGCTGAACAGCCGCACCGTCTACATGAACCCGATCAGCCGCTTCATCTACTGGAACATGAATTACCACGTCGAGCATCACATGTTCCCGATGGTGCCCTACCATGCGCTGCCGAAGCTGCACGCGCTGATCAAGCACGATTTGCCGGCGCCGACGCCGTCGATCCTGGCCGGCTACCGCGAGATGATCCCGGTCTTCCGCCGCCAGCTGCGCAACGAGGATTATTTCCTCAAGCGCGAGCTGCCGCCGACCGCCAGGCCGTACCGCGAGGAATTCCACAACGGCGCCGTCGCGGTCGCGGCTGAATAATCACGCGCCGCCGTGCGATCCCAGGGGAGGACTGAATGAACGATTGGGTCGAGGCGTGCGCCGCCGGTGACATCGACGAAGAAGACGTGATGCGCTTCGATCATGGCGGGCGCACCTTCGCCATCTATCGCAGCCCGGACGACGAATATTTCGCCACCGACGGACTTTGCACGCATGAGAAGGTGCATCTCGCCGATGGGCTGGTGATGGACGACATCATCGAATGCCCCAAGCACAATGGCCGCTTCAACTACAAGACCGGCGCGGCCAGGGGCGCGCCGGTCTGCGTCAACCTCAGGACCTATCCGGTCAAGGTCGACGCCGGCAAGGTCCTGGTTCAGATCGGATGACCGGCATGGCGCGGGGGATGCTGATCATCGGAGCCGGCGAATGCGGCGGACGGGCCGCGCTTGCCTTGCGCGATCTCGGCTATGACGGGCCGGTGACGCTGGTGGGTGACGAGCCGCATTTGCCCTATGAACGTCCGCCTCTGTCCAAGGAGGCGATGGCCAGCGATGCGCCCGCAATCAAGGCGATCGCCAGCGACGAGATCCTGACCGAAAAATCGATCCGGCACGTCCATTCCGTCGAGGCCGTGGCGATCGAGCGCGCGTCGCACATGATACGCCTGTCGGACGGTTCGGTGCTGGCCTACGACAAGCTGTTGCTGGCCACCGGTTCGACGCCGCGCAAGCTGCCGATGCCTGGCCTTGGCGTGCGCTGCGTCTATCTCAGAACCTTCGCCGACGCGCTGGCCATTCGCGCCCACCTTCGTGCCGGCAACCGCATCGCCATCGTCGGCGGCGGGTTCATCGGCCTTGAACTTGCGGCAGCCGCACGCAAGCTCGGCGCCTCGGTCACCGTCATCGAGGCGCAGCCACGTATCCTGATGCGCGGCGTTCCGGCCGAGATCGCCGAAATCATCCATGAAGCGCATGTCGCCGAGGGTGTCGACGTGGTCTGCGGGGAAGGCATCGCCTCCATCGCCGACGAGGGCAAGGAGGTGCGGGTGACGCTTGCCGGCGGGCGCGAAATATCGGCCGACCTCGCCGTCATCGGCATCGGCGCCGTGCCGGTGACCGGGCTCGCGGCCGAAGCCGGCCTGACCATTGAAAACGGCATATCAGTCGATGCCTATCTGCAAACCGCTGATCCCGACATTTTCGCCGCCGGCGATTGCTGCTCGTTTCCGCTCGCCGTCTACGGCGGCCGCCGCGTGCGGCTGGAGGCCTGGCGCAATGCACAGGAACAGGGCGCACTGGCGGCAAAGAACATGCTTGGCGCCGGCGAGGCGCATGCGGCTGTTCCGTGGTTCTGGTCGGATCAGTATGGGCTGAGCTTGCAGATCGCCGGCCTCTCCGACGAAGGCCGCGGCCTTGTGCGCCGCGATCTCGGTGACGGCGCCTTCATCCTCTTCCATCTCGCCGAGGACGGCAGGCTGGTGGCGGCGAGCGGCATCGGCCCGGGCAATGCGGTCGCTCGCGACATAAGGCTGGCCGAAATGCTGATCGGCAAGCGTGCCAAGCCGGCGCCGGAGGCGCTGGGCTCGCCTGAAGTTAAGCTGAAGGCGTTGCTGGCCGCCTGAATGAAGTTGGCCGCCCTCTGCCTTGTTGCAGGGCAATTGCGTATGACTGCACCGGCCCCTACCCGGATCTTTCGGTCCGATCTCGCCACGAAGGGGAGGTAGAGGTCCTTAGAACAGCGCCTTGAGCTCCGCCAGCTTGTCGTTGACGAGCCAGCCGTAGTAATTCTCTTCGGGCAGCTTCTCCGGCTCACCGGTGGCGCGGCGCCTGTCGTTTTCCGACTTCAGCGCATAGGCGCGCTGCTCCGGATTGCCGACATTGTACAGCGTGGCCGTGACGCCCGGATTGCCAGAGATGTCGAAGCCGGCGATGCTCCTATAGGCGTCGATCGACTTTTTGATCGTCGCCGCGACATAGGGCAGCGTCAGGTCCGGATCCATGATGGTCTTGTAGACCGAATTGGGATCGGAGACGTCGAGCTTCGGCAGGCCCGACACCTTGTGCACGAGGTCGCTCATCTGCAGGGCGGTCAGGGGATTGAGCTGGCCGAGGCCGAAGGTCTGGCCGGCATAGTAGGGCTGGAAGAAGGTGGCGCCGAAACGGTTGTCGGGGAAATCCTCGCCGCCGACAGTCTTACCGCGAAACGAGCGGTTCCAGACCTGTTCGCGGCATTCCCACAGATCGTAGCTGTCCGAAATCGCGGCGCATTTCTTGAATTCCGGCCGCTGCACGAAATCGGTGATGTCCTCGCCGTCATAGGCGAAGGAGAGCTTGCTCGAGAGGTAGGAGATCGCCTTGACGTAATAGGTCTGCAGCCGGTCGTAGGCGTCGACATTGTAGGTGTGCTCGCCGACGATGGCGCCGACGATGTGCATGGGGTCGATGCCATAGGCGCTTGCTGCCTTCTTGATCTTGGCGCGCAGATCGGCGTCGTTCTGCAGCAGCGCGTAAACCTTGCGGTACTTCGCCTGGAAGGTGGTGTTGGTCGCCTGCGTGCGGCGGCTCGAGGCGCCGGGAATGTCTGGCTGCTCGGTATTGCGGTTTCCCACCGGCACCAATGTCGCCGCGTCGGCGGCGAACAGCGTCGCCGCCAACGTCAAGCCGAGAATGACCAAGATGAGTTTTTTCATGCGCCGCCGCCTAGAGAATTGCGGCGCAAACTAGGTAAAGCACTTGGTCGAGTCGAGAGCGCCCCATCATCCGGCGAGACGAAAGGTGGCCAGATGGTACCATCTGGCCACACATGGCTCCTGCCGGACGTTGTTGCATGACCGCGCCGGCCTGCTCCGGCGCCCTCGTTCAAAGGATGAACCGCGACAAATCCGTGTTTCTGGAGAGGTCGCCGACATGCTTCTGGACATAGGCGGCGTCGATGGTGACCGCCGTGCCGTTGCGATCCGGCGCATCATAGGAGATGTCGTCCAGCACCCGCTCCATCACAGTCTGCAGCCGCCTCGCGCCGATGTTCTCGATGCTGGCGTTGAGATCGACGGCGACACCGGCGAGCGAATCGATGGCGTCGTCGGTGAAGGTGAGCTCAACGCCTTCGGTCTTCATCAGCGCGATATACTGCTTGATCAGGCTCGCCTCGGTCTCGGTCAGGATGCGGACGAAGTCCTCCTTCTCCAGCGCGCGCAGCTCGACGCGGATCGGCAGGCGGCCCTGCAGTTCCGGCAGCAGGTCGGACGGCTTGGAGACATGGAAGGCACCAGAAGCGATGAACAGGATATGGTCCGTCTTCACCGGACCGTATTTGGTCGCTACCGTCGTGCCTTCGACCAGCGGCAGCAGGTCGCGCTGCACGCCTTCTCGCGAAGGGCCGCCCGAAATGTCCGACCGGGCGGCGATCTTGTCGATTTCGTCGAGGAAGACGATGCCGTCATTCTCCGTTGCGTCCAGCGCCCGGCGCACCACCTCGTCCTGGTCGAGCAGCTTGTCGGACTCGTCGCCGACCAGCAGGTCGTAGGACTCCTTCACCGTGGTCTTGCGCAGCTTGGTCTTCTTGCCGCCCATCGCCTTCGACAGCATGTCGTTGATGTTGAGCACGCCGATATTGGCGCCCGGCATGCCGGGAATCTCGAAGCCGGGCATGCCGCCATTGCCGGTGTCGGCCACTTCGACCTCGATTTCCTTTTCGTCGAGCTCGCCCTCGCGCAGCTTCTTGCGGAAGCTATCGCGCGTCGCCGGGCTCGCCGTCTTGCCGACCAGCGCTTCCAGCACCCGTTCCTCGGCGTTGACATGGGCGCGCGCCTTCACGTCCTCGCGCATCTTCTCGCGCGTCAGGCCGATGGCGATCTCGACCAGGTCGCGGATGATCTGTTCGACGTCGCGGCCGACATAGCCGACCTCGGTGAACTTGGTCGCCTCGACCTTGACGAACGGCGCGCCGGCGAGCCGTGCCAGGCGGCGCGAAATCTCGGTCTTGCCGACGCCGGTCGGGCCGATCATCAGAATGTTCTTCGGCATCACCTCTTCGCGCATCTGGCCTTCGAGCTGCTGGCGGCGCCAGCGGTTGCGCAGAGCGATGGCCACGGCGCGCTTGGCGTCCTTCTGGCCGATGATGAAGCGGTCGAGTTCCGAAACGATTTCGCGGGGAGAAAATGTGCTCATATCACTAAATTCCACTTTGCCACTGCTTGATGGTCTCGAACGGATGCAGCAGCATGATCACGTTGAGTGTAAGATTGTCCCGGATGAGATAGCCGGTACCCAGTTCGAAGAGGATGGCGAGGCTGACGATCACCCATATAGGTAGCCTTCGCGCCATGACAAATCCCAGCACCATGGCCAGGGTGTCGGACACCGAATTGATGATGCTGTCGCCGTAATAATCGAGCGAAATGGTGCCGGCGCGGTAGCGCTCGATGATGAACGGGCTATTTTCGAGGATTTCCCAGCCTCCCTCGACGAGGACGGCGAATGCCAGCCGCAAGCCGATCGGCGAGCGCGGGAACAGGAACCGGGCCAGCGCGTAGAACAGGAAGCCGTGGATGATGTGCGAAAAGGTGTACCAGTCCGAAATGTGCTGGGAATTCTCCGAACTGTTCACCACGCCATGCCACAGCTTGACATAGCCGCAGGTACAGATCGGCGGATGGCCCATCAGGTAGAGCGCGACGGCCTGGGCGACGAGCAGGCCGGCGACGATCAGCAGCCCCATCCGCCAGCTATCCTCGTAAGCGGAAAGGCTCTTGTCCTCGCTGGCCGTGACCATATCCTGAATTACCCCTCTTGCGCGTCTTCGGCATCGATCGCCATCAGCACGGCGTCGCCATAGATCGACTGTCTGCGATCAATGGCCCGAAATCCCGCCTTTTCATAGGCCCGGATGGCCCTGATGTTGGCTGGGTCGGGGTCGATAATGACACGCGGCACGCCTTCCTCGAACAGGTCTTCGACGAACTGGCGCACGATCGCCGAGCCATGGCCGATGCCGATGAGTTCCGGCCGGCCGATCGAGATATCGATGCCGAGCGTGCCGAACGGCTGATCGGCATAGGGATGGCCGTCTTCCAGATGCGGATCGTAGCTCTGCAGATAGGCGATCGGCTTGCCGTCGAACTCAACGATCAGCGGCTCGACGGAAATCGAGTCTATATGATCGGCAATCTCCGCGATTTCTGCCTCGGGATCGCCCCACCACTCTGCAACATGCGCCTCGGCCAGCCAGCCTGCGATCATCGGCAGGTCCTTTTTGGTCACCGGCCGAAAATCGTAGCTATTTTCTGGTTGGATCATGGTCTTTCCGAAAACCGGCGTCCACTTTTCGCTTACGCGGTCCTGCGGTTCGGGGCCATGGTCGGCCTGATCAAGCCGCATCGAGCGTTTCGACAACGAAATTATTGTTGGTGTAAACGCAGATGTCGGACGCGATCTGCATCGCCTTGCGGGCGATCTCCTCGGCGTCCTTGTCGCTGTCCATCAGCGCGCGCGCCGCGGCCAGCGCGTAATTGCCGCCCGAACCGATGGCCATGACGCCATGTTCGGGCTCCAGCACGTCGCCGTTGCCGGTCAGCGCCAGCGAGACCGATTTGTCGGCAACCAGCATCATCGCCTCCAGCCGGCGCAGATAACGGTCCGTGCGCCAGTCCTTGGCAAGCTCGACGCAGGCGCGCGTCAGTTGGTCGGGATATTGTTCGAGCTTGGCTTCGAGGCGTTCCAAAAGCGTGAAGGCGTCGGCTGTGGCACCCGCGAAACCGGCAATCACATTGCCGCCCTTGCCGATGCGGCGCACTTTGCGGGCGTTGCCCTTCATGATGGTCTGGCCAAGGCTAACCTGGCCGTCGCCGGCGATCACCACCTTGTTGCCCTTGCGCACGGTCACGATCGTCGTGGCGTGCATCGTCAGATTATCAGACATTTCCTGGCTCCGAGCAGCGCCATCCCAAAAAGGCGATTGGCGCGGTACGAGTAACTTTGATCGGCCATATGTATGCACGGGGCCAATGATTGCAAACGGCTCGATAGCGGCCGGGATCGCAACTGGCAATCGCCGGATCATGCTGCTAGAAGGCTCTCGTTTTCAAGCCCGCTAGCGCTTGAGGCCCGTGAACCGGTCACGATCTGAACCACTGGCACAAGGATAGAGTGATGGCGCCTCGTTCCGCCGACGCAAGCCGAAAGACTGCGGAAACCGACATCTCGGTCTCGATTCATGTCGACGGCTCCGGCAAATCGGACATCGCCACGGGCGTCGGCTTCTTCGACCATATGCTGGATCAGCTTTCCCGCCATTCGCTGATCGACATGACCGTCAAGGCCAATGGCGACCTGCACATAGACGACCACCACACGGTCGAGGACACCGGCATTGCGCTCGGCCAAGCCTTGACCAAGGCGCTGGGCGAGCGGCGCGGCATCATGCGCTACGCTTCGATCGACCTTGCCATGGACGAGACGCTGACGCGTGCGGCGATCGACGTGTCGGGCCGGCCCTTCCTGGTCTGGAACGTTTCGTTCTCGTCGCCCAAGATCGGCACCTTCGACACCGAACTGGTGCGCGAATTCTTCCAGGCGCTGGCGCAGAATGCCGGCATCACGCTGCATGTCACCAACCATTATGGCGCCAACAACCATCATATCGCCGAGACCTGCTTCAAGGCGGTGGCGCACGCGCTGCGCGCCGCGCTCGAGCGTGATCCGCGCCGGCCTGACGCGGTTCCCTCCACCAAGGGTTCTTTGAAGGGATAGCCTCATGACCGCCTATGTCGTGATGGAGCCACCTGGCCGTAGCGAGAAAGTCGACACGACGACGTTGGTCCGCGACGGCTTCACCTGGCTCGGCCTGCTCGTGCCGCCGCTGTGGCTTGCCTGGCACCGGCTGTGGGTCGAAGCGGCGCTCGCCTTTGTCGTCATGGGCGTGCTTTCGATGCTTGGCCAGAAACTTGGCCTCGGTGTCGCTGGCTCGCTGCTGTCGCTGCTCGTCTCGCTCTATGTCGGGCTGGAGGGCCAGGGATTGCGCATCGCGGCGCTGCGCCGCCGCGGCTGGCGTGAATGGGGCGTCGTCGAGGCCGGTTGGCTCGCGGACGCCGATATGCGCTATGTCCTGGAAATCGAAGGCCTTTCGGACGAAGCAGCACCCGCGCCGCGCATCGTTCCGGATGCCGCTTTGGCGCGCCCCACGCAGCCCGGCATAGCGCTGGGGCTGACCCACATTCCGGGACGGCGCTGAGATGCGGGTCGCGATCATCGATTACGGCTCGGGCAATCTGCGTTCGGCCACCAAGGCCTTCGAGCGCGCCGCGCGCGAGGCCGGCATCGCGGCCGAGATCGACCTGACGGCCGATGCCAGCCGGGTGCGCACCGCGGACCGCATCGTCCTTCCCGGCGTCGGCGCTTACGCCGACTGCGCGGCCGGCCTGCGTGCCGTGGAAGGCATGTGGGAGGCGGTCGAGGACGTCGCCATCGCCAAGGGCCGGCCTTTCCTGGGCATTTGCGTCGGCATGCAGCTGATGTCCGAGCGCGGCCTCGAAAAGACCGTCACCAACGGGTTCGGCTGGATATCGGGCGACGTCAAGGAGATCACGCCTTCCGATCCGGCGCTGAAGATCCCGCAGATCGGCTGGAACACGATCGAATTGAGGCGTCAGCACCCATTGTTCTCCGGCATCCCGACCGGCGCGACGGGACTGCATGCGTATTTCGTCCACTCCTACCATCTCGACGCAAAAAAGCCGGACGAGGTCCTTGCGGCCGCCGACTATGGGGGGCCGGTGACGGCCACGGTCGCCCGCGACAATCTCGCCGGCACGCAGTTCCATCCTGAGAAGAGCCAGGCGCTGGGCCTGGCGCTGATCACCAATTTCCTGCGCTGGAGGCCCTGAACACCATGAGCAAGAAGGGCTACTGGATGGTAATGCTGACGGTGACAGATCCGGAAGGGTATCAGCGTTACCGCGACGCCATCGGCGACACGGTTTCGTCTTTCGGAGGCCGCTATCTCGTGCGCGGCGGACAAGTGACCAATCCCGAAGGGTCGGAATTTGGCCGGCAGGTGGTGGTCGAGTTCGACTCTTATGAAACCGCGCTCAGCTGCTATCGATCCCCAGCCTATCAGACAGCGTTGCAGAACAGGCTGGCGGCTTCGACCGGACATTTCGCGATCGTCGAGGGTGCCTGAGTGATCCTGTTTCCAGCCATCGACCTCAAGGACGGCCAGTGCGTGCGGCTGAAGCACGGCGACATGGCGACCGCGATCATCTACAATGATGATCCGGCAGCACAGGCCAAAGCCTTTGAAGAGCAGGGTTTTGAGTGGCTGCACGTCGTCGACTTGAACGGCGCCTTCCAGGGTCAGAGCGTCAACAGCGCCGCGGTCGGCGCCATCCTGAAAGCGACAAAGAACCCCGTGCAGCTCGGCGGCGGCATCCGCACGCTGGAGCAGATCGAGGATTGGCTCGACCGTGGATTGGCCCGCGTCATCCTCGGCACGGTGGCGGTGCGCGATCCCGATCTGGTCAGGCAGGCCTGCAAGGCGTTTCCGGGCAAGGTTGCCGTCGGCATCGACGCAAAGGGCGGCAAGGTAGCCGTCGAAGGCTGGGCCGAGGCCTCGAGCCTCGGTGTCATCGAACTGGCCAGGAAATTCGAAGGCGCCGGCGTCGCCGCCATCATCTACACCGACATCGACCGCGACGGCGTGCTGACCGGCATCAACTGGGACGCCACCATCGACCTCGCCGACGCCGTGTCGATCCCGGTCATTGCTTCCGGCGGGCTGGCCTCGATCGCCGACATCGTGCGCATGACCATGCCCGACGCGCAAAAACTCGAAGGTGCGATCTCGGGCCGCGCCCTCTACGATGGCCGCATCGACCCGACCGAGGCGCTGGCGATCCTGCAGGGCCGGCCGGCGACGGAGGCGCGATCGTGAAGGTTTCGCTCATCCTGGCCTCCTATGACAGCGGCCACTATCACGGCGGCATGGGCCAGGGGCCCGACGCGCTGATATCAGGCGGGCTCGTCGATGCCCTGACCCTTGCCGGTCACGACGTCACGGTCGAGGACATCGGCAGGGTCGGCGCCGACCAGGAGCGCGAGATCGCCACGGGTTTTGCCGTCTGCAACGCCGTCTCGGGCGAGGTCCGCATTGCCCGCGACAGGGGGCGGTTTCCCATCGTGCTGGCCGGAAACTGCCTGACCAGTGCCGGCGCGGTCGCCGGCGAAGGCGCCGATGCGATCATCTGGGCCGACCAGCATGGCGACCTCAACACGCCCGAAACGTCCGTATACGGCTTTCTCGACGGCATGGCGCTGTCGACGGTGCTCGGCCTGTGCTGGCGCCCGATGGCGGCGGCCATTCCCGGTTTCAGGCCGATCGATCCCGCGCGCTGCGTGCTCGTCAACGCCCGCGATCTCGATCCGGCGGAGGAAAAACTTCTCGAAACATTGCCGGTCATCCGGACGGAATGTCCCGGCGTGGCGCAAGCGACGGAAAGACTGAAAGCAGCCGGCGCCAACAGCGTGCACATGCATCTCGATCTCGACGTGCATGATCCCAAGGCGCTGCAGGCCAACCGCTACGTCACCCCTGGCGGGCCGAACCCGGAGCAGATGCGCGACGCGGTCTGCGCCATGGCGCTTGCGGTACCGGTCATCGGCATCACCGTTTCCGCTTACGATCCGGCCTTCGACGCCCAGGCCGATGTGCCGCCGCTGGTCGGCCAACTGCTCAACGATCTGCTTGCCACGATAGAGGGCCGCTGATGCTGAAAGCCCGCGTCATCCCTTGCCTCGACGTCAAGGACGGCCGTGTCGTCAAGGGCGTCAATTTCGTCGATCTCATCGACGCCGGCGACCCGGTGGAGGCAGCCAAGGCCTATGATGCCGCCGGCGCCGACGAACTCTGCTTTCTCGACATCACGGCTTCGTCGGACAATCGCGAGACCATCTTCGACGTCATCGCCCGCACCGCCGAACAATGCTTCATGCCGCTGACCGTCGGCGGCGGCGTGCGCCAGGTCTCCGACATCAGGAAATTGCTGCTGGCCGGCGCGGACAAGGTGTCGATCAACACGGCCGCGGTGAAGAATCCGGATTTCGTCGCCGAAGCCGCCGACAAATTCGGCAACCAATGCATCGTCGTCGCCATCGATGCCAAGAGAGTGTCCGGCCCCGGCGAGGCCGACCGCTGGGAGATCTTCACCCATGGCGGGCGCGAGAAAACCGGCATCGACGCCGTCGAATTCGCGCGCCAAATGGTCGATCGCGGCGCCGGCGAGATCCTGTTGACCTCGATGGACCGCGACGGCACCAAGGCCGGCTACGACATCGCGCTGACCCGCGCGGTATCGGACGCGGTGCGCGCGCCAGTCATCGCATCGGGGGGCGTCGGCACGCTCGACCACATGGTCGAAGGCATTCGCGACGGCCGTGCAAGTGCTGTGCTGGCCGCATCCATCTTCCATTTCGGCACCTACACCATCGCCGAAGCCAAGGCGCATATGGCCGGGGCCGGCCTGCCGATGCGGCTGGACTCGCTGGGCAACAGGTCCTAGAGCATGCTCGCGAAGCCGGCTTTCGGGAAAAATCCGGCTTAAACAAGAAGATAGATCGACATGGCCGAGTTTTCGCTCTCCGACCTGGAAAAAATCGTCAGCGACCGCGCCCATTCCGGCGATCCGGACTCGTGGACGGCCAAACTGTTCGCGCGCGGCATCGACAAGGCGGCGCAGAAGCTCGGCGAAGAGGCGGTCGAGACGGTCATCGCCGCCGTCAAGGGCGACAAACAGGGCCTCGTTTCGGAAAGCGCCGATCTTATATATCATTGGCTCGTCGTCCTCAGCATAGCGGGCGTTCCGCTGGATGACGTGCTCAAGGAGCTCGAAGGCCGCACCGGGCGTTCGGGCATCGCCGAGAAGGCGTCACGGCCCAAGGGCTGATCGGGAGGGAGGGCAGGTATCTCGATGGATCAGCTCGCGCCAACCGAGAAATATTCCCCGTTTCGCTTCTTCTCGGCCGAGCAATGGTCGCGGTTCCGGGCCGATACGCCGCTGACGCTGAGCGAGGACGAGTTCCGCCGCCTGCGTTCGCTCAACGACCCGGTCGACCTCGAAGAGGTCAAGCGCATCTATCTGTCGCTGTCGCGGCTTTTGTCGGCGCATGTCGAGGCGAGCCAGCTTCTGTTCAGGCAGCGCCAGGCCTTCTTCAACGCGGTCGACGTGGCCAAGACGCCGTTCATCATCGGCATCGCCGGTTCTGTCGCGGTCGGTAAATCGACCACGGCGCGCGTGCTCAAGGAACTTCTGGCGCGCTGGCCGTCGAGCCCCAAGGTCGATCTCATCACCACGGATGGCTTCCTGCTGCCCAACGAGGTGCTGCGCCGCGAAAACCTGATGGAGCGCAAGGGTTTCCCCGACAGCTACGATGTCGGCGCGCTGCTGCGTTTCCTGTCAGGCATCAAGTCGGCGTTGCCCGATGTCCGCGCGCCGGTCTATTCGCACCTGACCTATGACGTCATCCCCGGCGAGTTCGTCACCATCGACCGGCCCGACATCCTGATCTTCGAAGGCATCAACGTGCTGCAGCCGGGCAAGCTGCCGCAGGACGGCAAGATCGTGCCTTTCCTGTCGGACTTCTTCGACTTCGCCATCTATATCGATGCCGACGAGAAGCTGATCCATAATTGGTATATTTCGCGCTTCATGCGGCTGCGCGAGACCGCCTTCCGCAATCCGGACTCCTTCTTCCACCGCTATTCGCAGCTGTCGGAGGATGCGGCCAAGGCGATCGCCGAAGGCCTGTGGACCAACATCAACCTGAAAAACCTGCGCGAAAACATCCTGCCGACGCGCGCCCGCGCCGACTTGATCCTGCGCAAGGGCGCCGACCACCTGGTCCAGGAAGTGGCGCTGCGCAAATTATAGCCGGTAGAATCCGGCGTGGCGGGTTGTCCACAAGCCCGCCACGCCGGTGTCAGGTGTCAGCCATTGGCGAACGGCACGGCGACATAGATCTGCGTGTCGCCACGCTCCACCAGAAGCAGCACCGATTTGCGTCCGGACTTGCCGGCTTGGGAGATCGCTTGGGTCACCTGCCTGGCGTTCTTCACCGGAGCCTGGTTGACGGCGACGATGACATCGCCCGGCTGGATGCCGGCAGCCGCTGCCGGCTTGTCGGGATTGACGCTCGCAACCACCGCGCCGTGCTCGTTCTCGGGGAGGTTCATCTGCTGGCGAATGTCCGGCGTGATATCCATCAAGCCGAGGCCGATGGCCGGCGCGCGGGACCCCTGCTCGGTGCCCGGCGCGCTGGAGTTGCCAGTCGAGGCCGTCTTCACATCGTCGCTGTTGCGTCCGACATCGACGGAAATCTGTACGGCCTTGCCCTTGCGCCAGACATCCAGTGTCTCCCTGGCACCCGGCGCGACGTCGGCGACAGCCCGCGAAAGATCCTTGGGATCCTTGACGTCCTGCCCGGCGAAGCCGGTGATGACGTCGCCGGTCTCGACGCCGGCCTTGGCCGCGGGCGACCCGTCATTGACCTGCGAGACCAAGGCACCGCTGGGATGGTCCAGCCCGATGGCGCTTGCCACATCCGGGGTGACGGGCTGGATCTCGACGCCGAGATAGCCGTATTCGATGTTGCCGCCCTTCATCAGCTTGGCGACCACTTTCTCAGCCTGGTCCGACGGAATGGCGAAGCCCACACCGACGCTGCCGCCATTGGGCGAAAAGATCGCCGTGTTGATGCCGACGACATTCCCATTGACGTCCACCAGCGGGCCGCCGGAATTGCCGCGATTGATCGGCGCGTCGATCTGAATGAAATCGTCGAAGGGCCCGCTATGCAAATCGCGGCCACGCGCCGAGACGATGCCGGCCGTGACCGTGGTGCCGATGCCGAACGGATTGCCGATCGCTAGCACCTGATCACCCGTCATGAGCTTGTCGGAGTCACCCCATTTCACGGTTGGCAACGACTTGCCCGCTTTGATCTTCAGTACGGCGAGGTCGTTCTTGGTATCGTGACCGACCAGCTTGGCCGGAAGCTCCGTGCCGTCGTCGAGCGTGACCTTGATCGAGGAGGCGCCGTCGACGACGTGGTTGTTGGTGACGATGGTGCCGTCGGCACCGACGATGAAGCCCGAACCGAGCGCCTCGGCGCGCGGCAGCTGCTGTTGCGGAGGCGTCTTGGGACCAGGCATGCCCTGATCGCCGAAGAACTGTCGGAAATAATCGTCGAAGGGCGAATTGCCGTCGAAGGGCGACGCCCCGTTCATTGCTTCAGGCTGTGCTTTCATGAGCGTGGTGATGGTCACGACGGCCGGCTTGGTCGTGGCCACGATCGGCGCCAACGACCCCCTCGGGGCCATGGTCCCGGCAACGGGGGTCTGCGTCGTTGCAACCGTGTTGCCCGTGCCGACGCCGTTCGCGCCGTCGGCGAACGAGACGACAAAGGGAGATGCCAGCAGCGCGGCGCCCAGCAGGGCGGCGACGCGATGCCTACGAAGAATGCTCAGGTTTGACATGGTCGTTCTGTCCGGGCGAGGGGTTGATCCGCGCCGCGGGTCTTCCTGGGAGAGTGCCCGTCGGCGTGTCGGCGGCCGGGCTTGCCTGCCTCGCCACGCATGGCGGCCGGCCGGATCGACAACAACTATCTAGGGCGCCGATCCGCGCGATTTAGGGGTTTGGCCCGACCTTACGAAGATTTAATTCAGAGCACGCTTACGGACCGCAGATAGGCCGATGCGATTTCGCGCATGCGCCTGCCGTCGAAGCTCGGGCCGTGGCCGCCATGGCCGACGCGGACCGGCAGGTCGAGCAGCCGGCGCATCGTGTCGCGATAGGCTTCCCGGTCGGAATCCGGCAAATCGTCGATCAGCGTGTCGTCATAGATGGCGTCGCCGCTGAAGAACAGGCCATCGGCCTCGTCGAACAGCGCGATCGAATCCGGCGAGTGCCCGGGCAGATGCAGCACCCGAAACCGGCGATCGCCGAGATCGACCACGTCGCCTTCGTCGAGTGTGCGCGTCAACGGCGCCGGCGCTATCACATAGTCGGCCGATTTCCAGCCTGGCGCCGGCAGTTTCGAGACCGCGCCCTCGATATCACGGAACATGTAGGCGTAGGTCGCAGCCTCATCCATGCTCTCGAATTGCGCCGCGCTCATCCTTGGCCCGGCCCGCAGCGGGAATTCGTGCAGCGAGCCGACATGGTCGAGGTGGATATGGGTGGCGACGACCAGAAGCGGCTTGCCTTCGGGCGTCCTTATCTGCGGCGCCAGCGGGCAGATGCCCATGCCGGTATCGACCAGAAGGTCGGCATCGCGGCCGGTCAGATGCCAGATGTTGGCGCGCACATAGTCGTGCACGAACGGCTCGGTCAGCATCGTCGTCCTGTCGTCGACGATGCGCCTGGAGAACCAGCCTGAGTTCACGTGAGAATCCGGATAATGTGCAGGCCGGGCATCAGACGAACGGCTTTCCGACCTTGTATTTTTCCGGCACCAGCCGCTTGAGATAGGCCATGCCGGTCTCGGAAAGCTGGTTGGCCTCGGGCTTCATGAAATCGTCGGGCATGTGGCGGGTCTTGCCTGCGACGTTTTTCAGCGGCACCTTCTTCAGCACTATCTTGCTGCCATCATATTGCAACGCCACCGAGCCGCCGCCCTGTTCGGCGACGCCGACGGCGAAGGCGCCGGCATCGAACGCCTCCCGGGCATCGACCGGGTTGATGGCGCCGACATAGCCGCGTGGCATGTAGCCGAGCGCATCGACGCGTGCCCGCTTGCCCGGCAGCCCCTCGGCCAATGCCCGTTCGAGCGCCGCCGGCAGGTCGCTGCCCGACAGTTTGACGTTGCCGTGCTGATCGCGCTCGAGCTTATCCGCCGGCACCAGGCTTTCGACCAGCGCCTTGCCGTCGGCGGTGCTGACGCCTTCCGACACGGCGACGATGCAGCGCTTGTGGCGGTCGAGCGTGGCGCGCACGTCGTCGATGAAACCGGCGGCGGAGAACGGCCGCTCCGGCACGTAGACGAGATGCGGGCCGCTGTCGGGATCGAGTTGCCAGGCAGCCGCCGCCGCGGTCAGGAAACCGGCATGCCGGCCCATGACGATGCCGATATAGATGCCGGGCAGCGCGCGGAAATCGAGATCGACGGACAGGAAGGCGCCGGCGACGAATTCGGCCGCCGAAATGAAGCCCGGCGTATGGTCGTTTTCCTCGAGATCGTTGTCGATCGTCTTCGGCGCATGGACGAAGGCGATCTTGCCGCCGGCGGCATCGGTCAGGATTTGCTGCGTGCCCGAAGTGTCGTTGCCGCCGATATAGATGAAGGCGTCGGCGCCAGCCTTCTGCAGGCCCTTCAGGATGACCTCGCAATAGGCGGCATCCGGCTTGTCGCGCGTCGAGCCGAGGGCGGCGCTCGGCGTTCCGGCGATCAGCCGCAGCCGGTCCTCCGGGATGGCGGAAAGGTCGACATAGTTGCCGTCACGGATGCCGCGCACGCCGTGGATGGAGCCCAGCACCTTGGCGCCGGGATAACGCTTGCGGATCTCCAGCGTGGCGCCCACAACGGTCTGGTTAATGACGGCGGTCGGGCCGCCGCCCTGCGCGATGACAAAAGTTCCAGCCATTCCTGACGTCTCCCGAGGCGATGGTTTTCAAGGCACCTTGGCCTGTCTTGTCGCCTCGCGCAACGGAAGAGTCTGGCGGCCGCAAACCGCGGCCACGATCACATGACGACGACCGGGTTTTTCTTCGATACCCGGCTGTAGAGGTCGATGATGTCCTGGTTGATCAGGCGCACGCAGCCCGACGACATCGCCTGGCCGATGCTCCACCATTCGGGCGAGCCATGGATGCGGTAGCCGGTGTCCTTGCCGTCCTGGTAGATGTAGAGCGCGCGGGCGCCGAGCGGATTGGTGAGGCCGCCGGGCTGGCCGCCCTGCCACTTCACCAGTTCGGGCTTGCGCTGGATCATTTCGGGCGGCGGCGTCCAGGTCGGCCATTCCCGGCCGTACTGGATGTTGGCGCGGCCAGACCAGCGAAAGCCATCCTTGCCGATGCCGACGCCGTAGCGGATGGCGTCGCCGCCCGGCTGGACGAGATAGAGCATGCGTTCCTTGAGATGCACGACGATGGTGCCGGGCGCCTCGCCAGTGGTGTCGACGACGATCTGGCGGCGGAATTCCGGCTTGACCTTGAGATAGGGCACCTCGGGCACGTTGAAGCCGTTGTCAGTCAAGGAGGCGTACATGACGTCGGGACTGGTGATGTTCTTGTCGACGCTGATCGAGGGCCGGATCGGCACCGAACCCGTGACCGTATCGTCGAGCTGGAGCGCCGGCAGGTCGCCGCCACCCGAAGTCGAACAGCCGGCGACGCCGAGCAGCGCCAAAGCGCCGGCCCCGGAAAGGACGGCGCGGCGGGAGAGAAGAAAATCGGTTTCGATTGCGTCGCCGTTTCGTGGCGGCGTCGGACCTTGCGGCAACTCACGCATATACCCAAACCCTACGCTTTCGGCGGGAAGCACGGTCCGGCCGGATAGCGGGCATTTTCATCATTCATGGTTGACAAAGCGTGAATGCCTTGTGCTGCTTGCGTTTGCTGAGCGGCGCGAACTGACACCGAGTTGCCGCTGGCGCAATTGTGCCGGTTGCCGGGCCGGAATGCGCGAAAACAAAGATTCGGCCCTTTACATTCTTCGGGACCCAAGGATTTATCCTCTTCTTTAAGCTCAAGGGAGACGAGCATGTCCTTCGAAACCTGGGCCGCCTTCGCTGCCGCGTCGAGCATCCTTCTCATCATCCCGGGCCCGACCATCCTTCTGGTCGTGTCCTATGCGCTGGGCCAGGGCTGGCGCACGGCCTTGCCGATGGCCGTCGGCGTGGCGCTCGGCGACTTCACCGCCATGACCCTGTCGATGCTGGGCATCGGCGCGCTGCTTGCGGCTTCCGCCACTGTCTTCACCATCCTGAAGCTGATCGGCGCCGGCTATCTGATCTATCTCGGCGTGAAACTGTTCCGCGCCGGCGGTACGCTGAGGGCCGAACCGCGCACCGACACGGTGTCGTCGGCCAAGATGATGGCGCATGCCTGGCTGGTCACCGCGCTCAACCCGAAGAGCATCACCTTCTTCGTCGCCTTCCTGCCGCAGTTTCTCGACCGGCATGCCAATTTCTGGACGCAGATGCTGATTTTCGAGACGACGTTCCTGGCGCTCGCCTTCGCCAACGCCTTCGGTTACGCTCTGATCGCGGCACGCGCCCGCAACGTGGTGCGCAATCCCAAGGCGATCCGCATCTTCAACCGCACCGGCGGCACGCTGCTGGTCGGCGCCGGCATCGCCACGGTGGCGATGCGGTCCAGCAATTGAGAAACGCATCCAAGGTGTGTTGAGATTCAGGTCGGACCATTTGCAGGCAGGCTGAACCTCGTCACAGCTGCTTGCTTCACCATTTGACGCTGAAGCCCAGATTGCCCTCGAGGATGTGGCGTTTGTCGCCGCCGAGGTTGGTGGTGTAGTCGCCGGTGGCGAAGATGCTGACCTTGTCCGTCACTTTGGCGACGATACCGCCGTCGAACTCGAACGAGGTCGACCTGCCCTCGGTCGAGATGTCGGTGGTGCCGAAGCTGACACGGTCGGTGCCGCCGAAATCATGCCAGATATTGGCCTTGAGGTAAGGCTGCAGCGCTATGCCGTTGACAGTGGTCTCGCCTTGCAGGCGAGCGCCCAGCCGGCCGGTGATGCTGCCGTCGCTGTCGAAGGAAACCGACGAGAAACGATCCTTGGTATCGTCGAGCGACAGATGCTGCCAGATCAGTTGCGCCTGCGGTTCGAGCGTCCAGCCCTGCGCCAGCGCTATGGGATAGCCGCCCTCCAGTGAGGCGGTGACACCTGTTCCGCCAATATCGATACCGACGTCGCGCGACGACGTGGCGTCGCCGCCGAAGAAGGTGGCCATGAGGACGCCGTCGAGGTACCAGCCGCCCTGGCCGATGCGGTAGCCGCCGACACTGGTGCCGTTGGCGTCGAGCTTGCCGACGGACAGATCATTCTGCCCCAGTGCCTGGCCGCGCACATCGCCCTTCATGCTGGCATAGGCGACGAACAGGCCGGCGCGATCGATCGCCCCCGACGCGGTTTCGCGTCCGAAAACGTCGAAGCCCGCCTGCAGGCCGAACAAGGTGCCGTCGAAGGACGGCGACACCGTTCCCGACCAGCCCATCTTGGCGTCCTGGCCGTAGATGCGGCCCCAGACCGGCGACAGCTCCGCGTTCGACAACAGGCTCTGTTCGCCGCGCCGCTCGTGGAAGGTGCCGAGTGTCGTCATCGCCAGATGCTCGGCCACCGGCGGCAAGGCCGAGTAGGTGGGCACCTCGACGCGGTAGAGCAGGATCGTCTCGCCGGCTGCCGGCGTCGGCAGGTCCGGCACGGCGGTCGGCACCACCGGCGGTGGCGGTGGCGGATCCGCTGGCGGCGCTGGCGGTGGTGCCGGTGGCGCCTCGGGCTCGGGGTCGCTCGCCTGCACCGGTGGTGTCGAATCGACCGGCGGGTTGTTGATGTCGCCATCGGTCGGCAGCGGCACCGGCGGCAGCTCGGACGGTGGTGGCGGCGGCTCGGTCCGCGGCGCCTCCGGCTCTGGCTGCGGCGGCGGTTCAAGCGCCGACGGCCCAGCGGCCGGTGTTGCCGGTGTGTTCAGGGTCGATCGCAGATACCAGTTCTGCTCGCTGCCGGCGCTGACGCCGCCCTTGAAGAGATAATATTCGAAGGCGCCGGCAGCGACCGGCGCATCAAGGGCAAAGGCGCCGGCGCTCGACGTGGCGCTGTTGACCGCCTGGACGAGCATGATGCCGTCGGCGGTGGTCTGCGCCCCGGCGCCGCCGACATTGACCACGGCAATGCCGGTCGAGCCCGAGGCCGTGCCGCCGGACAGCACCAGCCGGTCGGAAGCGGAGCGGTCGTCGCCAAGCTCGGTCTGGAGGAGGAGCAATCCGCCCATCCCGACATAGTTGCCCGATATGGTCAGGCGATCGGTGGCGCCGGTGCTGCCGTTGGTCAGGTCGATGCGGCCGGCATTGACCACTTCGGCCAACTGTCCCGCGGTAAAGGCCTGGATGGAGCTGTTGAAGCCGCCGCCATAGAGGGTGCTTGCCTGGTCGACGCTGAGCTTTCCGGTGCCCGTGCCGCTGTCGCCCAGCACGAGATTGCCGTCCAGGATCAGTTGGGTGTCGTTGGTGGCGTCGATGGTTTCCCAGTTCTGAACTCTGGCGATGCCGTCCAGCTTGACGTTGTCGAAGGTGAGCGCATCGGTGCCCAGGCCGCCATTCAGCGCATCGGCTCCGCCAAGATTGGCCTTGGTGAGATTGCTGAGCTTGGCGGTATCGTTGTCGGCGCCGAGGTCGACCGAGCCATAGATGATGCCGCCGCCGTTCCAGACGAAATTGTCGGCGCCGAAGCTCATCAGCACATCGCCGCCTACCGTGCCGCCTGTTATCGTCACGCTGTCGTTGCCGCCGCTGACGCTGATGTTGCCGCCGATCGTGCCCCCGGAGAGAATGATGGTGTCCTGATCGAAGCCGGTGACGAGGTTGCGGTCGATGATGCCGCCCGACATGTTGAAATAGTTCTTGTCGAGCTTCATGTTGACACGGCCGATGCGGCCCCCGGTCATCACGGCACGGTCGCCGTCGTCGAAGAAATCGATGATGCGCCCGCCGGTCATGGTGAAGGTGTCCAGCCCGTCGCCCTGGTTCAGCGAACCGACTAGGCCGCCGCTCATGTTGAAATCGTCAATGCCGGCGCCCTGCTGGACATTGCCGGAGACGATGCCGCTGCCGATGGTGAAGAAATCCGTGCCATCACCCTGATCGACCGTGCCGGTGATGGTGCCGGACTGCATGTCGATGCGGTCCGTGCCGGCGCCGAAAGTGACGTTGCCGCTCACCTGGCCGGTACCGCCGGCGGGAAAGGTCAGCGTGTTGTTGCCGTTGATGTCGTTGAGGCTGCCGCCCGAATCGCCACTATCGCAAGTGAAGGTGTCATTGCCCGGAGACGGAACCAGCACGCATGCCGCGAAGGCCGCGGAGCCAGGCAGCAACATCAGCGATGTAATTGCAAGTAAGCTAATAAACCCAGAGTTGATTCGCCTTGGCCTTCGCCGCGCCAAAGAAATAGCCTTGCCGATGTGCTCCGAGCCGCTGTTCGGAAGCTGTATTTCAAAGTTCCGCATCGCGTCCCCTCTCAGATCGCGATTTCAAGCCCCTTGCCCGCGCCGCAATGAAGCCACAATTCGTTCGCTTTTACAAAGCCTAATCTGCCTCTCATGGTTGATGAACTGCAAAAATAGCTGACATGGTGCAGATGTGCCCGTGATTGGCGTTGCCGTGGCCCATGCTTTAAGATCATGTTGGACCGAGGGGCATCATGCCCATGGGGCGCCGACCAAGGACTCTCGCATGACTATCCGGGACGCATCCGGCTTGGCATTTTCGGGCGCGACGGACGCGGGATTCGCACCCTACGGCCAGGCCGTGCGCGAATTGCAGTGTTTCGTTGGCGATCCGGTGAACTCCGTCGACCGCGCCATCGCGCAGGACCCCGGTTTCGTCATGGCGCATGTCTTCAAGGGCTACCTTTTCGGCCTTGCCACCGAACCGGAGGCGACGGCCATGGCCAGGACCTGCCACAAGGCGGCGCTGCCGCTTGCCGCGACAACGCGCGAGCGTGCGCATGTCTCGGCCCTCGGCCACCTTGCCAACGGGCGCTGGCATCAGGCCTCCGGCATCCTGCAGGACATAGCGATCGATTTCCCGCTGGACGCCGTGGCGCTCCAGGTCGGACATCAGGTCGATTTCTTCACCGGCAACGCCCGCATGCTGCGCGACCGAATCGCACGTGCCCTGTCGTCATGGCAGACCGACATGCCGGGTTACCACGCCATCCTCGGCATGCAGGCTTTTGGGCTCGAAGAGATGGGCGAGTATACGCAGGCCGAAAGACTGGGTCGTATAGCGGTCGAGATCGAACCGCGCGACGGCTGGGCGCAACATGCGGTGGCGCATGTGATGGAAATGCAAAGCCGGCAAAGGGACGGCATTGCCTGGATGCGTGCCGATCCCGAAGCCTGGACGAAGGAGAGCTTCCTCCAGGTCCACAATTGGTGGCACCTTGCATTGTTCCACTACGATCTCGGCGAAACCTGCGAGGTGCTGGCGCTCTATGACGGGCCGATCTACGGCACCAGATCGACGCTGGCGCTCAACATGGTCGATGCATCGGCGATCCTGTGGCGGCTCCATCTCGGTGGCGTCGATGTCGGCGACCGCTGGGCAACACTGGCCGCCAATTGGGTGCCCAAGGCCGGCGCCGGCAACTATGCCTTCAACGACGCCCACGCGATGATGGCCTTTGTCGGCGCTGGGCTCGACGCTCCGGCCCGGATCTTGCTCGAGGCACAGCGCGAGGCGATGCGGGGCAATGACGACAACGCGGTTTTCACGC
This sequence comes from Mesorhizobium sp. B2-5-4, assembly GCF_006441095.1. Lineage (NCBI taxonomy): Bacteria > Pseudomonadati > Pseudomonadota > Alphaproteobacteria > Hyphomicrobiales > Phyllobacteriaceae > Mesorhizobium > Mesorhizobium sp. B2-5-4. The sequence continues at coordinate 26,192 of NZ_VFUR01000032.1, read as the reverse complement.
GGGATGTCGGACATCCCCTGACGCTTGCGATCAAGGCGTTCGGAGAGGGCAACTACGCCGAAACCATCCGGCTGATCGGTCCGATCCGGGCCATCGCCCATCGCTTTGGCGGCAGCCACGCGCAGCGCGACGTCATCGATCTCACGCTGATCGAGGCCGCCCTGCGCGCCGGCGACGGCGCGCTCGCCCAGGCACTGACGACGGAGCGCTCGACGGCGCGCCCGGACAGTCCGCTGGCGGCGCTGTTTTCGCGACGCGCCGCCGATTTGTCAGAGAATTGACCCGGAGCGGATCTTGCCTTAAAAACTGCTCAAGTATATTTTTTCGGACTCCGAAAAAAATAACGACGTGGGAGGACACCATGTATCTCGGCCTCGACCTGGGCACATCGGGCGTCAAGGCGCTGCTGATCGATGCCGGACAGGGCGTCATCGGCTCCGGCCATGGCACGCTTGATGTCTCTCGGCCACATCCTGGCTGGTCCGAACAGGATCCGCTGCATTGGATACGCGCCTGCGAGGACGCGATCGCCGAATTGAAGGCGTCCTATCCCAAGCAGTTCGCCGCGGTGAAGGGCATCGGCCTGTCCGGCCAGATGCATGGCGCGACCTTGCTCGATGCGGCCGATCATGTGCTGCGCCCGTGCATCCTGTGGAACGATACGCGTAGCCATCTCGAGGCAGCGGCCCTCGATGCCGATCCACGCTTCCGCGCGCTCACCGGCAACATTGTATTTCCCGGTTTCACCGCGCCGAAACTCGCCTGGGTGAAGAACAACGAGCCCGCTGTCTTCGCCAAGGTGGCAAAGGTGCTTTTGCCGAAGGATTTCCTGCGGCTTTGGCTGACCGGCGAACATATTTCCGAAATGTCCGACTCGGCCGGCACGTCCTGGCTCGACGTCGGGAAGCGCCGCTGGTCCGCGGACCTGCTCGCCGCGACATCGCTTGACGAGAGCCGTATGCCAGCGCTGGTCGAGGGCACCGCGAAAGCTGGCGGTCTGCGCGCCGAACTCGCATCGCAATGGGGTATCCAGGCTGGCATCCCGATCGCCGGCGGCGCCGGCGACAATGCGGCTTCCGCCTGCGGCATGGGCACGGTCGGCGCCGGCCAGGCTTTTGTCTCGCTCGGCACGTCGGGCGTGCTGTTTGCCGCAAACGCGTCCTACCTGCCGAACCCGGCAAGCGCGGTGCACACCTTCTGCCATGCGCTGCCCGACACCTGGCACCAGATGGGCGTCATCCTGTCGGCAACCGATTCACTCAACTGGCTGTGCGAGATCACGGGCAAGGGCGCCGGCGAGCTGACATCGGAACTCGGCGAGGCGCTGAAGGCGCCGACCGGCGTGTCCTTCCTGCCCTATCTCTCAGGCGAGCGTACGCCACACAATGATTCGGCCGTTCGCGGTTCCTTCACTGGCTTGGCGCATGAATCGAGCCGCGCCGTGCTAACCCAGGCCGTGCTCGAAGGCGTCGCGTTTGCCTTCCGCGACAGCCTCGAAGCGTTGAAGACGGCCGGCACGACCTTGACGCGCGTGACCGCGATCGGCGGCGGCTCGCGCTCGCGCTACTGGCTGAAGGCGATCGCCACCGCGCTGCAACTGCCGGTCGACATCCCCGCCGACGGCGATTTCGGCGCCGCCTTTGGTGCCGCCCGGCTCGGCCTGATAGCCGCGACCGGCGCCGATCCGCTGGCTGTGTGCTCCGCGCCGAAGACCGACGCCACGATCGAACCAGATTCCGGTCTGGCCGGTGCCTACGCGGATGCTTACCAGCGTTACCGGGCACTGTATCCGGCGATCAAAGCAGTAACCGCGTGAGTTGGCGCCAGGCACCCCCCTCTGCCCTGCCGGGCATCTCCCCCTCAAGGGGGGAGATCGGCAGTTTCACCGTAGGCGACAATTCTGCAACGTTGGTTATTGGCGAAAACAGCCAAAACAGACAATCTCCCCCCTTGAGGGGGAGATGGCCGGCAGGCCAGAGGGGGGCGCCTCGCATCCCCCTTTCCAAGTTGCCCTCACTGAGCCGGCACCTTGTCCAGGAAACCGGTGACGCTCTTCAGGCGGCCGTTCTCGATGATTCCGATATCGGTGCCTTCGATGACGGAAGGGGTGCCCTCGGGCCCGAGGTTCCAGGAGAAGCGGATTTTGTCGGCAAAGCCGTCCGGCGTGCCCTTCAGCGAGAAGCGGAAGCCGGCAAAGCGTTGCTGCACACCGTCGATCAGCGCCGCGACGCCTTCATGGCCGTCGCCCTGCATGAGCGGATCGCGATAGCTGACGTCCTCGGTGAAAACAGCCCTGAGCAAGGCCGCCCGGCGGTCGGCATCGGCTTCGTTCCAGGCGGTGATGTAATTTTGGGCGATCGTGTTGAGGTCGGTCATGGTCTGTCTCTTTCGTTTGACGGTTTTGACATGACCGTTTTCGACCAGCGCCGGCGTGAAACCAATTACGCCTGAGGTAATCAGGCAAAACTATCTTGGAGAGGAAGAGAACATGAGCAGCGGCTTTTTCGGCGACATCCAGAAAATCAAATATGAGGGCCCGGATTCGACCAATCCGCTGGCCTATCGCTTCTACAATCCCGACGAAGTGGTGGCCGGCAAGCGGATGGAAGACCATCTGCGCTTTGCCGTCGCCTACTGGCATTCCTTCGCCTGGCCGGGCGGCGACCCGTTCGGTGGCCAGACCTTCGACCGTCCCTGGTTCCCCAAGGCCGGCGGCGTCGACACGATGGAACTGGCGAAACTGAAGGCGGATGTCGCCTTCGAGATGTTCTCGCTGCTCGGCGCGCCTTATTTCTGTTTCCACGACGCCGATGTGCGGCCCGAGGGCAAGGATTTCTCCGAAAGTGCGGCCCGCCTCGATGAAATCGCGGATTATTTCGCCACCAAGATGAAGCAGACCGGCGTCAAGCTTCTCTGGGGCACGGCGAACCTGTTTTCCAATCGCCGTTTCATGTCGGGTGCAGCGACCAATCCCGATCCGGATGTATTCGCCTACGCCGCCGCGACGGTGAAGAGCTGCATCGACGTCACCAAGCGGCTGAAGGGCGAGAATTACGTGCTGTGGGGCGGGCGCGAGGGCTATGAGACGCTCCTCAATACCGACCTTGCCCGCGAGCAGGAACAGGCCGGCCGTTTCCTGAACCTCGTCGTCGACTACAAGCACAAGATCGGCTTCAAGGGCACCATCCTGATCGAGCCGAAGCCGCAGGAGCCGACAAAACACCAGTATGACTACGACGTCGCGACCGTCTACGGCTTCCTCAAGCGCTTCGGCCTGGAGAAGGAGGTCAAGCTCAACATCGAGCAGGGCCACGCTATCCTGGCCGGCCATTCCTTCGAGCATGAGCTGGCGCTGGCCAATGCGCTCGGCGTCTTCGGGTCGATCGACATGAACCGCAACGATTACCAGTCGGGCTGGGACACTGACCAGTTCCCCAACAATGTGCCGGAGATGGCGCTGGCCTATTACCAAGTCCTCCAGGCCGGCGGCTTCAAGACCGGCGGCACCAATTTCGATGCCAAGCTGCGCCGCCAGTCGCTCGACCCGCAGGATCTGCTGATCGGTCATATCGGCGGCATGGATTCTTGTGCGCGCGGCCTGAAGGCGGCGGCCCGCATGGTCGAGGACAAGGCGCTGTCGGCTCCGCTCGCCGAACGCTACGCCGGCTGGAACGGCGCCGAGGCCAAGGCAATGCTGTCGGGCAAGCGCACGCTGGAAGAGATCGCCGAGCGCGTGGTGAAGAAGAAGATCGAACCGCAGCCGCGCTCCGGCCGCCAGGAACTGCTCGAAAACATCGTCAACCGCTACGTCTGACGCTGCCTGACCGCCGGCAATCCAAGCCGGCGCACTATGCGATTCGAGAGCTTGGCGCGCGGAAACCTTTTGCGCGCCATGCTGAAACCGACGACAAGGTTTTGCCCCTAAGCGCCCCTCAATCGCCCAGCTCTTGCCTTCAAACTGCCGTCACGAATCTCGTATAGATATTGCTCGTGGCGGGAGAGGAAGAAGGAGGCGAACCGATATGCAGAATGAACGTGAAATCGACGCCCTGCTCTCACCTGGCGAGGCCGGATCGATCATCGACCGGCTGATGGCAATGCCGCATCCAAAGCAGGGCGCACGCAGCACCAATGAATGGGACCGCGCCGTTGCCAGCCGCTTCGAGACCCATCTCGCGCGGCAGATGCGCTCGCAGATCGATGGCGGCAGCGACCGCCAGAATGCGGCATAAGCTCTCTTTATCTGTGCATGTCGTTGCCCCAAAACCGCTACACAGTTTTGGGCGACCTGCACTACCCCCGGCGAAGCCTCACAGGGGCTTCGCCAAAAGCTCTTGAAAAGGCTCTGGAAAAGGCCGCGGCAGACGAGAACCCCGTCCGCCCGGCGATATCCGCCATGGCGATCCGCGTGTCGACCACAAGCCGGCGCGCGGCACCCAGGCGCAGCCTGAGATAATAGGCGCCCGGTGTCTCGCCGATCGACTTGCGAAAGATGCTTTCCAGCGTCCGTGCTGTCACCCCGGCGCGCCTGGCAACCGCCTCTACGGTCAGCGGCTGATCGACATGCGATTCCATCAGCCGGATCGCCTGCGCCAGCCGCGGATCATAGCCGTCGAGCCGGCCGAGCGAGACCAGCGGCTGGGCATCGGTCGCGGCCCGCGCCTGGTCGTAGATGAAGACGCTGGCGACATCGAGCGCCACCGCCATGCCGAGGCGCGTGCGAATGAGATGCAGCATCAGGTCGAAGGTCGGCGAAGCTCCGCCCGACGTGAACACCGGCCCGTCGATGACGTAGCGGTCCGGCCGGACATCGACGCCGGGGAATGCCGAGGAAAAGTCCTCCATGTCCTCCCAGTGGGTGGTGGCGCTGCGGCCTTCCAGCAGGCCGGCGCGCGCCACCAGCCAGGTGCCGGCCTCGACGCCGCCGCACGCACGGGCCGCTCGCGCCGCCCGCCGCAAAGCTGAGAGGAGAGCCGACGTCGCATAGTTTTGGGTGCCGAAGCCGGCGACGACGACAAGCACATCGGTTGCCTCATTGGCGTCGAAACGGCCGCTGACCGCCACCGGCAGGCCGCATGTGGTGACCGGCGCCTCGCCTGTCACCGAGACCAGCTTGAAATCGAACAGGGTCTCGCCGGAAATGCGATTGGCGGCGCGCAGCGGGTCGACGGCGGAGGCCACGCACATGATCGACGAGCCGGAAAACACCAGCAACGTCACCTTGAGCGGCGTGCGCTCGGCGCGAAAGATATCCGGTTTTTCGCTTTTGATCATATCGCCTTCGTAAAACGCAAAGCAGCTTTGATCAAGTCGAGCGATGCTAGCGGCTGTTTCGAATGGGAGGAGAGTTTCGATGCCGCTCGCGATGAACCGTGAGGTCTTCATTACCTGCGCCGTGACGGGTTCCGGCGGTTCGCAGGACCGCTCGCCGCATGTGCCGCGCTCGCCCAAGCAGATCGCCGATTCGGCGATCGATGCGGCCAAGGCAGGCGCTGCCATCGTCCACTGCCATGTGCGCGACCCCGAAACCGGCAAGCCCAGGCGCGACGTGCATCTCTACCGCGAAGTGACAGAGCGCATCCGCGCGGCGGACGTCGACGTCATCCTGAACCTGACCGCCGGCATGGGCGGAGACATGGTGTTCGGCTCGCCGGAAGCGCCGCTGCCGCTCAACGAAAAGGGCACCGACATGGGCGGCGCCACCAACCGCATGGAACATGTGCGCCAATGCCTGCCGGAAATCTGCACGCTGGACTGCGGCACCATGAATTTCGCCGAAGCCGATTATGTCATGACCAACACGCCCGGCATGCTGCGCGCCATGGGCGGCATGATGACGGCGCTCGGCGTCAAGCCCGAGATCGAGGCCTTCGACACCGGGCATCTCTGGTTCGCCAAGCAGCTGGTCGAGGAAAAGGTGCTCAACCCCGACGCGCTGGTGCAGCTTTGCATGGGTGTGCCGTGGGGTGCGCCCGACGACCTCAACACCTTCATGGCGATGGTCAACAACGTGCCGTCGACATGGAACTGGTCGGCCTTCGCCATCGGCCGCAACCAGATGGCCTATGCAGCGGCGGCGGTGCTCGCCGGCGGCAATGTCCGCGTCGGGCTAGAGGACAATCTGTGGCTCGACAAGGGCGTTCTGGCGACCAATGCGCAGTTGGTCGAGCGCGCCGCCTCGATCGTCACCAATCTCGGCGCCAGGATCCTGGGACCGGAGGAAGTTCGCAAAAAGCTCAACCTGACCAAGCGAGCGCCGATAGCGGCATAAATTATTCGCAGGGAGGGTCGATATGGCTACCGTAAAATTCACCGCGATGAAGGATGGCGACAGGCAAGACTACGAGTTCCTGACCGCCCACGAAATAGACTATGCGGCCAAGACCGGCGAGCGGCTGCTCGACGCGCTGGTGCAGCTCGACGAGGGCCTTTCCGGCTACAAGATCACCCGGCTCGGCCATTCGCTGCAGGCGGCGACACGCGCCTGGCGCGACGGCGCCGACACCGACTGGATCGCCTGCACGCTGCTGCACGACATCGGCGACATCTACGCGCCCTACAATCACGACGAATACGCCGCTTCGATCCTGAAACCCTTCGTGCGCGAGCAATGCACCTGGGTGGTCGAGAAGCACGGCGATTTCCAGCGCCTCTACTACGCCCACCATCTCGGCGGCAATCGCCATGCGCGCGACCGCTTCGCCGGCCATGCCTATTTCGACGATTGCGACCAGTTCTGCGAGCGCTGGGACCAGTCGAGCTTCGACCCCGACTATGAGACGCTGCCGATCGAATTCTTCCGGCCCTTCGTCCTCGAAGTTTTCGCCCGCAAGGCCTATGACCCGTCGGTCATTCGCGCCGGCAAGCGCGTGTCTCTGACCGATCCCGAAACCGCCAGGACAAGAACCGGAGCCTCTCAATGAGCATCATCAACAAGGCGGCCGCCATTGGCGGCGGCGTCATCGGCGCCGGCTGGGTGGCGCGCCTGCTCTTGAACGGCATCGACGTCTCGATCTTCGATCCTGATCCGGAGGCCTCGCGCAAGGTCTCGGAAGTGATGAAGGGCGCGCGTCGCGCCTACAAGCAGATGGTTCCCGGTGGCCTGCCCAAGGAAGGCAAGCTGACCTTCGCCAAGACCATCGCCGAAGCGGTGGCCGATGCCGATTTCATCCAGGAGAGCGTTCCGGAACAGCTCGACCTCAAGCATCGCGTGCTGGCCGAGATCGACACCCATGCGCCCGCCAACGCCATTGTCGGCTCGTCGACCTCCGGCATCAAGCCGACCGATATGCAGGTGGCGATGAAGAAGCATCCGGAGCGGCTGGTCGTCGGCCATCCGTTCAACCCGGTCTATCTGCTGCCGCTGGTCGAGATCGTCGGCGGCGACCAGACCTTCCCCGAAGCGATCGAGGTCGCCAAGGAAATCTACGCCTCGATCGGCATGAAGCCGGTCGTCATCCGCAAGGAGATCGAGGCCTTCGTCGGCGACCGCCTGCTCGAAGCCGCCTGGCGCGAGGCGCTGTGGCTGATTAAGGACGGCATCTGCACGGTCGAGGAACTCGACGACATCATGCGCTACGGCTTCGGCCTGCGCTGGGCGCAGATGGGCATGTTCCAGGTCTATCGCGTCGCCGGCGGCGAAGCCGGCATGCGCCACTTCATGGCGCAGTTCGGACCGTGCCTGAAATGGCCGTGGACCAAGCTGATGGACGTGCCGGAATTCAACGACGAGCTGGTCGACCTGATCGCCACCCAGTCGGACGACCAGGCGCACGGCCTGTCGATCCGCGAGCTGGAAAAGATCCGTGACGACAATCTGGTCGCGATCATGGACGCGCTGTCGAAGCAGAACAAGGGCAAGGGCTGGGGCGCCGGCGCGCTGCACAAGGACTATACCAAGCAACTCGCCAAGCTGGCGGCGAAGAAGCCCGTGGCTTCCAAGGCGGCCGAAAGGGCCAAGGCCGCCAAGCCGGTGAAGCGGGCCGAAAAGCCGAAGAAAAAGAAGAAGGGCTGAGACCATGGATTTCGGTCTTTCGGAAGAGCAGAAACTCATTGTCGAGACGACGCGCGCCTTCGTCGAGAACGAGCTTTATCCGCATGAACGCGAGGTCGAGCGCACCGGCGTGCTGCGCCGCGAGCTGATCGAAGAGATCAAGGCCAAGGCGATCGAGGCCGGGCTCTATGCCGCCAACATGCCGGCCGATGTCGGCGGCGCGGGGCTCGATACGGTGACCTGGCTGCTCTATGAGAAGGAGCTTGGCCGAGCCAATTACGCGCTGCACTGGACCTGCGTTGCGCGCCCCTCCAACATCCTGCTCGCCGGCACGCCGGAGCAGCGTGAAAAGTACCTTTTCCCCTGCATCCGCGGCGAGAAATGGGATTGCCTGGCGATGACGGAGCCCGGCGCCGGCTCCGACCTGCGCGGCATGAAGGCGACCGCCGTGCAGGATGGCGACGACTGGGTGCTGAACGGCACCAAGCATTTTATCTCGCACGCCGATCTTGCCGATTTCGCCATCGTCTTCATGGCCTCGGGCGAGGAGGATTCACCGCGTGGAAAACGAAAGAAGATCACCGCCTTCTTCGTCGACAAGGGCACCAAGGGATTTACGGTGCGCGACGGTTATCGCAACGTCTCGCATCGTGGCTATACCAACGCCATCCTCGAATTCGACGACTGCCGCCTGCCGGCATCCCAGGTTCTGGGCGAGGTGCACAAGGGCTTCGATGTCGCCAATTCCTGGCTCGGCGCGACGCGCCTGCAGGTCGGCGCCACCTGCCTAGGCCGCGCCGAGCGGGCGCTTGGCCATGCGGTCGAATATGCCGCGCAGCGCCAGCAGTTCGGCCAGCAGATCGGCAAGTTCCAGGGCGTGTCGTTCAAGCTTGCCGACATGGCGACGGAACTGAAGGCCGCCGACCTGATGGTGTTCGAAGCCGGCTGGAAGTACGATCAGGGCACCGTCACCGACCAGGACATGGCCATGGCCAAGCTGAAGGCCACCGAAATGCTTGCCTTTGTCGCCGACGAGGCGATCCAGATCCATGGCGGCATGGGGCTGATGGATGACCTGCCGCTGGAACGCATCTGGCGTGACGCCCGCGTCGAACGCATCTGGGAAGGCACGTCGGAGATTCAGCGACATATTATTTCGCGGGCGCTGCTGCGCCCGTTCGGTGCTTAGAGCATGATAGCCAAAACCGGCATCCGGCTCTGTCGGGCAAACGGGATCGTTTGTCCTGAGATCGCGCTCAAAACGAAAAGATGACCATGCATAAACTCGAACGCCTTCTGCGCCCGAAATCGATCGCCGTGTTCGGCGGCGTGCAGGCCGCCGCCGTCGTGGCGCAATCGATCAAGATGGGGTTTGCCGGTGAGATCTGGCCGGTGCATCCGACCAAGGACGAGGTTGCCGGGCGCAAGGCCTACCGGTCAGTCGCGGATCTGCCCGGCGCGCCGGACGCGGCCTTTGTCGGCGTCAATCGGCACCTGACCATCGAGGTGATCAAGGCACTGGCCGAGCGCGGCGCCGGCGGCGCCGTCTGCTTTGCCGCCGGTTTCCTCGAAACCGAGGCCTATGACGAGGATGGCGAACGGCTGCAGGCCGAACTGGTTGCCGCCGCCGGTCAGATGCCGATCATCGGGCCGAATTGCTATGGCCTGATCAACTATGCCGATGGTGCGCTTTTGTGGCCCGACCAGCATGGTGGCATCAGGCTGGACGAGGGCGGCAAGGGTGTCGCCATCATCACCCAGTCCTCCAACATCGCCATCAACATGACGATGCAGAAGCGTGGCCTGCCGATCGCCTTCCTGATGACCGCCGGCAACCAGGCGCAGACCGGCCTGTCGGAAATGGCGCTTGGCCTGATCGAGGACGAGCGGGTGACTTCGCTCGGCCTGCACATCGAGGCTTTTGATTCGGTAGCCGGCTTCGAGCGGCTGGCGGCCAGGGCGAGAGAGCTCAAAAAACCGATCATCGCCATGAAGGTCGGCCGCTCCGAACAGGCGCGGCAAGCAACCGTCTCGCACACCGCCTCGCTTGCCGGGTCGGACGCTGCTTCAGGCGCCTTCCTGAAGCGGCTTGGCATCGCGCGTGTCGATTCCATCCCCGCCTTCATCGAGGCACTGAAGCTGCTGCACATCACCGGCCCGCTGCCTGGGTACAGGCTCTCATCGATGAGCTGTTCGGGCGGCGAGGCGTCGGTCATGGCCGACAGCGCCGAAGGGCGCTGGGTCAACTTCCCGGTGCTGACCGACAGCCATCGCGCCCATGTCAAATCGACGCTCGGGCCGCTGGTCGCGGTGGCCAATCCGTTGGACTACCACACCTTCATCTGGAACAACGAGCCAGCAATGACCGCCACCTTCACCGCCATGGTGTCGGGCGGCTTCGACCTCAACATGCTGGTGCTCGACTTTCCGCGCCCCGACCGCTGCTCGGTGACCGACTGGTGGGCGACGCTGCGCGCCTTCGAATCGGCGCTGAAGACCAACAAGGCGCATGGTGCCATCGTCTCCTCGCTGCCGGAGAACCTGCCTGAGGAATACACGGCCGAGCTGATGGCGCGTGGCATGGTGCCGCTGTTCGGCATTTCCGAGGCAATGGACGCCGCGCAGGCGGCGGCCTTTATCGGTTGGGCCTGGCGCGAGCCGCAGGCACAGCCGGTCGACACGAGGGCTGCCGGCGCATCCGACGTGCCGCGCGTCACACCTGACGAGGCTGAAGCCAAGGCGCGGCTGATCAAGGCCGGCCTTTCCGTGCCCAAGGGCGAGCGGGCCGGCAATGCGGTCGAGGCCGTGATCTCGTCCATGGCGCTCGGCTTTCCGGTTGCCCTGAAGGCTCTTGGCGTCACCCACAAGTCCGAGGTCGGCGCCGTCAGGCTAAACCTCAAGGACGCCGAATCGGTCAGCACGGCAGCGCATGACTTGCTGCCGCTCGGCACCGGGCTCTATGTCGAACGCATGGTGCGCGACGGCGTCGCCGAACTGCTCGTCGGCTTCACACGCGACCCGATGTTCGGCGCCGTGATGACGCTGGGCACCGGCGGCGTGCTGGTCGAATTGCTGCGCGACAGCGTCACGCTGATGCTGCCGGCGACCCGCGACGACATCGAGGCCGCGCTGCGCGGTCTGAAACTGTTCCCGCTGCTCGAAGGCTATCGCGGCCGGCCGAAGGCCGATGTCCAGGCCGCTATCGACGCCATCGCGGGTATTGCCGGCTTCGTGCAGGAGAATGCCGGCGAGATCGAGGAACTCGATATCAATCCGCTGATCGTCTGCACGCAAGGCAAGGGCGCCTGGATCGCCGACGCGCTGCTGGTGCTGGGAGAAAACAAGAATGTCTGACGTCATTTCGACCCGCCGCGAAGGCACTATCCTCGAGGTCACGCTCGACCGCCCCAAGGCCAATGCGATCGACCTGAAGACCTCGCGGCTGATGGGCGAAACGTTCAAGGCGTTCCGCGACGATCCGGAACTGCGCGTCGCCATCGTCAAGACCGCGGGCGACAAGTTCTTCTGTGCCGGCTGGGACTTGAAGGCCGCCGCCGGCGGCGACGCGGTCGATGGCGACTATGGCGTCGGCGGCTTTGCCGGCCTGCAGGAATTGCGCGATCTGAACAAGCCGGTCCTCGCTTGCGTCAACGGCATGGCGGTGGGCGGCGGCTTCGAGCTGGCGCTGTCCTGCGACCTCATCTACGCCTCCGACCATTCCTCCTTCGCGCTGCCCGAAATCCGCGCCGGCACGCTAGCCGACGCGGCGACGATCAAGCTGCCGAAGCGCATCCCCTACCATGTCGCCATGGACCTGCTGCTCACCGGCCGCTGGATGGATGTCGCCGAGGCGCATCGCTGGGGCCTGGTCAACGAGGTGCTGCCCAAGGAAAAGCTCGAGGACCGCGTCTGGGAGGTCGCCCGCCTGCTCGCCAGCGGCCCACCGCTGGTCTTCGCAGCGATCAAGGAGACGGCGCGGGTGGCGGAATCGTTGACCTTCCAGGATGCGATGAACAAGGTGACGCGCCGGCAGTTGCCGACCGTCGACGCGCTCTATGGGTCGGAGGACGGTATGGAAGGTTTTCGCGCTTTCGCGGAGAAGCGCGAGCCTGTGTGGAAGGGGAAATAACTCGGAGATGATGGCGCCAGGCACCCCCCTCTGCCCTGCCGGGCATCTCCCCCTCAAGGGGGGAGATCGGCGGTCTTGCCAACAGCGCTCTTCCGGAAACGTTGGCGGTTGGCGAAAGCCGAGACGAGATCCGATCTGCCCCCTTGAGGGGGAGATGGCCGGCAGGCCAGAGGGGGGTGCCTGGGCGCGTTCATTGCTGTCCGGTCTCCGTTCATGACCGACTACGCAAAACTCATAGACACCGAGACCTGGGCCTTCATCGAGCGGACCAATTCCTATTATCCGCCCGATACGATCGACTACACGATCGCGCGGCAGCGCGAGATCTATGACCGCATGTGCCGCGAGTTCTTTGCCGGCTATCCGCAAGGCGTGACGGCCGAGACGACCGCCATCGCCACACCTGCCAGCAACATCCCGATCCGCATCTATCGCAACGCGACGCCGGACCGTGCCGCCATGGTGCTCTACATCCATGGCGGAGGCTTCATCCTCGGCGGGCTGGACAGCCACGACGATGTCTGCGCCGAGCTTTGCGGCCGCACCGGTTATGAGGTGGTCTCGGTCGATTACCGGCTGGCGCCGGAGCATCTACACCCAGCCGCTTTCGACGATGCGATGACCGCCTTCGAATGGGCCGCGGGGGGCTCCGACCGCCCGGTGGTGCTGTGCGGCGACAGCGCCGGCGGCAACCTTTGCGCCGCCGTTGCGCACGCGACGCGTGGCCATGCGAAAAAGCCGGTCGGCCAGATGCTGATCTATCCCGGCCTCGGCGGCGATCGCTCGCGTGGATCCTATGTGACACACGCCCAAGCGCCGATGCTGACGGTGCGCGATCTCGAGTTCTACAAGCACATCCGCACCGGGGGCGTGGACCAGACCGGTGACATCACGCTGTCGCCGCTGGCCGATGCCGATTTCGCCAACCTGCCGCCGACCGTGCTGGTGACCGCCGAGTGCGACCCGCTGTCATCCGATGGCGAGGCTTATCGCGACCGCATCGTCGCGGCAGGCGGGCGCGCCACCTGGTTCGAGGAACCCGGCCTGGTGCACGGCTATCTCAGGGCCCGGCACAGCGTCGCCCGCGCCCGCGCGAGCTTCACCCGCATCGTCGACGCGGTGGCGACGCTCGGAAAGGGCGGCTGGACCTGGTAGGCGCCAATGGGCTGTCTCGTTCAGGAGGCCTTGGCCAGAAAACTCTGATAGTCCGATTTCGCCTGCAGCAGGCGCAACACGTTCTCGCGCGAACCGCGCACATGGGCGCGCGCCAGCGTTCCGGCGCGGCTGATATCGTTTGCGCAGATCGCCTCGACGATCTCGGCATGCTCGTCGCGGGCGATCTTCCATTCGTCGAGCCACAGGAGTTCGGTCCAGACATAGTGCTGGCACTTGTCGAGGATGCCACACAGCATGCCGTGCAGCATCGCATTGCCGCTGATTTCGGCAATGACGCGGTGCAGATCGATGCCCACCTCCAGTTCCTGGAATTTCTCCCGCGTCGTGCGGTCGGGAATGGCGGCCAGCCGTTCGCACTCGGCCAGCATGGCGCGCAGCCGCGCCTTGTCCTTCTCGGTCGCGGCGGCCGCCGCCAATTCCGTCGCATGGCCGTCGAGCAGTTCGCGGATGTCGAAGGCCTCGCGGAACATGTTGATGTCGAACTCGGTGACGGCATAGCCCTGGCGCGGCCGGCCGGTGACCAGTCCGTCGCGCTCCAGCCGGTTGAAGGCCTCGCGCACCGGCGTGCGGCTGACATTGAGTTTGGCCGCGATATCGCTCTCGGTGACGCGCGAGCCCGGCGGAATCTGGCCGGTCACGATCATCGCCTTGAGCGCGGAATAGACCGAGTCGCGCAGCGTATTTTTTGTTTCCTTGGCCAAGTTCCGTTCCCAGTTCTCCGGCTGCTTTAGCCGAACATTGCCTCGTTTGTAGTCGCAGTCGGCGCAATTTGCCACGCCCTGCGGCACCGTCCCATCGCGTCGAATTGATCGTCCTCGCCGGAGTTGACAACACCGATCTCTCGGCTACATTCGAAATTGTATACAAAATCGCATGCCAAATCAAAAACAAATGGGAACACCGGTCGGAGAACCGAAATGAACAGGAACTTTAGAACTTTCGCGATAGCCGGCCTCATTGCCTCCGCGGCAGTGCCTGCCCTCGCCGCCGACACCATCACCGTCGCCTCGTGGGGCGGCACCTATCAGGAAGCGGAAACCAAGGCCTTCTTCAAGCCGACCGCCGATGCGCTCGGCATCACCATCAAGGAAGACACCACCAACGGCCTCGACGACGTGCGCCTGCAGGTGACCGGCAATGCCGTCAAATGGGACATCACCGAGCTGGGCGCCGACGAATGCGCGCGCGGCTCCAAGGAAGGGCTGTTCGAAAAGCTGGATTACGGCATCATCGACAAGAGCGGCATCAACCCCAAGCTGGTGCATGACGACTGGGTCGGCATTTCCTACACCTCCGTCGTGCTGATCTATCGGACCGACGTCTTCGGCGACAAGGGCCCGAAGACCTGGGCCGACTTCTGGAACGTGGAGAAGTTTCCGGGACGGCGCGCGCTGAGCAGCAGCCAGGCGACGGAGACGCTGAGCGTCGCCGCACTCGCCTCCGGCCTGCCGATCGACAAGGTCTATCCCGTCGACATCGACGGCGCGCTGAAATCGGTCGACAAGATCCGTGGCCATGTCGACGCCTGGTGGACCTCCGGCGCCCAGGCCATGCAACTGGTGAAGGATGGCGAAGTCGACATGGCGAGCATCTGGAACGGCCGTGCCGGCACCCTGAAGAAGGCAGGCGCGCCCGTCAGCTTCTCGTTCGACCAGGGCGTGCTCACCGCCGACTGCATGATCATCCCCAAAGGCGCCAAGAACAAGGAAGCGGCGATGAAGGCGCTGGCGATGTTCGTCAGCCCGCAGCTGCAGGCCAATCTGCCGCTCTATGTCGACAATGGGCCGGTGAACGAGAAGGCTTTCGAGACCGGCAAGATCCCGCCCGAGCGGATCAAGGACATCAACTCGGCGCCCGAAAACGTCAAGAAGCAGGTGTTGCAGGATGCCGAGTTCTGGCGCGACACCCTCGTCGAGGCGACGGAAAAGTTCAACAATCTGATCCAATAGGCCGGAACCCTGACATTGCGGGGCGGCGCAAACGCCGCCCCGCTCCTTCAGTCTCCGCCCAGGAGAAAACGATCTTGTCCATTGCACCATCCGCGCTGCCGATCAGCATGCGCCGGATCGAGAAACGATTTGGCAGCGTGCCGGTGTTGCGCGACCTGAATCTCGATGTCGAAGCCGGCGAGTTCCTGACGCTGCTCGGGCCTTCCGGATCGGGGAAGACGACGCTGCTGATGATCCTGGCCGGTTTCGTCAGAGCCAATGGCGGGAGCATCAAGGTCGGCGGCGACGAGATCATCACCACGCCGCCGCACAGGCGCAACATCGGCATGGTATTCCAGAACTATGCGCTGTTTCCGCATATGGATGTCTTCCACAACATCGCCTTTCCACTGAAGCAGCGCGGCGTCGCGGCAGCCGAGACGGCGCAGCGCGTGGAGAAGGCGCTGGAGCTGGTGAAGCTGCAGGGCTTGGGCGAGCGCCGCGTCGACCAGCTCTCCGGCGGTCAGCGCCAGCGCGTGGCCCTGGCGCGCGCCATCGTCTTCGAGCCGCGCATCGTCTTGATGGACGAACCGCTGTCGGCGCTCGACAAGGGTCTGCGCGAGCATATGCAGATCGAATTGCGCGCGCTTCATCGCCGTCTTGGCATGACGACGGTCTATGTCACGCACGACCAGCGCGAAGCCATCACCATGTCGGACCGTATTGCCGTGATGAACGCTGGCCGCATCGAACAGCTCGACAAGCCCGAAACCCTCTATGTCGCGCCGAAGACGCAATTCGTGGCCGGTTTCATCGGCGAATCGAATTTCATTCCCGTCGAGTGCCGCAACGGGTCGGTCTGGTATCAGGACAGGCGAATCCAGACCGGCGCACCGACACCGCCGGCGGGTCGGCATCTGATGGTGGTGCGACCGGAGAAGTTGCGGCTGGTCACCGCGGACGAGCCGTCGACCGACATCAATGTGCTCGATGCGACGGTCAGCGATATCATCTACCAGGGCGACAGTTTCGTCTGCTATGCCAGCCTGAGTGACGGCCGCCAGCTGACGTTGCGCGATTATTGCCGCAGCGATGTGCTGGCCAGAATGCCGGCGCCCGGCCAGCCGATCACGCTCGGCCTCGATACGAAGGACACGATCCTGGTGGCGGCCGAGGGATGAGCGCGCAATCCGCCCTGCTGAAAGAGATCGCCGGCCCGGCGAGGCAGGATCTGAACGCGCAAGAGCTACGCGCCGATGCGCGGCGGGAGTCACTGCGGCTGCTGGCGTTGCTGGCGCCGAGCCTGTTCCTTGTCTGTGCCATCATCATCGTGCCGATCGGCTGGCTGTTCTGGCTGTCGCTGTTCGACGAGACCGGCGCCTTCAGCGCCGCCAACTACGCACGCTTCTTCGAGCAGGCCTCCTACATCAGGACCTTCATCACCACCTTCAAGGTCGCCTTCATCGTTACCGGCGCCTGCGTGCTGCTGGGCTATCCCCTGGCCTACATGCTGTCGCAACTGCCGCGCCGGGCCGCCTCGATCTGCCTGATCTTCGTCATCCTGCCGTTCTGGACATCGGTTCTGGTGCGCACCTATGCCTGGCTGGTGATCCTGCAGCGCAAGGGCCTGATCAACAGCTGGCTGATCGACCTCGGCGTGATCAGCCAGCCGCTGTCGCTGGCCAATAATTTTTCAGGCGTGGTCATCGGCATGACGCACATATTGCTGCCGTTTCTTGTTTTGCCGCTCTACGCCTCGATGAAGACCATCGACACCGACTGCCTGCGCGCCGGCATGAACCTCGGCGCCGGCCCGGCCGCGACCTTTAGGCAGATCTTCTTTCCGCTGTCGCTGCCCGGCCTCGCCTCGGGCGTGGTCATCGTCTTCGTGCTGTGCCTCGGCTTCTTCGTCACGCCGGCGCTGATGGGCGGCGGCAAGGTGGTGATGTGGGCGATGCGCATGGAACAGACCACCAGCCTCTATTCCAACTGGGGTGCGGGTGCGGCACTCGGCGTGGTGCTGCTGGTGGTCACGCTCGCGCTTCTGGGCCTGTTCCAGTGGCTGCTCGGCGCGCGCGCCACCGGCGTATGGAGTTCGCGATGAGCGGAGATATCGGCCTGCCGATCTCGCACCGGCAACGCCTGTGGCTCTACGGCCTCGGCGGCCTCGTGCTGTTGTTCCTGATCGCGCCGTCGGTCATCATCGTCATCATGTCGTTTTCGGATTCGACGCTGCTGCAATTCCCGCCGCAGCAATGGTCGCTGCGCTGGTACGAAAGCTATTTCCAGTCGCTGGAATGGCGTGACGCCACCATCGTGTCGGTGAAGGTCGCTGTCATGACCGCGCTGGTGGCGACGCCGCTCGGCACCGCCGCGGCCTACGCCATCAACAGGGGTACGCTGCGCTTCAACGGCACCATCAACGCGCTGCTCACGGCGTCGCTGATCATCCCGGTGATCCTGATCGGCATCGGCACCTTCTTCCTCTATGCGCGCATCGGCCTCAACAACACGCTGACCGGCCTGGTCATCGCGCATACGGTGCAGGCGCTGCCGCTGGTGGTGCTGACCGTGCTGTCGGGCCTGCGCTCCTACGACATGAACCAGGAGCGCGTGGCGCGCAGCCTGGGTGCGGGACGCATCGCTGCCTTCTGGCAGGTGACGATGCCGCAGATCCGCTTCTCGATCGTCTCGGGGGCGCTGTTTGCCTTCATCACCTCCTTCGACGAAGTTGTCGTCTCGCTGTTCATCTCGGGCGGCGAGACCACCACCTTGACGCGCCGCATGTTCAACGCGCTGCGCGACCAGATCGACCCGACCATCGCCGCCATCTCGACCTGCCTGATCGTGCTCTCGGTCCTGCTGTTGTCGCTGGCGCAGATCTTCGGCCGCCGGCATTGATTTCATCGGACCCATTCGCTTCAAGTGACCCTAGGGATATCCAGACCAGATGCGTGATTTCCAGTTTCCCGGCCGCTCGCCGGTTCGTGCCACGGAAGCGATTGCCGCGACATCGCACCCGCTCTCGACGCTGGCGGCCATCGAGATGCTGCGCGCCGGCGGCAACGCCATGGATGCCGCCATCTGTGCGGCCGCCGTGCAGGGCGTGGTCGAGCCGCAATCGACCGGCATAGGCGGCGATTGCTTTGTCCTCTACTGCCCCAAGGGACAAAGCAAGGTGCTGGCCTTCAACGGCTCCGGCCGGGCGCCGGCGGCCGCGACCGTCGACTGGTATCGCGACAAGGGTTTTAGCGAGCTTCCCAAGCAGGGACCGCATGCGGTGACCGTGCCGGGCGCCATCGACGCCTGGTGCCGGCTGCTCGAGGACCATGGCAGCAAGAGCCTGACCGAGGTGCTGGCGCCGGCGATCCACTATGCCGAGAATGGCTATGTCGTGCACGACCGCGTCGCCTTCGACTGGGCCGACCCGGAGACCGATCTTTCCGCCGACGAGCACGCGGCCCGCATCTTCCTGCCCGGCGGCGCCGCGCCGAAGGCCGGCGACGTGCACAAGCAGCCGGAGCTGGCCGCCACCTTGCGGATAATCGCCAAGCACGGCCGCGCCGGATTCTACGAAGGCGCGGTCGCCGACGACATGGTGCGCCGGCTCAACGAATTGGGCGGGCTGCATTCGCATGAGGATTTCGCCGCGACTAGGGGCGACTATGTGGCGCCGGTCAGCGTCAGCTATGGCGGTCATGAGATTCACCAGATGCCGCCGAACAACCAGGGCCTGACGGCGCTGATGATGCTGAACGTGCTGTCGGGCTTCAAGCTCGGCGGGCTCAACCCCAACGGCGCCGAGCGCCTGCATCTGGAGATCGAGGCCGGGCGGCTGGCCTATCGCGACCGCGACCGTTTCGTCGGCGACCAGGACCGTGTCCCGGTGCCCGTGAGAGAGCTTCTGTCGGCCGCCCATGCCGAGCGGCTGCGCGCCGAGATCGACCGCGAGCGCGCCATGACCCATCTGCCTGACATCCAGTTGCCCGGCAGCGACACGGTCTACATCTCGATCGTCGACCGCGACCGCAACGCGGTCTCCTTCATCAACTCGACCTATTATTCCTTCGGCAGCGGCGTCGTCGGCCCGAAGACCGGCGTGGTGCTGCAGAACCGCGGCTCGAGCTTCCGCCTCGACGCGGCGCACCCCAACGCCATCGCGCCCGGCAAGCGGCCGATGCACACGATCATGCCAGGCATGGCGACCAAAAACGGCCGCGTGGTGATGCCGTTCGGCGTCATGGGCGGCGGCTACCAGCCGTTCGGCCATGTCCATCTTTTGACCAACGTGATCGATTTCGGCATGGACCCGCAGCAGGCGCTCGACGCGCCGCGCGTGTTCTACAATGACGGCATGGTGGAGGCCGAGCGCAACGTGCCCGCCGAGGCGATCGAAGGCCTGCGCCGGCGCGGCCATGCCATCACCGAGCCGCACCATCCGCTCGGCGGCGGCCAGGCGGTGCTGATCGACTGGGACAAGGGAACGCTGACGGGGGCATCGGACCCGCGCAAGGACGGGATGGCGCTGGGATATTGAGGTTTACGGCAGGATGATTGGTCGCAACCTTTGAAAGCCGTGGTTTCCTCTCCCCCACAACGTGGGAGAGGTGGCTCGGCGAAGCCGAGACGGAGCGGGGGCGGCGCCAACGTCGACTGGACTTTCACAAGCACTCGTCTGAAACATAGCCGGTGACCATGACCCAGACCCACACAGACCTCTCCCGCCGCCTCGTCGCCGGCGCCGATGCCGCGCCGGCAATCCTCGCTCCTGACAGACCCACGCTCACCCATGGCGGCCTGCGCGCGCTGATCGCCGCCACGGCCACACAGCTGCACGCGCTCGGCATCGGCCGGGGCGACAGGGTGGCGATCGTGCTGCCGAACGGGCCGGAGATGGCGACGGCTTTCGTCGCCGTGGCGGCCACCGCCTCGACGGCGCCGCTCAACCCCGCCTACCGGGCCGACGAGCTCAATTTCTACCTGACCGACATCGGTGCCAAGGCGATCCTTGTCGGAGTCGATGAAGCCGGCCCGGCTGTGACCGTTGCCGATCGCCTCGGCATCCGCGTGCTGCGCCTCATCGTGCCGCCAGATGCGCCTGCCGGCACTTTCATCATCGAGGGTGCCGCGGTCGGACCGCAAGCGGCGTCCGATATGGCTGGTGACGATGATATCGCGCTTTTGCTGCACACCTCCGGCACCACCTCACGCCCCAAGCTGGTGCCGCTCAGCCATGCCAATGTCGCGGCCTCCGCCCGCCATATCGGCGCGACGCTTGGCCTGACGGCGGATGACCGCTGCCTCAACATCATGCCGCTGTTCCACATCCACGGCCTGATCGCGGCGGTGCTGTCGTCGCTGGCATCGGGCGGCAGCATCTACTGCACGCCGGGCTTCAACGCGCTGCGCTTCTTCCAGTGGCTGAGCGACGCCAAACCGAGCTGGTACACGGCGGTGCCGACCATGCACCAGGCGATCCTGACGCGCGCGGCGCGCAATGCCGAAGCACTGGCGGCGGCACGCCCGCGCTTCATTCGCTCGTCCTCGGCGTCGCTGCCGGCGCAGGTGATGGCCGAACTCGAGGCGACCTTCGGCTGCCCTGTCATCGAATCCTATGGCATGACCGAGGCCGCGCACCAGATGGCGTCGAACCGGCTGCCGCCGGGCCTGCGCAAGCCGGGCAGCGTCGGTGCGGCCGGCGGCCCCGAAGTGGCGGTCATGACGCCGGATGGCCGGCTGGTGCAAGCCGGCGAGACCGGCGAAATCGTCATTCGCGGACCCAATGTCACGTCAGGTTATGAGAAAAACCCGGACGCCAACGCCACCGCCTTCGCGCATGGCTGGTTCCACACCGGCGACCAGGGCGTGCTCGACGCTGACGGCTATCTCAGGGTCACCGGCCGGCTGAAGGAGATCATCAATCGCGGCGGCGAGAAGATCTCGCCGCTTGAGGTCGACGACGTGCTGATGGACCACCCGGCGGTGGCGCAGGTGGTGACCTTCGCCATTCCGCATGACAAGCTCGGCGAGGAGGTGGCGGCGGCCGTGGTGTTGCGCGAAGGCATGAGCGCAACCGAGGGCGAAATCCGCGCCCACGCCGCGATGCGGCTCGCCGACTTCAAGGTGCCGCGCAAGGTGCTGATCCTGGACGAGATCCCCAAGGGCGCGACCGGCAAGCTGCAGCGCATTGGGCTCGCCGCCAAACTCGGGCTCTAATGCATGTCGCTTGGAAGCGTCCCTCGGTTCCGAGATAACGACATGCATAGAATCAAAGGCTCACTACGATGAAGATCACCATCTTCGGTGCCGGCGCCATCGGCGGCTATCTCGCGGCAAAGCTGGCCATCGCCGGCCGGACCGACCTGTCGATCGTCGCCCGTGGCGCGCATCTCGAGGCAATCAAGGCAAATGGCCTGCGCCTGATCGAGGACGGGAAGGAGACGACCGCCCCGGTCCGCGCCGTCGCCAAGGCGGAAGATCTTGGCGCGCAGGATTATGTCGTGCTGGCGCTGAAGGCGCATTCCGTCGCGCCCGCGCTCGACCAGATCGCGCCGCTGCTTGGGGAGAACACATCGGTCGTCACCATGCAGAACGGTGTTCCCTGGTGGTATTTCTACAAGGCCGGCGGCGCGCTCGAAGGCACCAGGCTGCATCAGGTCGACCCCGGCGGCTCGATTTGGGAGCGGCTCGGCCCGCAGCGCGTCATCGGCGCGGTGGTCT
The DNA here is from genome assembly GCF_006441095.1 of Mesorhizobium sp. B2-5-4. Taxonomy (NCBI): domain Bacteria; kingdom Pseudomonadati; phylum Pseudomonadota; class Alphaproteobacteria; order Hyphomicrobiales; family Phyllobacteriaceae; genus Mesorhizobium; species Mesorhizobium sp. B2-5-4. Next base: position 4,246 of record NZ_VFUR01000032.1, on the reverse strand, counting down.
ACCCCGCCGTCGAGGTCGACGCGCCCGGCCTGATCCGCCATGTCGAAGGCAGGCGCTTCTCGCTCGGCGAACCCTCGGGCGAGAGGAGCGAACGGGCCACACTCCTGGCCGGGGAGATGGTCAAGGCCGGGCTGCAGGCGCCGGTGCGCGACGACATCCGCGGCGAGATCTGGGTAAAACTGTGGGGCAATCTCTCCTTCAACCCGATCTCGGCGCTGACCGGCTCGACGCTGGCCGCGATCGTCGCCGACGAGGGCACCCGCCAGCTCGCCCGCACCATGATGCTGGAAGCGCAAGCAATCGGCGAAAGCCTGGGCGTGCGCTTCCCCATCGACGTCGACCGCCGCATCAAGGGCGCCGGCGACGTCGGTGAACACAAGACCTCGATGCTGCAGGATCTGGAACGCGGCCGACCGATGGAGATCGACGCGCTGGTGGGCGCGGTGCAGGAGCTTGGCCGGCTGACGGGCAAGCCAACGCCAGCTATCGATGGGGTGCTGGGGTTGGTAAAGAGGTTGGCGGTGGAGCGGGGGTGTTACGGGTGAGGTGGGAAACCGGCATCGGTCAGTGCCTGCCGTCCCGAATGACCCGAGAGAGACGTCCATAACTCTACGGTTGGACGGCCGCTTTGCGCCTCATCTCGATTATCGAAGTCAGCTGTGCCGCCGCCGAAAAGCGGACGTTAGTGACGACGCATCAGATGTGACGGGTGCGCCAGGACCGCACCTAGCCGTGACCCATGTGTGATGTCGACTTGTCCTTAGTTCCCGCTCGTAAAGCGTTGCAGGGCCAAGGTTCCACAGCCGGTAGACACGATCGGGCTCGGCCAAGCCGCGGCCGGGTTCTGTCAAGATATTTTGGGCTCCGACGCGGAGTGGATAGCTGCTTCTGCCGACTTTCTTCCGCAAGGTGGAGAAAAACAGTTGGCGACCTACTTCAGAGGGTAGGAACAAGCGCGGAACGCTGACCTCAGATTGAAAGGGACGCGCAATGCCGAACACTACGATTTGCCCTTGGTACACCAAGGACGGGGAAGAGGCCGTGGCCCGCTTCTCCCGAGATCTTTTCCGATAGCGCATTTGGTGCCGATCACCGTGCACGGTCGCCACCGTGACCAGGTGATCCGCTTTACTTCGGTCTTCCGCTTGCAGTGATTCCCTGCTTAATTCGAGTAAATTTGCACAATTATGGGGTTGCGGCATGATACCAATCTACATCGGCTATGATCCACGGGAATCCCGCGTTCTAGACGTAGCGCGATGGAGCGCTTATCGGCGGACAAGCACGCCGTTGCAGATCCTACCATTGGTGCTCAAAGACCTTGAAGCCCAAGGAATTATGAAGCGACCTATGGTGGTACGGGATGGTAAGCTCTGGTGCCCGATTTCCGAAGCACCGATGGCGACAGAGTTTGCCATATCGCGCTTTGCCGTTCCGTTTATAAGGCAAGGCGGCTGGGCCATGTTCTGCGATTGTGATGTCCTGTTTCTGAAGGATCCAGCCAAGCTGCTCGATCTAGTCGATCCTTCCTACGCGATTATGGCGGTTAAGCACCAGCAACGCGAATCCGAAGCGGTCAAGATGGACGGACAAATGCAGACGTTCTATCGCCGCAAAAACTGGTCGTCGGTCGTTTTGTGGAATCTAGATCATCCCTCCAACAGACGGCTGACCAACGAGATGCTCAATACGTGGCCTGGACGTGACCTCCACGCCTTCAAATGGCTTGAGGACCACGAGATCGGGGAATTGCCTCTGGCATGGAACTACCTCGTAGGGGCTTCGGCTTCGGAACTCGATCCCGCCGATGTCTCGCTGGCGCACTACACGCTCGGCGGCCCTTGGTTTGCGGGCTGGTCCGGCACCACGCAATGGGACGAATTGTGGAGGCGAGAAGAGAGCATTCTGCGCGCGTTTGAGGAACATGCCGTTCAGGTTCCCGCATGAAAACTCCGCTTTTGGATTTCTTGCCAATCTTCTCAAAGCCAACTCTTCGGTTGCCCAGGGTCACGGGTCCCGCCTTGGTGATGGGGTCGGCGCCGAATTTTCGCCTCCCGGAGGGACATGGTGTCGATTGGGCACTTGTGACCGTCAATGCTTCCCAGCTTTTGGCGGAAACGTTCGGCCTCCGCCTTCCTGATATCGCCGTCATCCGCCGCGGCATTTTAGTCGGTGCGAGCGAACAGGACTTCTACAAGCGCGACTTGTTAAAGGGACGGCAGGCGAAACATCTGATCGTACCGGTTTGGCCGGACGTTGAAGACAAGCTGAAAGCTGGTTGTCGCACCTTCAATTATGGTTTTGATACCTTGCAGGCGCTCACCAAATGGCAACTTGCCAACATCGTCTGGCGGCTTAGCGGCACATATCATGTGTCCCGCGGCTGGCACCGGAAAATCTCCACCGGAGCCTTCGCGATCATGTTGACGCGTTTCGCCGGTTTCGCCCCTGTTGTAGTCAGCGGGTTTTCCCTGTCCCAGGCTGGGCATGGATACGACACCCGAAATGCCTTTCGATATCATGCCGACGAAGATGCGGATTTGCTTCGCCTGGTAGTGAGTAGAGGCGAGCCAATCTACGCAGAGGATAGGGACTTCGCTGCGGAAACTGGATTGCCCTTGTGGCAGGGACAGATGCCATGACGAGTGCTTCTTAGGGGAGCTTGCAACATGGGCTGTCCCGAACGCTATAGCAAAGATGATCTAGCTCCGATGAGATATCCATTTCTCGGAGATGCGAACCGACCAACGACCAACATTACCCGCCCTTCAGGAGGTTGGTGTGCTGAATAGCTCGATGGTTGATCGGCAGGCTATCAAGTCCATTCTCGTTATTCAGACGAAGTACATCGGGGACATCATTCTGACCTCGGTGCTCGTACGAAATTTGCGCCTCGCTTACCCAAACGCTGCGATAGCCATGCTCTGCGCTCCTGGCCTGCGAGACTTCGTAATCAGCCAGAATATCGCGGACGTGGCCATCGGGTTCGACGGTAGAAGTGCTGGTAGAAGTCTGCTTCAGCGGATGAAGGAATATTCAAGCCTGGTCGCTGACCTCCGTCGCCGAAAATTCGATCTCACCATTGATGTAACTGACTCGAAGACGTCAAGGATATTGCACAGGTCAATCAGCGCTCCGCTGCGCGTTGGGTACAACCCCCCGGAAAAGCCCCTGAAGTTTTGGGAAGGTCAGCCTGCTAATATATTTGCTGAAACCTTTGGTCGTGGAGGCGCGCACTATTTGTACCGATATTTGTCCCCGCTTGAAGCCCTTGGGATAGAATTACGCGAAGTGACGCCGAGGCTTGAACCCACACCGGTTGGGCGAAGCGCGTCTACCCAGGTTCTGGCGCAAAGCAAGCTGGCTGTAAAAGCTTTCGTCGCTGTGCACGCTGGAGCAAGGTTCGAAGGGCGGTGTTGGCAACCTGAACGGTTCGCTGCAATAATCGACGAGGTTTATGCCGCGACGGGCCTGCGGTCACTACTGGTTGGTGGACCTAATGAAGGCCCAACCGCGCAGACAATCTTGGACATGGCAGCGTCACCATTGGCGAGCGTTGTTGGTAAGATCTCGCTTGAAACATTAACTGCTTTGCTTGCGGATGCATTTATCTTTCTGGGAAACGAGAGCGGCCCAATGCACCTGGCTGCGTCAGTCGGAACGCCGGTTGTGGGCCTTTATGGCCTCACGCCACCCGACATCTGGGGACCTCTTGGGGTGCTTCACCGCACCGTTGAGCCGCCGTTGCCTTGCCAGTGCATTGCGCCCGATTTGTGCAAGCCCGGCAATCCGGGCGGCGTGTACTGCGTTCATCGACTACCCGTTGCCAAGGTCGCTCAGGCGACACGAGACCTGATAGATGCAGTGAGGCAGCAGGCGAACGAGACGGCCAATCAAACCGACTCACTCCGGTAGAAACAGCGATGACCGGCCCGCGTGAAACCGTGAAGAAGGCACTGCAGACCTATGTCGACGAGATCGTGCGATCATCAATTCGGTGATAGGCAGGCGGTAAAGCTTCACCAGTCCGCGCAGCAATGCGCTCAGTCGCGAAAACATTTTGAACGCTGCTGGCTGTCATCTGTTTTATCCCAAATGTACACATCTAACCTGCCTAGCTGCGGCGCTCGGGCGGTACTGCCGTTTCATCCTGATAGCGGATAACCGGGTTCCGGCCCCAAGCCGGTCATTACCTCGCAAGTGCCGGATCGCCGGTAGCGATGCAAACCCTAAGTCACCCCTTCCC
>NZ_VFUR01000031.1:0-52919 GCF_006441095.1 Mesorhizobium sp. B2-5-4 | reverse complement strand
ACCCATCCCCGCCCGAGAATGACCGCAACCAACTCCGGCGCGACGATCGCCACGACCACACTGGCCGGCAGGACCAGCAGAGCGCAACCCGCGACCGCGCTGCGATAGGCACGAGCAAGCCGCGCCGGCTGCTCCTGGACCAGAGCCATGGTCGGGAACAGCACTCGATCGAGAACCTGGCCGACGATAACCGCCGGCGTCGTCATCAGCTGTGACGACAGGCCGTACAGGCCAAGCGCATCTGCCCCGAGCCAGCGGCCCACGACAAGCCTGTCCGCCTGGGTGGCGAGGTAATTGCATATCCGGGCAACGGTGAAACCGCTTCCGAAATAAAGCAGCTCGACGGTGGCGCGCCGTTCCAGCAAAGGTAGCATCGGATGCGGCTGGCCAGCGAGCAGCACGACCATGCGGATGAATTGCTGGATCAGGAGCGCGCCGACAAGGGCCCAGATACCGAAGCCGAGCCAAGCCAGCACTGGACCGGCAACGACGTAGCCAGCGGCGAAGGCGCAGGCGTCGACGAGCGCCAGCCAGCGGAACCGCAGCGCGCGCTGCGCTGCGGCCAATGCCACCATGGAAGCGCCTTGGAAAAGGAACACAAAGCAGATGGCACGAACGATCGGAGCAAGATCGGGGAGCCGAAGCAGACCGCCAATTGCCGGTGCCATCGCCCATACCAGGGCGGACACAACAAGGCCGAGGAGGCACGACAAGGTGAACCCTACCCGAAGATGTCGTTCTTCCAGGACCGGGCGCTGGACGATTGCGGGGCTAATGCCAAGTCCCTGGAAGATCGCCGAAAACTTGATGACGATCAGCGCTGCGGAGTAAAGGCCGAACTCATTGGGCGAGAGCAATCGGGCCAGGACGAGAAGTGCGACAAGCTCGGCGACCGCGAGGGCGCCCATCGACAGGGCCGTCCAGAACATGCCCACGACACTCTGTTTTGCCAGCCCCCGCCGGTTGTTGCTCACATCTCTCTCCACTCGTCGGCCGGTTCAAAAAGGCGACCACTGCGTCGTCCATACTGGATCCGCCGAGCCGCAGGCGATTCTCGGCGATGCGCCCGCGATCATCGGCGCCATGGTCATTTTCGTCATTGCCGGGATGACGGCGTAAGGGTCATCCGTGCCCTTCGACACTCAGCTTCACCGCACCTATTTTGCAGTTGCGTGATCGCATGAGGTCATCAAGGGCGCTCGGCAGCGGTCTCGCTTGCCCGCCCAGCGCGCCTTCCCTATTGAAGGAGCGGGGGGATTTCGTAGCGATAGAACTCCATCTCGTCCCGGATCTCCGGTATGATCGCCGTCAAATCCTTCTTTTCGAGGCGGAGCCACTTCTGCTGGCGGCCGGGATCGATCATCTCCTTGGCCTTGTGGACGATATCGTCAGTACAGTTCAGCCCGCAATGCTCATAGATCCGCCGCAAGACCAACTCGGGGTCCTGTATCAAATCCTCGTAGCGGAAAGAGAGCACGCGGCCATTGCCCAGCTTGGCGAGATCTTCGCGAGCCTTTCGATTGCCGCGCGCCCACTGGCGCGCGATCACCGTCAGTTTCTCGTTCTCCTTTAAATCCCGATCTATCCCGTTGTACCGTGGCCCATAGATCGATGTGTATTTCTTCCCCAGCAGCCTTTTTGTGACCACCTGCTTCAGAACGTCCCTTGCATAATAATGAATCTGTGACACGGGCGTCATCTTCAGGAGACGTATTAGACCTTTTAAAGATTTAGCTCGCTGCCATTTAAGTTCCATCGAGCTTATGTAAGAAAAAGGATTTCTCGTTATATAGAGAAATATCGCGTCTGGAAATATTTTGTGAACAAACGGCACCCGAAGGACATTGGCAGGCGTATTTTCCATGATCTGTCTGTCGCCGTGTTGCGACTGATATTCAAGGAATCTGCCGCGAATGTAGCGAGCGACCCTATCAGTAGCGTCGGTTTCGACGAATTCGTCATGACGCCGCGCCGGATCGGCGTATAGCCACACTGTTTTCGGCTCGTACCAGGTGACGATGTCGGGGTGCAGCCCGATTAATTTTTGTGCGATTGTGGTTCCAGACCGATAGTTGCCGATCAGGAAAATCGGAGGTTTCAGCTCTGTTGCTGTCATGACAGGTCTCCGTCTCTAAAGGTTAGCCAGGATCGCGCCGACCGGCGTGAAAAGCTCCGCCGCGCCGCTACTGGTCTCTGAACGCACCCATGATCTGGTCCCTCAAAGGTCCGCCCGCTCATGGCCCAACGAACCCACGATCGTTGCGGAGCGAGGCCGCAGCCTGAAGCGAAGCCGTGACCGAGGAAGCGGGCATGTGTTCTTGCTATTGACCGATAAGGCTTGGCTGAAGCGCCGGGCCTTTCGCATTCGGGATCGCCGTTGTTCCGGAAGTGTCCGGGGCGTAGAACCCTTTGTTGGCCACAATCGAGACTTCAATGACGTCGCCAGCTCTGACTTCCGTGTTTTCATCCGCGACGATGTCGTGTGCGGCTTTCTGGTCGCGCCTGAAGATTGAAATCTTCACGGAGCCTTGCAAGTCGTCGAAGGTCCTCTGTTCGCCATATGTAAATATAAAGAGAAGCTTGTCGGCGACATACCTTATTTGACTTTGAATTTTCCCCAGCTCGACCTGCGTGTCTTGGGTCTGCGAGATCAAGTCCATTTCATAACTCTGCTTCTTTTTTCGCAGCTCGCTTTCAGCGGTCAGCATCGCCTGCTGCGCCTGCTCCTGCTGCAGCTCGGTCTGCGAAAGTTCGGCGCGATAGCTGGTATGTGCTCGTTCGGCCGTCATGACATTCGAATTGGTGACCAGGCCTTTTTCCCGCAATGACCGGGCAGACTGCAGTTCCTCGAGTTGAATGTCCGCGGTCTTTTCCCGTTCCTTTCGAGTGGCAGCGACCATATCCGCTTCCTTCCTGGCCCGCTCCAACGAGACATCAAGGTAGGAAATGTCGTCCCGATATGCGGCAAGGCGGGCGTCCAACTGCGCTTGTTCGGATGCTACGATGTCGTCAATCAAGTGGACGCCAAACTCGACTGGCGGATCCGGCGGGGCAACGAAGGATTTGTCCTGTCGGCTTTCCGCCTGGAGCCGGGCAAGCCGAACCTTCAGACGGTATTCCTCGATCGCCAGACCTGCGCGCGCACTGCGTAGATCCGCTATTTGCAGGGCCGGCTCCGTGTTTCCCGCGGTCGTAGCCCGAAAGCCGCCTGCTATGGCGAGTGCATGGCGAACCGTAATGCCGGGTTGAAACGGGTACGATCCTGGATGAGCAACCGTCCCGGAAATAAAGAATGGCCGGTACTGGCCGATCTCCACTTTCACGTAGGGCTCGAGGATGAGCTTCTGCTGCTGGAATGCACGCTGAATGGCCTGCGAAAGGGCAACGCTGCTGAGGCCGCGGGCTTGGACATCACCCAACATGGGAAGTGATATCGAGCCCCGATCATCGACCACGACTTCCAGAGGATAGGCTGTCTCGCCAATCACGGATACTCGCAGGACGTCGCCGGTGTCGAATGTGTAGCCATCGGCACGGGAAGCGTCTGCCGCGAGCAGAACAACGGCAATGGCGAGGCCACCAATCATTGCGAGCATGCGGCCGGCCACGGGTCCGGATCTTGGAAATAGCCATCGGCACCAATCCTGCAGCGAAGGCTTGGATGGAAATTGCTGGTTGGCACGCAAACGCATCGTCGTACTCCCGTTGTCATGCTGCCGTCAGGACCAGTCGACATTCATCGGCGGAACGTCACGGCAGGTATTCGTTGTCGAGAATTAAGCCTTTGGAAATCCGGGCTCCGTCGAAGGAGCAAAAGGGATCAAAATCCGTGTAGTCCTACGGTCTGCTTGGCGAGGCCATCGCGAATTCGCGGGTCATTCGGCCTTGCGGCTGAGAGAGCCGACTCAAGAACGGACTGATAAATCGACTCGACCCTGTCGCACATGGCATCCATCCCCCATGACGAAAGGTCGGTGAATTTCGCGCCGGCAGCCAGTTGAGCGCGATAGCGCTCATTTTGCAGAAGGTCGGCGATCGCCGCCGCTGCGGCGCCAACATCTTCTGCTGGCGTCACAATTCCGTTCACGCCATGCTTCACCACTTCTTCCACGCCCGGCAGGTGCGAGACCACGCTGGCTCGACCACCCGCCAGATACTGCATTACGACCCGAGGCAGTCCTTCTCGCATGGACGTCAGAACACATACATCGGCCAGGCTGATTAGTCGTTCAGGCTCGCAATGGTAGCCGATCATGCGAACGTTGTTGGCGAACGGGGATCGTTCAATCGCCGCTTCAACAGCGGACCGAGTCGGCCCTTCACCGGCTAGGATCAGTCGCACGTTTGGGATTCGGTCGACGACTTGCCCAAATGCTTCAATGAACTCTACATGGCGTTTTCTCGGTTCCAGTGCGGCCAGCATAAGGATTACCGGCGGTTTAGGCTCTCCGGCGGCCGTTCCCAGGAGCAGATGCGGCTCCTGCGGCCATCGCGCGTTCGCGAAGCGTGTCAGATCGAAACCGGAATGGACGACGTGGTGCTGATCGGGACTGCCCAAATGATTGGCGATGCAAATGTCGCGCATGGCCTGGCTGACGTCGATGAAAGCGCGCGTGACTTTCGCGGCCAGGCGTTCGGCAGCCAGGAACATGAGCCTCTGCGCGTTGCCCACATGCACGAAAGGTAAAATGTGCACGCCATGTACGATGCAACGGACATTGGCTTCCTTGGCGGCAAGGCGACCGACGATCCCGGCTTTGCTTTGATGTGTGTGCACGATGTCAGGTTGCCAATCGCGTATGAGGCGAGTGAGTTGCCCGAATGCGGAAATGTCACGGGATGGCGAAATCGAGTTGATCAGTTTTTCCAGAGTCACCACCCTGATGGCTCCGGCAACCGACGCCCGTAATCCAGCATCGTATTCTTGGCCGTGAACCAAAAGCACTTCGTGGCCATGCCGCGCCTGAGCGAGACAGCAGGCCAATGTGTTCTCTTCGGAACCTGCCCGAAGCAGTCTGGTGAGCACATGAACAATCTTCATTGCTTATACCTCAGGGAACATGAATCCGGGGCGGCGCATCCGGGTGAGCGAGCGCCTGGAGGCGGAGCGTTGAGGGCTCCTCGGCGCCTTCCCTGGCACGGCCTGGATCGGCTGTTGCTTGGCGCGATCGTGGCAAGCTGGCCAGCGCGTCTGCTGTGGTGAATGCCGGCGTTAAGCCGCCAGCTGTTCTTAGAAGGACAACCAGATATGCCTGAACAGTTCCTGGCCGACCGCCTCTATGCCGGCGCTCGCGTCAATGGTTCGGATGTTCTTGTCCCTGTCTCGCAACTCCGCCATCAGCGATAGCCGCGCATCGAACGCTTCTTTCCTGATCTCTCCCGGCTTGCGCTGCTCGGAGACGGCAAAATCTGAAACGAGATGCAAAGTGAGCTGTGGCTGGCATTCTGCCATCTTTTGATAGAGCCTTTGCTCGAGGCGGGCGAGAACCGACAGGCCGGGGACGGAGAAGAGGTGCGGTGGGACGGTTGGCCCGTCCAGATATCCGCTACACAGCGCCTGCGGCCACCTGTCACAAATGACGATCAGGCCGCGCGTAGCCCATCGATGCGCACGTTTCACGACAGCGTATCGCTCTAACGCGATCAAGACTGCCCAGAATGCCAGCGCGGCAGCGGCGAATCCTCCCTTCGACCAATTTCGGCTGAAGGAATTGTTGCCATCGTGCTGGGCCAACGACTTTAGGCGGCGTCTGTAGGGAAAAACCAGAGTCTGCAACGCCTTGCGGAGCCACCACCCATTGCCGTCTCCGATTCCGACATATGCTTGCGCACACCCGAATTTCCATCGAAATATCCGTGTCAGCCGATCAGCTTGAGTGCTCTTTCCCATGCCATCAGGGCCGACGAGCGCCACTACAAAGCCGCCAGCCGCAGGCCGCCTCTTTGGTGGGAATGTGCCGGGCATCAGGCGCTGAAGGGACCTCAACGCCAGATATGAGGTCTTGCGGGCCAGATGAACGCCGGCATCGGCGATCCCGTAACCTCCTGTAAAACCGCAGGCTTCACGGATTGAACGCCGGAGTCTGGCAAGATCTCTGCGGTTTGCCATCAAACCGTCTGCGCTTTGCAGAAACCTGCAGCTCGCCAGTCTGCCGCCGCCAAGCGTGTATTCCGCGACACCCAAGCCTTGCTGGCCTGACGGAAGTGGCGGGCGCGCAAATTGGTCCCTCCAACCACCACCGACGGTGATCCACTGTCGCCAAGGCAATGCCCAGGTCCGGAAGGCGAAGCGGGCAATGGTTATTCGAATCTCGTCCTCGGGTGAGACGACTGGAATCGACACCCCATCCACACAAATCGACTCCCATCGTGTAATCGCCGCATAGTCGAATACCGGATATCGTTTGCGAAATTCCCAGCCGACACGGATCCCGATATGCATGTCGAGGTGGAGATAGCGGCCATTTGGAAAGTCAGGCAGGAACCAGTCCTCCCGGCCGGCACAGACATTGTCGTAGCAAGACAGGCTCACGCTGCGACAGCCGTGCAGCTTGCTCACGATCGAGCAGAAGACCGGGTAGTCGTGCTTGTCCAGAAGGAGATCCAGGTCATCGCGGCCCGCAAGTCCGCTTTGCAGGGATGCGAGATCCTGAATTATTCCGTACTTCAGGCCGCTCTCATTGAATGCTCGAAACAGTTCGATGGCGATCGGGAGGGCCGGGACTGTTTCGAGGGGCAGCAAGGAGGCGCTTGCGTCGGTTTGAGAAACACCGGCATCTGCTTTGTTGATCGACGAGCTCGCCCCAACCACCCTGGCTGGCGCTGGAACATTCACCCCCGGCGTCAACGCTTCGACCAGCATGCTTGCCTTGGCTTTTGGAACCCAGCGACGATATTGTTGCGGCTGCAGGCCGTCCCGAGGCTCTCCGGGATCCGTCGGACGGTAGCTTCCGGGTTTGGATTTACGTGAAGGTTGCAAGGGGTTTCCCCTGGTTGATCGCGTCGAGCGTCATTCGCTCATCGTCGCCGTCATCGTATCGGCGAGGTATATCCAACCTATCGGCGCTGATTTCGTTGAGACGCAGCACCCAATGGTTTCAACGCCGGCCTGCAGCCTTGGATGTCGCCTTGCAAGCTGCCGCATCGAGGGTGAATTGGGTGCCAACTCATCCTTCCTTTGCCGGGTGGTTTCGGCATCTTCCGAGCAAAAAAATATTATACGAAAATTAACGTATAGAATTCAGGATATAACCGAAAGTTTATCTCGATCGATCGTGATCGGAATCGAGCGGTTCATTATATCAAGAAGAATTTTGACTGCCCCAGCACTTCCAACATGATCAAGAACGCCAAGCTGTTCCGAAAACGGTCCATCTATGATTCGGATTCTTTGACCTGGCCTCAATAAGATATCGGGGTGCAAAATTCCGTCGTCGTCTGTTGCGGCTATCAAGGACTCGATCACGCCGTATGGCGCGGGGACCGGCATTCCTTTGCTCATGACAAGTCTTCGCACGCCGACGGTTGAGTTGATCGGGTACCAACTCTGCTGAGCAACCAGCGAGACGAACAGATAGCAGTCGAAATACGCACTGGCGACGGTTCTGACGATGCGAGCGTGGCGAACGGTTCGCCTTCGCTTGGGCAGGTATGTTCGGAAGGTTTGCGATAGCAGGTGCCGCTCCGCCAAGCTCTCGGAATGTTGGTGCGTCTGGACCACGTACCAACGCGCAAGGTCCCCGCCGTAAGTCTTTCCAACCGGCTCCGGGTAGCGATCATGGTATAATTCAGCGTGCTGCATGGCGAAACATTTCTCTAGTTGAGATAGTAACTGTCCGAGACACTACTTTCGAGGGACGTGTATCGGCCATATTTTGGCAGCTTTGGTTCGTCCACCATTGTCAGGGCGATGCCGGCAATCTTCGACCGACCGCCAAGGTGTCGAATTCCTTCTGCAACGGCCTCGCGCGCGGTTTCGCGCCACTTCACGACAAAGAGGACCTTGTCGACATACCGCGCCAGGATCGTGGCGTCGGCCGCAGCTCCAACAGGTGGTGCGTCAACGATCACCGTATCGAACTTTCCGCGAAGCTCTTCGAGAACCGAGCGCATCCGTGCCGAAGCAAGAAGGGCAGGCGGGTTCCGGGTCCTTGCGCCCGCAGGGAGCAGGGATATCCCCGAGCGTTCGTCCAGATGAATTGCGTTTGCTGCCTTCACCGGCAACGTCAGAAGGTCGACCAGCCCGACCTTGTCTGCCATGCCGAAGAAGGCCGTGGTGGCCGAAAGCCGCAAGTCCGCATCGACGACCAGAACCCGTTCCCCGTCGGCCGCTGCGGAGCAGGCCAAGCTCAATACCAGGGTTGTCTTTCCTTCGCCGGGCATCGCCGATGTCACCAGCATGAGGCGCGGCAAGCGGGCCTGTTCGGGCGTCGCATCAATGCCCAGGCGGAGCCGCCGCACGGCCTCGCTAAACCTCGATAGCGGTCTGCGCTCGAGATAAGCCACAGGTTGGGCTTGGGACTGGGCGTCTCTCGACCAGCCCGCCATCCGTGGGATAGATGCAAGAACCGGAACGGACAGCTCTTCCTCTATCTGCTTCTTTGCCAAGAAGCCGGAAGCGAAAAGTTCACGAAGAACGGCGCCTGCGCCCCCGACGAAGAAGCCGAGCACAAGTCCCAACGCCGCGAATAGAGGCCTGTTCGGAAAGCTTGGCGAACCAGGAATAACCGCATCGGTTATCACGCGCACGCCGCTGTTCAGCAAGGTAGACTTCTCCTCGGTGAGCTTGGCGCGTGAAAGGAATGTCTCAAACAGCTCCTTGTTCGCGGCGGCAATCCTTTCCAGGTCGCGCAACTGCACGCCAACCTGACCTTCGACTTCGGATCGATTGGATACCGAATTTAAGGCTCGGCTGAGAGAAGCTTCCCGGGCCTCGGCAGCGTCCACTTCATTCTTCAGATTGCCGATGAGACGCTGGACTTCGGCGGTAATCTGCCCCTCGATGTCGCGGCGCTCAGCTTGCGCCGCCAGGACATCCGGATGCCGATCGCCATATTTCAATTTAAGGTCGGCTTCCCGCCGTGTCACTCCAGAGATCTGGGCCCGAAGCGCGCTGATAACCACGGACTGCAAGACGTCCGGCATCGACTGGATGTCGCCTCCGCTAGTCAGCAATTTGTCAACTTGTTGATATTGTGCCCGTTTCTCCGACAATTCGGCGCGTGCGGTGATTAGTGCGACATTCAATTCAGACAACTGCTGATCAGTCAAACTGCCTGCTGGCGTCGCCAACAGATTGTGATCGATCCGAAACTTCTGGACAGCTTGTTCCGAAAGGCTCAGTTCCGCTCGCAGAGATGCAGCCCGCTCACTGAGCCATGTGGAGGCTTTCCTGGCCCCTTCGTAACGGGACCTTACTCGATCAGCGAGGTAGGCCTGGGAGATTGCGTTCGCCAGCGATGCTGCTTTCCCCGGGTCGTAGGCAGTCACCGAGATCTCAATAACATCCGCCAATCCGACACGCGAAACCCCAAGAGCGCCCTGTAGCCATATTAATGCCCCCGGCCCGATCTTCGGGTCTTCCGTCAGTTTTTCGCTGTCGACGACCTTCTGAAGGAGCGAGGCGGATCTCAGAACTGCAATCTGACTTTCGATAAATGTCGAATTGTCGGCAAAATCAGAATTGGAATAATCCTGCGGGGTCATATAGTCGACCGGGGAATCGAGTAAGACTTGTGCGACGCCCGTGTAGGATGGTGGAAGGAGATAGGCGGCGGCGACAAATAGGGCGAAGGTGACTACAGCAATGCTGCACACCAGCTTCCAGCGGCGGAGAAAGAAATCAAGAATCTCCCGCACGTCGAGCGGCAGTAATTCTCTGGTCATGGTCGGACTGTCAATTGAACTTGCCATTGCCGAATCCTTAGCGATCAACAGAACAACGCCCACCCTTCAGCGTCGGCTGAATGTGCTTCACTTCAAAATTGTTTGGGCAGTTGCCTGTTAGGCGCGATGAGACTGCTGACAGGGTTTGCACCCCGCCACCGGCATGTCCAAATCGCTTCCGCCCACCAACGATCGCGTCGCCGGTCAGCCGAAAACATAACAGCTTCGCGCACACCGCCGCCATTACCATTATTGAGTAGTAATTCGGCTAAAGGTCGATCTGGTCTACCCGATGAGCCTTTCAGACCTTAGGACGTTCGCAGGGACATCTATCGCTCGTCCGGGTGCTCTATAACGCGGCCACCGAGCCGGCGCGCGCGGGACGGCCTACGCTCCCACACGACGAAGAGGCCGGCCGGCCCCGTTTGTTTCGAGGTTGATATGGAAACTTACAGCGACATTGTTCCGGGACTTGTAGATTGGGCGGTCAGCAGACCGTTAGCCATTCTGATGCTGTCCGCAACCTGGCCGTTGATGCTTCTTCTAAGTAAGGGCCGGTTGCTGGGCTATGGTGCCCTTGCCTTTTTTATTGGAGTTGGGGCCTTGATCGTGTTCGGCATCGAAAGCCCCGCAGGAGCAGCCATTGTCGTGCTCGCCTACAGTTTGCTGGTTTCAGTTGCCCTGATTTCCACCAGCAGGCGACTTGCCGAAATCGAAAATCGCCTTGCATCGGCCATATCGGTACTCGATGACCTAGAAGTTGCCGAGGAAAGACGCCAGACCTACAAGGCCAGGCACCCCTCGACCTCGCGGCTTCGCCGGAAACCGGCAGCTAGAACAATGGAGCCGGTCGTTGCGGGGGGCATGACAGAGGATCTCGAAAGTGGGACGCAGGTGATCCCTGGGCCTCCTTGGCAAGAGTTCCAACCGCTAGATCCGACAGTGGGATCGGCGGTTTCGGCATTAACTCAACCAACAGGATCCGACGTTCTTTCAGAAGAAAAACGTCGAAAAAGACTGGTGTCAAGTTGAGTAGGTCTGCCTTGGATAGTTTCAGCCAAGTGAAGTGACCGCCAGCTAGCGCTGATGCTCCGGCTGCGCGCAGTCCAAAGGAAAAGGTCGACTGCGGGCGACAGGGTTGCTGCTGGAGGACCCACGGGCTACTTGCAGAAGTCGATCCGGTAGAGATCATAAGAGCCGGCTTCGGCGGAGATGCACGGCAGCTGGTTCGTCACAAATCCTTGCCGATGGACCGCACGGCTGCCGAGCGGAACAAAGGTGCCGCGGCCAGAACAAGGAAATCCTGACCCCGGACTGGCCAGTGCGCCCGATGCTCTTGGCTATCGGCGCTGTACCGGCATGAGTGGCCCCAGCAGGCATTGCGGCTCTTTTTGACCTTTGCTGCATGCTGATATCCTCCGAAGGTGGTAAGGTAGTGCCCAACGGTGGTAGGTTGCGCCTCCATTCGGATGAAACTATAAATGGAACTTTATATGTAGCTGTTAGTTTGGGCCTGAGGGACGATCACGGCTGGGGTAATCACACAAAATGAGCTTATCAAAGCAGGCTCTTGGATTGGCGAGGGAGCCTACCCTTGCTGAACCAATTTCAGAAATGGGAATCTCTGTACTGCCTGGAGCTGTCCGGCGCCTTTATCCGGCGAACACGACAATTGCACGGGAGTATCAGGCTAGATCCTTTATCCTAGTTATGACCGCGGGATGGGCCGCATTCGCCAAAACGCTGCGGAATGGCTCTCGTCTCATCGTCGATTTTGCGCTCCCTCACGAAATTGCCTTCATCGAGTTCTGCGGAGACGGGGGCGAGACGGTAACGGCTCTCTCGGACGTGACCGCGATCGAATTGACGGGTCCGGTCCATACATGTTTTTCGCGCTATCCGCAGTCCATTTGCGAGGCCATCATGCTGGCTGAGGCACGGCGGTACTCAAGGATCACCGAACATCTGGCGGGAGTCAGTAGAAGAGGACCCATTGAACGCACGGCTCACCTTCTCCTCGAACTGGGCTGCCGCGCACATAGATCGGTCACAGGTTATCCGCAGCGCTTTGAATGCCCGCTGACTCAGGCCCAGCTGGCCGACGCGTTGGGGCTGTCTGCTGTGCATGTAAGTCGCGTGTTGAAGGATTTGCGAGAAAACGGGTTGGTTTCGTTCCGCAATGGTGTGGTCGAGTTGCATGACCACGCGGGACTTATCAAAATAGCCGGATTTGATCGGTCTTACATTTCGAGTTGATGGCGCAATTCCGGTCTCAACCGCGCACCGACCCTCGCCGAGGGTCAACTACCGAGCCGTAGGCGATGAAGAGCCGTAAAGGAAATGGCCGGTGCGGAGGGGCAGCCTTCCGGGGACGTGAAGACCGCACCGGCCACTGCGGCGGGCTTAACGCTACGCACCCGTACTGGTCAATCTAACGCATACTTGCAACCAGACAATTACGCCAATCGGTGGTGTCCAGGTCAGGGAAATACAGATGGGTCGTACGCCCTCCGTCTTGGCGAGTCTCTTTTCTAGAGCGATTTGTTGTGTCCGATACTTCGGTCGATGGCATTTCCTATCGGGAGGTGCGCTATCAGTGCACCCGTCTGACGATATGGTTGTGGGGTTGTGGAAGCTCCGGCTGGCTTGTCGGTCGCTGTCCCTGGCTGGGGGCGCCGCAGATCGTCGACGCCTCGGCCATGAACCCTTCCTGCCACCGCCATACGCAGGTCGTCGACTTGGGCGTACCGTCATGCTGCCGCGATCGCCTCAAACCAGGCCTGTCGTCGGAGGCCACAACATCGATCATGATGCCCGTGCGCATCCCAACCGTCGCATACACAGCGAACACGCTCCTCCGTCTCAATCGGTCAACTAGGCGCGTCTAGTTCTTTTGCGTTGTGACCTCATCCAAGTAGTCGAATGGACTGGGCACCATACGGGGCCGTAGCATTCTTTTTTGGCTGCGGGGGTTGAGAGGTCGTATGACCATACCGTTACAAATCAAAGAGTTGTTGGAAATCGAGGTGTACCGGCGAACCATCAAGACGCTCGACCACGCCTATGACGTCGACCTGGCAAATGCTTGCACGCCTATGGAGCGGGAAAAGGCTCAGTACCGACATTATTGGGAAACATTACTATACTATGAACAGATTGCAGAGATAAAAACGCGGCGGCTCGTCCGGAAGGCGGAGCGTCTCAATCTGTCGATCGGCCCCCCGGACGGCGACAGCCCAATGTGGAGGAAATCGTCTCAGCTAAACAGCTGGATACTTACGACGGTGGGCTGTTCTGAAGTACAAAAAATAATCCGTAAAGAATACAAAGATCGACGAGCGCGAGGCACCACCTGGGCTGGCGTAATCATCGGCCCACTCACCCGGCTGGCATCTGTTTGGCTGGTCGAGCGCGGATAGCCGTTCAGCAGCCAACGCACGCTCCCAGTCATGATCGCCGAGAAGGCGGCGGACATGACCTACTGGATCGCGCCGACAATGTTCTGGCGACGTGCGGCTGCCTGCATTGGAGGGGCATCCCATGACCTCGTCCGTTCATCAAGATTTCGGGTTGGTTGTCCGCCAAGCTTCATACTCATCGTTCGCACTTGGGTGCAGCGGATAATAGCGTTGTAACGACCCGCCCTCCATCAGCTTCATGCGCGAGAATTCCTCCCAGTCGTGATGCTTTTGGGATTCCTCGATCACCTTTGCGGCCATTGCGACGGGCAGCACGACCACCCCGTCATGATCGGCGACGATGATGTCGCCGGGGATCACCGTGACACCGCCGCAGGCAATCGGAACGTTGACGGCGTTGGGATAGATGCTGGTTTGCACATGGTAGTTGGGCGTCCAGCCGCGCAGCCATAGCGCCAGATCGAGCTTTTCGACATTGGGCCGGTCGCGCATGCACCCGTCGATCACGATACCCGCGCCGCCTCTGCCCTTGAAATACGTCGACATCATATCGCCGAAGACGCCCGAGCTCATGTCGCCGCGCGCGTCGACCACGACCACATCCCCCTCCTGTGCGTGGTAGAGCACGTGCCGGTGCAGTTGCGTCTCCGGATCGGCATATTCTCCCTCGGTGAAGAGGTCCGGTCGCTGCGGCAAGAACTGCAGCGTCAGCGCCGGCCCGACGATCGACTTGCCGTGGTTCTGCGCCACCGGGCCGACCATGTGCGGATTGCGGAAGCCCATATGGCCAAGCGTGCCGGCAACCGTCGCGGCGCCGATCTCCCTTAGCGCGTCGATCAGATCCTTGGGCGGCCGCGTGATGTCGGAAGTATGCGTCATTGTGGACTCCGATTGAAAGGGAACTACCAGTTCGTGACAGAACCATCGCGGCGCTTGAGGTGGGGCGCTTCCCAGAAACGGAAGCTCTGCGCCTGGACCGCCTCTTCGTTGACCTCGACGCCGAGCCCCGGCAAATCGCTGACGGGATAATCGGGGCCGTCGAGCCGTGGTTGCACCGGGAAGAATTCGGAATTGTCGAAGCCAAGCTTTGCTTCGGGCGACCTGGTCTCGAGCCACGAAAAGTTGGGTACCGCGGCGGCCAAATGCACGGTCGCGGCCGTGCAGACTGGACCAAGCGGATTGTGTGGCATCAGGTCCACATAATGCGCCTCGCTCCAGCCGGCGACTTTCATCGCTTCGGTGAACCCGCCGACATTGCAGATATCGAGCCGGTTGAACTGGTGGATACCGCGCTCGATGTAGGGCAGGAACTGCCACTTGCTCGCAAATTCCTCGCCGATGGCAAAGGGGATGTCGGTCATGGTGCGCAGGGACTCGTAGGTCTCCGGCGTCTCGTCGCGTATCGGCTCCTCGAGGAAATCGAGCACGCCGCGGTCGAGCTTGTTGCAGAAGCTCACCGCCTCCGCCACCGACAGCCGGTGGTGATAGTCGATGCCGAGGACGACATCGTCGCCCAGCGCCCGGCGCGCTTTGTTCAGCATGCTCGCGGTAGCGCCGATCGACTGGCGTGGCTCGAAGATGTCCCTGCTGTTTTGCCCGACGGGAAAGAAGCGGATTGCCTGCCAGCCCTGTGCGCGCAGTTCGCGGGCCCGCTCGATGGCAATGTCGCCCTCGGCCTCGTCTCCGGTCGAGGCGAAGGTGGGGATCCGGTCACGCTGTTTACCGCCCAGCAACTCGTAGACCGGCACCCCCAGCGCCTTGCCCTTGATGTCGTGAAGGGCGATGTCGATGGCGGATATCGCCGCCTGCAGAACCCGCCCGCCTTCGAAATACTGGCTGCGATAAACCTCCTGCCAGATCCGCCCGATCTGCATGGGATCGCGGCCGACCAGAAACTCGCGATAGTGCTCGACCGCGCCGGCCACGGCCTTCTCGCGTCCGCTCAGGCCGCTCTCGCCCCAGCCGAATATGCCTTGGTCGGTCTCGACCTTGACCAGCATCTGGTTGCGCGTTCCCACCCATGCCGGATAAGGCTTGATCGCGGTGATCTTAAGCTTCGTAGTCATCCACGCCCACGTTCCACACGCATCCGCCTGCTCAGCTGGCCTCGAGGGCCATTTCAGTTTCGCCGTCGAACAGATGCATCCGCTCCTGGTCGAACTCGAGCCAGATCCGCTCGTCGGGCGCGACGGCAATGTTCGGCGGCACGCTGACGTTGACGACGGCGCCGGACAGGAACGCCTGCACGAAGGTGACGTCTCCGGTTGGTTCCACTGTGTAGACCTTGGCCGGGATGCTGCCTGGCACCGCACTCTTGTGCAGCTTGATCGTCGAGTGACGTGCGCCGAGCACGATTTTCCGGGTTGTCGCCCGCGCGACCTTCTGAACGTTGCGCGGCGAGAGCCCGAGGCTCCAGCCCTCCGCGCTGGTCAACACGGTACCGCCCGGTGCCGTCGATGCCTCCAGCGGAATAAGGCTCATCGCCGGGCTGCCGATGAAGCTGGCGACGAACATGTTCACCGGATGGGCAAAGACCTGCGCCGGTGAATCGTATTGCTGCAGGAAGCCGCCGTTCATCACCGCCATCTTGTCGGCCATCGTCACGGCTTCGAGCTGGTCGTGCGTCACATAGATGATCGTCGCCTTGAGGTCCTGATGAAAGCGCTTGATCTCCGACCGCATCTGTACGCGCAGTTTGGCGTCGAGGTTGGAGAGCGGCTCGTCCATGAGAAACACGGCGGGGTCGCGCACAAGGGCGCGGCCCAAGGCCACGCGCTGCTGCTGGCCGCCCGAAAGTTCACGCGGCTTGCGCTCGAGCAGGTGCGTCATGTCGAGCACGCGCGCCGCTTCCTTGACCTTCTTGTCGATCTCGTCCTTGGGCAGTCTGCGCATCTGCAGCGGGAAGGCGAGATTCATATAGACCGACTTTTGCGGATAGAGCGCGTAGTTCTGGAACACCATTGCGATGTCCCTGTCCTTGGGGTCGAGATCGTTGACCACCCGTTCCCCGATGACGATGTCGCCCGATGTGATCGGGGTCAGCCCCGCGACGAGATTGAGCGTGGTTGTCTTGCCGCAGCCTGAAGGGCCGACGAGCGCAACGAACTCGCCGTCATTGACCGTCAGCGAAACGTCGTTGACGGCCTTGAAGTTGCCGTAGGTCTTGACGAGATCTCTGAGGACCACGTGGGCCATCGGCAACTCCCTAATGCTTGACCGCGCCTTCTGTCAGGGCGCGTACGAAGTATCGTTGCAAGACGAGGAACAGCACCACGACGGGCACGCTCATCATGAAGCTCGCCGCCATCAGGCCCGGAAAGTCCGTCGTGTTTTCCGAGAAGAAGCGCTGGATGCCGACCGGCAGCGTCAACTGGTCGTTCTTGGAGAGGAAGGTGTAGGCGTAGATGTACTCGTTCCACGCGCCGATGAAGGAATAGATCGCGGTGGCGATGATCCCCGGTGTCGAGAGCGGCATCACGATCATGATGAAGGCCTGGAGCCGCGTTGCCCCGTCGATGCGCGCCGCCTGCTCGAGCTGCACCGGGATATTGTCGTAGAAACCCTTGAGCAGCCAGATCGCCAGGGGGAGGCCGAAGGTGAGGTAGGTCAGGATCAGCGAGCCATGCGTGTTCACCAGCCCGATCGCGCGCATCAGGATGAAGAGCGGCACGAGAAAGATCACTGCCGGGAACATGTTGCGCAGCAGCACGGCGAAGAACAGGAAGTTCCGGCCCGGGAAAGTGAAGCGCGAAAACGCATAGGCCGCGGGAACAGCCACGATCACCGAAAGGATTGTCGTCACGGTCGACACGAACAGGCTGTTCCAGAAGAACCGCAGGAAGTCCTGGCCGACACTGTTCTGCGGATCGAGCAGCTTCTGGTAGCTGGCAAGCGTGGGCTCGTCCGGCCACCATTGCGGCGGGAATTGCGTCGCCGCGAAGCCCGACTTGATCGAGGTGATCAGCATCCAGATCATCGGCAGCGCTGTGTAAAGCAGCATGAACAGAAGGAAGATGCGCCCGGCCCACCGCCATCCGTCGACGCGCATGCGGCGACGGGTCTGGCCCCGAGAGGCTGTCTCGGCGATCGTGCTCATGCGCCACCCTCTTTCCGCTCATTGCCGCTCAGCGCACGGACATAGAAATAGCCCAGCATCATCAGGATGAGGAACAGGAGCACCGAATAGGCCGATGCCACGCCCCAGCGTTGCCGGCCGAAGGCGAGCTCGTAAATATGGGTTATCCAGATATGCGATGCGTTCGATGGTCCACCCGCGGTCATGATCCAGGGGATGATGAAGGAATTGAAGTTGGCCACCGCAAGCAGCAGGATCGTCACCACAGAGACGTTGCGCAAGTGCGGGAAGGTGACGTGCCAGAAACGCTGCCATGCATTGGCCCCGTCGACTTTCGCGGCGCGCAACAACTGGTCGGGTACAGTCTGCAGGCCGGCCATCATCATGACCATGGCAAATGGAAACTCGCGCCAGATATTGACGACGATCAGGGCGGGGAGCACCGTGCTGACGTTGTCGATGAAATTCGGCGGCCGGTCGGTCAATCCAAGGCCCACCAGCACCGCGCCGATGATGCCGAAATCCGAATGGTAGATCCACTTCCAGATATAGGAGGCGGCGACCGCGCTGATCACCCAGGGAATGATCAGGATGGCACGCAGGATGCCACGGCCGACAAAGTCGCGGTGCAGCGCCAGCGCCGTGGCAAACCCCAGGACAAAGGAGATGAAAGTCGACCCGAATGTCCAGATCAGGGTGTTCCATGTGACTTTCCAGAACACCTCACTGGTGAGGATGGTGGTGTAGTTGTCGAAGCCGATGAAGGTCTTGTCGCGGAGCTGCAGGCCGGGCGGCGTCTTATAGAACGACAGCTCGATCGTGTAGTAGATCGGATAGGCGATGACGACGAGCATCACGGCGATCGCGGGGAGCACGTATGCGTAGTCGGCGCGATGCTCCCAGATGTTCCGCAACGCGCCGGACCTGCCGGGTTGCGATTTTCGGCGAGCCTCGGCCTTGCCGGTCACGATCGTCACTGTGGCGTGCCCTTGTTCTTCGGGATGAACCGGCTGCACTCTCGGTGCAGCCGGCCAGATCGGAGGTCAGGTCCGGACTAGAGTCCGCCCATCAGGTCTTTCACCTTCTTGGCCGCGTCGTCCGCTGCCTGGTCGACGGTCATCGCTCCGGTCAGGGCATTCTGCAGCATGTCCGGGACGATGATGTTCATGATCTCGGGCGACTCCGGCAGCGCCGGGAACGGGATGCCATACGGCAGCATCGAGGTCGTGACATCGAGGAACTTGATGTGGTCCAGACGTTCCTTCATCCATTTGGTCTTGAAGCCGTTGAGGTTGCCCGGGTTCGAGCCGGCATAGGCCATCTTCAGCGACCATTCCGGGCTCGTCCACATGCAGATGATCGCCTTCGCGGCCGGCTCGTCCACCTTGCCGCCCTCGACGTATTCGGGCTTCAGGATGTGAATGTTCGAGCCGCCGAACACGACGGCGCGCTTGCCGTCGGGGCCGGTCGGGATCAGGCCGTAGCGCATATTGTCGATGACGGTCTGCGCCTTCTGCTTGTCGGTGCCCGTTGCCTTTGCCTGCAGATCGAGCATGACGTTGTAGTCGGATGGGTGCGAGATCATCATGCCCAACTGGCCGGCGACGAACAGAGGCTGGTTGTCGGCCTGCTGGTTGGTAAGTGCCGAGACCGGAACCGACTTGTCGCGGACATACATGTCGTATGAGGCTTGCAGCGCCGCCTTGCTCTGCGGGCTGTCGAGCTCCACCTCCTTGTAAGTCGGGTTCGCGGTGGCTTCGTCGAAGACGCCGCCACCATAGGCCCACAGCTGCGGCATGAAGCGATAGGGCGTATTGCCGGCATTCTTGCGAGCCACGAGGCCGTAGCCGGCAATGCCGAGCTTGTCATGGATCTGCTTGGAATATTTGACGACATCGTCCCATGTTGCCGGAGCCTTGTCCGGATCGAGACCCGCGCGCTTGAAGATGTCGGCGTTCCAGATGAACGCCATCGTCTCGTTGTTCGTCGGTATGCCGTAGGTCACCCCATCCCAGGTCACGGCCTTCATGGCGCCCGGCCAGAAATCCTGGGTCGAATAGCCGACATCCTCTGGTTTGAGCGGCTGCAGATAGCCCTTCGAGGCGAATTCGGTGCCACCCAGGATTTGCAGGCGCACCGCCATCGGCGCGGCATTGCCCAGGAGCGCGGTGCGGAATTTGTCGAGAAGGTCGTTATAGGTGAGGGCCTGTTCCTCGAGCTTGATGTTCGGATAGGTCTTGCGGAAAGTCTCGAAGAAATCCTTGTAGTACTGGCGCAGCAGGTCGGGATCGCCCTCGAACACGCCCTGATACCAGAAAGTCAGTCGCCC
Source organism: Mesorhizobium sp. B2-5-4 (assembly GCF_006441095.1). Classification (NCBI taxonomy): domain Bacteria; kingdom Pseudomonadati; phylum Pseudomonadota; class Alphaproteobacteria; order Hyphomicrobiales; family Phyllobacteriaceae; genus Mesorhizobium; species Mesorhizobium sp. B2-5-4. The sequence continues at coordinate 33,211 of NZ_VFUR01000031.1, read as the reverse complement.
CTTGTAATCCAGCGGCGTGACCTTGGCGCAATCGCCGGCCGTGTCGAAATCCTGTGTTCCCGCGATGGAGCGCACATATTCAGGCGACCATTTGCTCAGGTCGACCGGTGGCGCACCCAGCGCTGAGCTGGACATAAGTGATGCCGTCAAAATACCGGCGACAGTGCCGCGCAGGACCGCACTGCCGAGCATGATCCTCGTCATAGGTATCCTCCCTGGTTCTCCGCCCTGCGATCGCGAGGATGGTTCTTTCAGTACGGTGTATCCTCTCGACCGCTTAGTACGTTTTCAGAACATGGATTGCCTGTCAACGCACAGGATCGTACATTGTTTATGGGAACCGTGCGTGATATCGGACAGACTGTGTATCAATCTGGGGAGCCGGCCCTTGGCCGAAACAGACGATTTCAAAGCAAAGCCACCTCCGGGGATCGATGCCATCGGAGCCTCCAGCGAGGGCGCCTCCCTTTACGAACTAATAAGGGAAGACATCATCGAGGGACGGCTCGCCGCCAACGAACGGCTTGTCGTCACCGATCTCGCGCGCCGCCACGGCACTTCGACCAACCCCGTGCGCGAGGCCCTGCAACTGTTGCGGGGCGAGGGGTTCGTCATCTTTTCTCCCAATCGCGGCGCGCGTGTAAGGCCCATTGATCAGGACTTTGTCCGCGACATCTACGAGATCGGTGTTCTGATCGAACCAGCCTTGACGCGATGGTTTGTGGGCATGGCCACCGGCGAGGACATCGCCGAACTGGAACGTATCCAAGGCCTGATTGAAGAGAACAACTTTGCCGACACATTCAGGCACAGTGAGCTGGATACCGCCTTTCACACCGTGATGTACCAGCGGCACTATAACCGCCATGCCGCCGAGCTCTGGTGGAAGCATCGCGAAGTGCTGCGAGCGGTGAGCCGACGCTTCAATTTCACGCTCGCGCGGCGTGCCGCGATCATTCGCGAGCACCGCGAACTCATTGCGCTCATCAAGGCGGGAGAGGCAGACAAGGCAGCCGAACTCATCTCCCGTCATGTCGAGGGTTCCGGCCGGCATGTTCTCGAACACATGCGTGCGCGCAACGCCGCCCGGGCCGGATAGGACGAGGGTCAGGTCTGGAACATCGTGGCTGACCCTCACTGGCAAAGGTAGTTGAAATGAAAATCACGAGCGTTCGGCCGTGGCTGATCAAGTCCGATGCTTCTTATTGGGGGGAATTCCTGTTCGTCGAGGTGACGACAGACGAGGGGCTGAGCGGCTGGGGAGAGATCACCACCACCACCAAGCTCGCCAACCGCGCCCTCTGCACGATCCTTCGACAGATCGGAGCCGCGGTGACGGGCGAGGATCCGGCGCGCATCGAGTATCTCTGGCACAGGATCTTCCGCAGCTTCACCTATATGGGCAGTCGTGGCGCCGCGGTCGAATGCGTGAGCGCGATCGACATAGCCCTCTGGGATCTCAGGGGCAAAGCTCTCGGCAAGCCGATCTACGAGCTGTTGGGCGGGCCAGTCCGTGATGAAATCGCGCTCTACACCCACCCCAACCAGGCCAAATTCACCAGCAAGGATGCTGTGGTCCGCGAAATCCTGGACATCGTCGAATCCGGACACACTGCTCTCAAGTTCGATCCTTTCCCCCACCAGGGTCGCGGTGCCGGCGGCGTGTCGCGCGAACAGCGGGACGGCTATCTCGATGGCGGCATGACCCGCAAGGATGAGCGCGAGGCCGCCGAACTCACGGCTCTGATCCGCGAAACGGCGGGACCCGACGTCGACATCCTCATCGATGCGCATGGGCGGTTCGACGTTCCGACCGCCATTCGCCTCTGTCGCAGCCTGGAGGAAGCTGGCCAGATCGACTGGTTCGAGGAGCCGTGCCCGCCCGAGAGCCTTAACGCCCTCAAGCAGGTGCGCGAGAAGGTCAGTGCGGCCATCTCGTGGGGCGAGCGCGGCCACACGAAGTGGGATTTCGTGCCGGTTCTCGAGAACAAGCTCGCCGACTACATCATGCCCGACGTCACCTGGACCGGCGGCATTACCGAACTCAAGAAGATATCCGCTCTGTGCGAAGCCTATTACATCCCGGTCTCGCCACATGACGCCGCCGGGCCGATCAACGTGGTCGCGGGAGCACAGGTGATGATGACCGTTCCGAACTTCTACAAGCTCGAAACGTCGGAGTGGAATTTGGGCAAGTACGATCATCTCATCGACAGGCCGCTCGACGTTTCGAACGGCAGCCTCAAGCTCTCGTTGAGGCCGGGTCTCGGCATCGAGATGAACCGCGGTTACCTGCAAGCCCATGAGATCGAACTGGGCTAGCAACGTTATCGGCAGCATGCGGGAGACAAGCCTGCAAATCAAAACGGGGATAAGTCATGCCAAAGACGGATAGAGCCGACGAGGCCCTCAACCGGGTCAACACCAACTCGAAGCCGTCCGAGCTTCGCATCACCGACATGCGGGTGGCCGAAATCGTCGGCGCGCCGTTCACCTCGGCGCTGCTCAAGATCTACACCAACCAGGGCATCGTCGGGCTTGGCGAGGTGCGCGATGGCGCCAGCGCCACCTACGCGCTGATGCTGAAGAGCCGGCTGCTTGGTGAGAACCCGTGCGACATCGACCGCCTGTTTCGCCGGATCAAGCAGTTCGGTGGGCACGGCCGGCAGGGCGGCGGCGTCTCGGCGGTCGAAATCGCTTTGTGGGACCTCGCCGGCAAGGCCTATGGCGTGCCGATCTACCAGATGCTGGGCGGCAAGTTTCGCGAGCACGTGCGCGTCTATTGCGATACCGACGCCGAGAAACCCAGCGGCACCGAAACCGGCAAGCGGCTCAAGGAACGGATGGGCCGCGGGTTCACCTTCCTGAAGATGGACCTGGGCTTGATGCAGATCGCCCATGTCCCGGGCGCCGTGGTCGCACCCGCCGGCGCGCTCGAAGGGTTTCACGGCAACCCGCGCGGCCGCGGTGGCTCGTTCGAGGAGCGAAAGGCCCGCAATCTCGCTTATGACGCGCAGAACGTGCAGCACCCGTTCACAGGCCTGCATTTCACCGAAAAGGGGATAGACCTGCTCGAGCAGTATATCCACGAGGTTCGCGAGGTCATCGGATACGAGATCCCGCTTGCCATCGACCATGTCGGCCACATCTCGCTGCAGGATGGTATACGCCTGTCGCGCCGTATCGAGAAATACGTTCCGGCATGGCTGGAGGACGTGATCCCCTGGCAATACACCGAGCAGTACCGGCAATTGCAGCAGGCTACCACGGTGCCGATCTGCACCGGCGAGGACATCTACCTCAAGGAAGGCTTCGAGCCGCTGCTCAAGAGCGGCGGCCTCTCGGTCATCCACCCCGACCTGCTCACCAGTGGGGGCATTCTCGAGACCAAGAAGATCGGCGATATGGCGCAGGATCACGGTGTCGCCATGGCGATCCATATGGCCGAAAGTCCGATCGCCGCGATGGCCGCCGCGCATGTCGCCACCGCGACCGAGAACTTCATGGCGCTCGAATACCACTCCGCCGATGTCGGCTGGTGGGACGATATCGTCACCGGCCTGCCCAAGCCGCTTGTCAAGGACGGCTTCATCACCGTGTCCGACAAGCCGGGGCTGGGCATAGACGATGTGGTCGACGAGGTGATCACCCAGCATCTGCAGCCCGGTGTCACGGGGATATGGCAATCCACCGAGCATTGGGACAATGAATATAGCTGGGACCGGACCTGGAGTTAGCCCAGACCCCTTGCCCTCATACCCAGGCTCACAGGGCCAACGACCGACCATTCGTGTCGGCTGCTCCCAAGGGAGAGGCGAAGAAAGAAACGGACGAAACCATGATCTACGAACTGCGTATCTATGACTGCCTGCCGGGCAGACTGCCGACCTTGCTCAAGCGCTTTTCCGACCAAACGCTGGCCATTTGGGAGAGGCATGGCATCCGCCAAGCCGGGTTTTTCACCACGGCGATCGGCGAAAACAGCAATCGCCTCACCTATTTCCTCGCCTGGGAATCGCTGGCCGAGCGTGAGGCGAAATGGGCGGCTTTCGTCACCGATCCGGCATGGCACAGGGCCCGGGACGAGTCTGAGCGCGACGGGCAGATCATTGCCAATATCAGCAACCAGCTGCTCACGCCGACAGCATTCTCGTCTGTGAAATAGGACCGCGCCATGAAGATCACCGACCTGCGGTGCGCCGTAATCGGCAAACATCCCATCGTCCGTATCGTCACCGACGAAGCTCTCTACGGCCTTGGCGAGGTCGAGTACACCAAGCCTTATCTCAAGCCATGGGTGCTGCATTTCCGCGAGGCCCTGATCGGCGAGGATCCGACCGACGTCGAGCGGGTCATGTTGAAGATCCGCCAACGCGGCTCTTTCAAGCCCTATGGCGCGGCGGTCAGCGCCATCGAACATGCGCTGTGGGACATAGCCGGCAAGGCCGCCGGCGTGCCGGCCTACAAGCTGCTAGGCGGCAAGGTGCGCGACAAGGTGCGCGTCTACAACGGCTCGATCCGCCAGAAGCGTACGGGCGACCGGCCGGAGGACTACGCCGCCGACGTCAAATGGATGATGGAGCAGCCGCAGAACTTCTTCATGGTCAAGCAAGGAATCTCGTTCCATTCCAACATGAAGGACACCATCGAGGACTTCCATTACGGCGTGACGCAGAAGAAGGCCGGCTATCATGGTGCGATGGATCAGGGCGTGATCAGCGAACGTGGTTTCAACCACATGCTCGACTGCGTGATCGCGATGAAGGAAGTGCTGGGGGACAAGGTCAGCCTGGCACTCGACTGCGGCCCGGGCTGGATGCTGCCCGATGCGATCAAGTTCGCTCGCGCGGTCGAGAGATACAATTTGATGTGGCTCGAGGACATGCTGACCGGCGACTATGTACCGTGGGTCAATCCGCAGGCCTACCGGGAGCTGACCAGCTCCACCTCGACGCCGATCCATACCGGCGAGCAGATTTACCTCAGGCACAATTTCAAGGAGCTGATCGAGACGCAGGCGGTGCGCGTCATCGGCCCCGATCCTGCCGACATTGGCGGCATTGCCGAGCTAAAATGGGTCGCCGAGCACGCCTATATGCACTCAATCCTGATGGCGCCGCACGGCACCGCGAACGGCCTGCTGGGCCTAGGCGCGCTGATCAATGTCTGCGCCACCTTGCCCGCCAACTACGTGGCGTTCGAATACCCGAGCGCCTCCGATCCCTGGTGGAACGACATCGTCATCGGCCTGCCCAAGCAGATCGTGAAGGACAGCATGGTGGATCTGCTGGAAGCACCGGGGCTAGGTCTCGATATCGACGCCGAAGGCGCCAGGAAGTATCTGCTGGCGGAGGATGCCGGCTTCTTCGATTGATTGGCGCCGGTGGCCCTCGATCTCATCGACCGAGGGCATACTTCAAAGTGCGGATGCGAGCGGCTACCATTGGAGCGTGGCCTGCACACCTTGCAACAACGGAAATCGGCGCATTGTTGACGTGCGCCGGCCCTGTTTAGTTATGGCGGATCTCGGTCCCGAGCACCTTCAGGCATTCGCGGATGAAGGCAGCGAGGGCTGTCCAACCCTTGGCCGACACCATTGTGCCGTCGACATAGGCCTCCGTCGGCGAGAGGTCGACATAGGTTCCGCCTGCCAACGTCACTTCCGGTTCGCAGGCGGCGAGCGCGCCGACCTTCTTGCCGCGCACGACGCCGTCCACGGCAATCAGAATCTGGACCCCATGGCAGATCGTGAAAATCGGTTTCCGGGTGTCGTGGAAGTGGCGCACCATGGCTTGCACACGCTTATCCGTGCGGATGTATTCCGGGCCGCGGCCGCCAGCGCAGTATACGGCGTGGTATTGATCGAGCTGCTTTTCCGCCTCGGCAAACGTCTTGTTGATCACCTGAAAATGGCCGAGCTTCTCGGTGTAGGTCTGGTCGCCCTCAAAGTCGTGCAGGGAGGTCTTGATGAGATCTCCGGCCTTCTTGTCCGGGCAGACCACGTGGACGGTGTGACCGACGGCTTCCATCGCCTGCTGGTAGACGAAGATCTCGTACTCCTCGGTGAACTCGCCGGTGAGCATCAATATTTTCTTGCCTGACATAGTCGGTTCCTCTTTCGTGTGAAAAAAAGCCGGGCGAGCCATGCAGCACCCCGCACTGGCTTTGTGCGTCCTCAGAATAGTGAGTTGGGGAAGTAGTATCCCTCGGCGTTGTCGTTGGTGGTCAGCGGCGCGGACATCGGTTTAGCCTCAATCGAAGGCCGGCAGCAGGCGATCGCGCGAGTGCTCGATATGGGCGCGCATTGCTTTCGCGGCCGCATCGGGATCGGCCGAACCGAACGCGGCAAGGATCGCCTCATGCTCGTCCAGCGCCTCCTCGGTCACGCGGGAGTGGTACATCAGGCGAAAAATGTGGAAGTGGGTGTGTTGATAACCCAGCGTCTCGCGAATGAGCTCGTTTTCGGCATATTCCATGATCTTGTCGTGGAAGATCGCGTCCTGCCGGGCGAAGTTTGAGTAGCGCAGACGCTCGTCCTTGCCCTCGCGGCGCGACATCACGCCTGCTGCCTCCAGCAGCGTGCCGAGTTTGGTCTCGTCCATCGCGGCAGCGGCCTTCGCCGCGCCGTGCGGTTCGAGCAGGAGACGCATTTCGTACAATTCGTCGAAACGGCGCCGGCTGATCTGCGGTGCGGCGCGGTATCCGATCAGATGCGTCTTCAGAACCAGGCCTTCGCCTTCCAGACGCCCGAGCGCTTCGCGGATCGGCGTATGGGAAACGTCGAACTCCTTGACCAGATTGTCGACGGTGATGCGTGAACCGGGCGCGATCTTCAGCGACATCAGCTGCGCGAAAATGGCCTCGTAGACGTCCTCGGCCAGGCTGCTCGCGCGCTGGATGCGACCCGCTCCCGTGGGTGCTTCACCATTATTGCTCAAAATGACAGGTTGCATTCTTTCGCCTCTCGACAGGGGAGACTGCTAACACGAGGGTTTGACCGATTCAATACTATATCCTATACGATTTCTTTCAGCGCCATTCAGTTCAGGATCTTCGGTGCGGATTTTGCAATGCGCGTTCTCCGACACCCCTCAAGGATGCAGCCTGTCATGAGCCTTCTCACAGCCCTCCGGCTCCCACGCGAAATTCTATTCGGGAAGGGGCAACGCCATGCACTGCCAGTCGTGGCCGCTCGCTACGGCCGACGCGCCCTGGTCTGCACCGACGAGCGTTTCGCCGGTACGGCCGTGTTCGCCGAAATCATGGCATCCTTGCAGGCAGCGTCGATCGAAGTGCTGGTTCATGACGATGTCCTGCCGGATGTGCCGCGCGACTCCGTGGCGGTGTGCGTCGAGCAAGCGCGGGGCTTTGGGCCCGATATGGTGATCGGGATCGGCGGCGGCAGCTGTCTCGATCTCGCCAAATGCACAGCCTTGCTGATCAGCCACGGCGGCGAGCTGCAGGACTACTACGGTGAGTTCAAGGTTCCGGGGCCGACGCTGCCGCTCATCGCCGTGCCGACCACGGCGGGCACAGGGTCGGAGGTGACACCCGTCGCGGTGATATCCGATCCGGACCGCACGCTCAAAGTCGGCATATCGAGCCCCCATCTCATTGCCGCCGTTGCCATCTGCGACCCCGAACTGACAATGACTTGTCCGCCGGGCTTGACGGCGATCGCCGGTGCGGACGCCCTCACGCATGCGATCGAGGCCTTCACGGCCATGCGCCGGGACGGTGACTTCAGCCTGCCGCAGCGCCACGTCTTCATCGGCAAGACGCCGCTGACCGACCATTTCGCGCTGCTGGCCGTCAAACTGCTCGGCCGCAGCCTGGAGAAGGCGTTTACTGACGGCGGCGACGCAGAGGCGCGCGCCGACGTGATGATGGGAGCGCTGGCGGCGGGTTGCGCGTTCGGCACCGCCGGCACGGCGGCCGCGCACGCGGTGCAATACCCGGCAGGCGCGCTCACACACACGCCGCATGGGCTAGGGGTGGCGACAATGATGCCCTATGTCATGAGCTACAACAGCCGTGTGGCCGCGGCGGAGATCGCCGAGATAGGGATTGCTCTTGGCCTTGAGCCGCACGGTCGAAGCGCCGACGAAATGGCGGGCGCGACCATCGAGGAGATCAGGCGTTTGTTTGCGGCGATCAGCATCACTCCGACGCTGGCCGGCCTGGGGCTTCCGGCCGACAAACTCGACTGGACCGCCGAGCAGGCACTCGGCATCGATCGGCTGATCAAGAACAACCCGCGCCCATTCGACCTCACCGCCATGCGCCGCCTTGTCCAGGCTGCGTATGACGGCGATCTCAACGCCTGCGCCATGTGAACGTCAGGAACAAGACGATGAACCTTCCCTATAATGCCTCCCAGTTCGATCAGGATCCCTACGAAATGCGGGGTTTTCCGCACCGACTCTACATTGGCGGACAATGGCTGCCGTCTTCCGACGGCGGGCTCGTTGAGGTCATCGATCCATCCTCCGGCGCCGTGATCGCGGCGGTTCCCGATGCGACCCTGGAGGACGCCGCCGCAGCAGTCGAGGCAGCGGCCAAGGCCGCCAAGGGGTGGCGCGAGACCGCGCCACGCAAGCGCTCGGAGATTCTCAGGCGCTGTTTCGAGCTAATGGTCGAGCGGTCGGAGACGCTTGCCATGCTGATCTCGCTGGAGAACGGCAAGGCACTACGCGACGCGCGCGGCGAGGTGGCTTACGCAGCCGAATTCTTCCGCTGGAACGCCGAGGAAGCTGTTCGCATCACCGGCGAGTTCGGCATCGCTCCATCCGGAACCAACCGGATCGTGGTCGACTATCAGCCGATCGGCATCTGCGTCCTTATCACGCCGTGGAATTTCCCCGCCGCGATGGCGACACGCAAGATCGCACCGGCCCTCGCGGCAGGCTGCACGGTCATTCTGAAGCCGGCCAGCGAGACGCCGCTGACCGCCTATGCACTCGCCGCGCTCTACAGCGAAGCCGGCGTCCCGGACGGCGTCGTGAACGTGCTGACGACGTCGACACCCGGCCCCCTGACGTCGGCCATGCTGGCCGATCCGCGCGTCAGGAAGCTCTCCTTCACCGGCTCGACCAGGATCGGCCGCGCCTTGCTCGCCGAGGCCGCCAAGCATGTGATCTCCTGTTCCATGGAGCTTGGCGGCAATGCGCCCTTCATCGTCTTCGACGATGCCGATCTCGATGCGGCCCTCGACGGCGCCATGATCGCCAAAATGCGCAATGCCGGCGAAGCCTGTACCGCCGCCAACCGCATTTACGTCCAGTCGGGCATCCACGATGCGTTCGCCGACGGCCTGTCCCGGCGCATGGCCGCGCTCAAGATCGGTGCCGGCACCAGGGCAGAGACGGAATGTGGACCCATGATCACCAGGAAGGCGGTCGACAAGATCGACCGGCTGGTCAAGGATGCGGTCAATCGGGGTGCCAAAGTGTTGTGCGGCGGCTCGGTGCTTGATGGAGATGGCTTTTTCTATCCTCCGACCGTCCTGTCCGATGTCTCGCCGGACGCCGATATGGCGCATGAGGAGATCTTCGGCCCGGTGGCGCCCATCACCCGCTTCGAAAGCGAGGCGCAAGCCATCCTCCACGCCAACAACACCGAATACGGCCTCGCCGCCTATCTCTACACGCGCGATGTGGCCCGCGGCATGCGGGTGGCCTCGGAGATCGAGGCCGGCATGATCGGCCTCAACCGCGGCTTGATGTCGGATCCCGCAGCGCCCTTCGGCGGGGTAAAGCAGAGCGGCCTCGGGCGGGAAGGGGGCCAGCATCACGGCATCGCCGAGTTCATGGAGGCCAAATACATCGCTGTAACCTTCTGAGCGGACACCATGTCGAAGGATCCTTTTCGCACCCGCGACCACGTTGCCGATTTCGATGAAATCGTGGCCGATATCGTCGCCCGCAGCGCCGCGACGCGGGCAGCGCTGCCCATGCTGGCGGATGTCGCCTATGGCCCGCACGAGGCCGAGCGCCTCGACCTGTTCTTTCCGGAGGGACCGCGTAAGGACCTTCCTGTGCATATCTTCATCCATGGCGGCTACTGGCGCATGTTCACCAGAAACGACTATTCCTACATTGCCGAAACGGTGACAAGCGCGGGGGCAATCGCGGTCGTGATCGACTATGCGCTGATGCCTGCCGTCAGGATGGCGCCAATCGTCGACCAGGTCCGGCGCGCGAGGCAATGGGTGCTGGATAATATCGCCGGCCATGGCGGCGATCCCGGCCGGCTAAGCGTCAGCGGCCATTCCGCCGGGGCGCATCTGGCGACCTTTTTGTTCAACGAGGGTTCGGCCCCTTCGGCGGCACTCCTGCTCGGCGGGCTATACGATTTGAAGCCCCTTCAGCATTCCTTCCTCGAGCCTTTGATAGGTCTCACCGACACGGAAGTTGAGGCATTTTCGCCGCTGAGCAAATCCCACTCTCCCCGGACGAAAGTCACGGTGTTGGTCGGCGAGCGGGAGACGGAACCTTTTCACCAGCAGGCCAGCTTGTTTGCTGACCGCCTGACGGGACAGGGCCTGGGTGTGTCGAAGGGCGTGCTCGAGGGGCGCAACCACATGGATAGCGTACGTGATTTGGGACTGCGCGGGACAATCGCGGGCGACTGGCTTCACGACGTCGTCGTGGCCGGATAGAGTCGCCCGCTTCGGTACGGCGGCCGCACGATGCTGGCGGGTTTCCACCGCGACCGTTTCGTCATTGCGCTCGATGCGCAGGATCGTACGCCGGCCACTCCGGTGAGCTTCGCCAGTTCTCGTTGGCCAATGCCGATGACGACACGTGCTGCCCTTAAAAGCGCGCCACAAAAAGCCCGCTTGCTTTTCAATGAACAGTCCCAGCGCAATGCCAAGCGGCACCGGATCAGCGATGAATGTGGGGTCGCTCCCCTACCGGAACCGACCCGCGACTGCTGGCCATCAATGCGCGGCTAGCGTCAACCTTCGCGAAAAAGGAATGAGCATCGGCACCTTTCGCGAGTACGAGACATATTCTGGAAAGGCCAAGGACAAGACGTGTTCTTCGTTCAAGATCCGCCAGTATTGGATCGCGAAATTCACCGCGACCGACGTGATGACCACAGGTGACGGATTGGCCGCGACGGCTCCGACCATGAAGAGCGATTCCGCGAGATAAAGTGGATGACGGACAATGGCATAAGGACCGCGCGTTACCAATCGGCGTGCCTGCGCATCGATCGAAAACGATCGGCCGAGCCAGAGAAGGCAATAAGCAGAGCCCGTCATGCCCGCGAAAACCAGCAATGCCGCGATGGTTTGCATACCCTCTGCCGGTGTTGGGCGAACCATGATGGCAATAGTCGTGAGCATAAAGGTCCCGCAGACAGCCGCGATGCGCGGCGCCCAGCCAAGGCTGATATCCTTTGGCGGGAGCCGGATGATGGTAAAAGTGACCATCAGCGTGGAGAAGACGAGCGAAGACGCCCGCGAGACGAATTGGAGCATGAAGTCGTCTGGAGACATTTGCGCGTCGCCAACGAGTGCGACGAGACGCCCAACCCCGTTAAGCACGAAAAATGCAAAAACCAGCATGAGGATCAGGCGCCCCGCGAAGTCGAACGACCAAATTTTCATGAGCCACCCTCCCTGCCACCGGAGAATGAAGCATTTCTTAACCGCGCCCGCAACTTCGTTCTTAAGAAAGCGTTAACGCTGCTCTTAACGTCGAATTAGCCGAAGCTCCCTAACTTGAGTGGATCGAACCTTGGGGCGCTGTAGCTTATGTTTCGGCAATCTGTGCGAATTCTGGTGGTCTTTGTCAGCCTCCTGATCGTGGCGGCCGGCGTTTTCATTGGCCGGCTTCCTGCTCAATGCGAGTGGAAGCTTGGCACCGGCCTCATGAGCGCATGTGTCAATCGCGCGATCATTCGGGACGGGGATCGCTTTGAGACGAAGCGGCTGCATGCCTCGGCCTGATCCGGCCGCGCTCAAGTCACTCCCGATAGAAGTCAAGGCTCGGAGGACAGGGCACTTCCTTCGTATAGAAGGCCTTTACGAACCCGCTGCGGATTGCCTCTTTGGTGACATAGTATTTGATCGGGCACCAAAGCCGTCTTGGCGGCGCGCCGGGCGGGGTGCAGGCGCCGGTGATCACAATCGGAGAGATGCTTTCCGGGTCGATCGCTCCTACCTTCGCGGAACGGTGGTCCGGTTGCTCCCGTATATAAAGGAAGTCCCAACGATCGACGCCAACCACCCTAAGACAGCCGGCGGGCTTGAACGCGAGCGCCTGGGGCGGAAAGGCGAGGATCATGAATGCCACCAGCAGCAGTCCAGACCACACGGCTATCCTTCGCTGGAACAAATCGTCAAGGCCTAGTGCTTCACCCAAACAATGCCGGCGGCGCGAAAGCACCGCCCGGTCGATTTCAGCAGTGGCGCACATGAACAGGTTCTCAGCCAGCATGTCGTAGTCCGGTCGGGAAGCGGGGCATTTTTGCAACATCTTGTTCAGAAGTATCTAATAAACTGTATGGCGCTGTTGGATTTTCCTTATCCGGCCTATAGCAAGTTTTGGTAGGATGAGTCTTGGGACGGTAAGATTGGGTGGGGACGGGGAAAGGTCCAGAAGCGTGTTCAGGGGACTGGGGAGTTTGGCGGCAGTTGTCGTCGCCGTTTTGTTTCTGGCCAGTTGCCAGACCGGAGATATGTCATCCTATGGCGACAGCGCCGCCTCCGTGAAGGATCTGCCCGACGTGTCGTTCTACAAGACCGACGAGCTGATCGCACTGGGCAAAACCCAGTTCAAGGAAAAGAACTACGGAATGTCCTACGCGCTCTTCAAGCGTTCGGTCGAGTTGTTTCCCAAGGACCCGCAGGCTTGGCTCGGCCTTGCCGCCTCGGCCGACGAGATCGGCCGTTTCGACACGTCCGACCTAGCCTATCGCCAGCTTGCATCGATGATCGGGGGGCGGCCGGAATACTACAACAATGTCGGCTACTCCTATCTTCTGCGTGGAAATCTCCGGCAGGCCCGTCGCAATTTCCTGAAAGCCTACGAACTCGACCCGTCGAACGAGACGACCGCAAACAACCTCCAGCTACTGGCCAACAGCACGTCGTTGGCGAAGCGGACGTGACGCCATGTCTTCGCGGCGGGTTCCGAAGGACGGCTGCACTGACATGGACCGGACGGCTCGGCCTCCTCCCTTGAAAGAACCAGTCCGGCGAGGCGGCCATGCTTAGCTTCGTCGACAACCAACCGGGATCCGTGGTGTATCCTGAGAACTCGGGGCCGCCGGCGGCGGCGCCGGAGCCCTTGATGCAGAAGGCAGGAGTGGCCGGTGGCATAGCCATCACGTTGAACATCATCTCCCTTGCTTTCGCCATCGGCATGGTCGTCATGCTGATCTTTCTCTTCCAGTCGATCCGCGAAGTTGCCACGCTCGAGGATCGGCTTTCCGGCCTTGGCCAATTCGAGACGCGGCTTTCCAGGCAGTTGGACACGGTCAACCAAGGTGTCCAAAGCCAGTTCGAGGAACTGAACAAGCGGATCTCAGCGCTGCTCGACCAGACCGCGCGGCTCGAGGAGCAGGTGGCGAAGCTCACCGGCGAAAACCGGGATATGGCCGGGCGTTTGCAGGCGCTCGGAGAAGCCGGCGACCCTGGGGTTAACGTCGCTGAGCCGTCAAATGAACTCGTTCTGAGCGCTCCGCCGCAACAGCCGAAGGAAGTGCGTCCGGAACCTGTCCGTCCGGCGAACCCGGTCCAGTTCGAGCGGATCGTGTCGCCCGATGGAAAAGTAACCTACAGCAAGGTCCGCAAGTAGGTTTGCGCGGAACCAATTCTTAACGGAAGAAGTTCATCCTCCCTGCAAGATGTTGCGGGGACGACCGATGCTGAAATATGCCGCCAGGTTGATCTACCTTGCGCCCGCGCTGACCTTCGGGCTTGGCGCGGCGTTCGTTGCGGCCGCCTATCGGCTTGGCGCGTCACCCGCCGACCCGGCCGCCTGGCAGGGTTTTCTGGCTCTCGCCCCGCTGGTCCGCGAGCCGGTCTATCTGGTTGCCGGGCTGCCCGGCTCCAGCTATGCCGCTGCCTTCGTCGTCTTCGCCACCGCCGCGCTCGCCGGCGCCGTGTTCGCCTTCTCTCCCCATCCAAGCGGCAGGGCGCAATTTATCCATGCGCATCTCGCCTTCCTGATCCTGCTCCTGTCGATGGGCCGGGCAGGGGTCTTTTCCGCAGGCAACGCCGAGATCGGCATCGGCCCGGCATCGCTGACAGACTGGACGCTGGATTTCAGCAGCTTTCCCGCTATTGGTGTCGGCCTTTTTGCGGTCGTCGCGCTGGCCTGCGCCGCTAGCCATCGCTCCGTGATACGTGACATGATTGCGCGGCAGACCGCCATGCAGAAGGTCGAGAGCCGGCGGACCAGGCATTCCACGGTGGTGGCCGGGGCGGCCCTCGCGGTGGTCGGCGCCATCGCTACGGCCGCGTGGGCCAGTGAGTGGGGGCCGTTCGGCCCTTCGCCCCTGATCAACGCATGCGAGCAGGTGAAGGGGCATCTTCACTGCTGGCAGTAGCTGGACGGAGCGGAATCGAGAACCGACAGATACTCGCACTTCCGTCCGTCGCACCCAGTGAAGGCCCCTTCAACCGTCATTTAACACCACTTTTTACTGGCAAATGAAGTTGCGCGGAGGCGCCAAACGATTTTGCGCGCTACAGTCGGGCCGCTGTACTTCGGCATGTAGCCCCTCTCCTGCAGCCATGCGGCCAAGATCAAGCGGATCGCCTCCGATCGCCCAGCGTTGTTCAGGTCGGCAGAAAAGGAATCGACCGCGCACATGAGGTCTTCCGGCGCCCGGAATGCCACGAGAGGATCCTTGCCGGTCGCCGGTCGCCGGTCGCCCTCGCTTTAGCGCGTTACCTCCGGCATCCCGAGACGCGTATCAGCAATGTTGCTGAATGCGGCTCTGACGCAGTTTACACGCCGGCAGTTGCTGAATTCCCAAGGTCATGATGTCTAAGAGCGCACCGGTCAGTCCAGGCGGTGCGGAACAAGAGGTCTGGCTTCTCGTCTTCGATCCCTGCGCTGAAAAGGATATCCGAATTGGCCGAGGTAGCTTGTCGGGACCGGCTCCTCCACGCCGTATTTCTCGGGCATCTCAGAACCCGGAACATGAAACGTGCCGAACAGCACGTCAAAGAGCGCGATCTGGCTGGCAAAGTTCTTGTCGTAAGCCGCTCGATGGTCGGCGTGATGCCAATGGTGGAACTGAGGGCTGGCGATCAGCCACTTGAGTGGGCCGAAATTGATCCTGACGTTGGCGTGCAAGAGCAGCGCGTGGCCGGTATAAATGATGAAATAGATCGCGATCGCCTCATCTGAAAATCCAAGGAAAAAAATGGGTGCCAGCGAGACGGATTTTGTGATGATCTGGTCGACCGGATGGGCGCGAAAGGAGGCGAGCCAGTCAAGTTCCTCGATCCCGTGGTGGATTGAGTGGAAACGCCAGAGCGCCGGGATGGCATGAAAGGTGCGGTGCGCGGCGTAGACGCCAAGATCGGCGATGACGATCATCTCGATCACCTGGAGCCAGATGGGTTGGCCGCTGATGGCCAGCAGCAAGCCGCGCGGCACTAGCAAGCCCGCCGCGCCCATTGCGGCGGCCGCGACTATGACAATGAAAATATTGGTGATGGCGCTGTTCAGAACAGCATAGATCACGTCGTTGCCGAAGCCATTGCGCAGTATCTTCTGGGGGCGAACGGCTAGAAGCCTCTCCAGCGGAACGAAGATCGCGAAGCAAATCAGCAGCGACTTTAGCCCAAGAATATCCATGTTCAGCACTAACCCCCACCCAAAGTATCTGCCGACCATTTGAACCACTCGGCTCTCCGCCGTGCAACGGCATTCGCGGGGGAGTTGATCGTTGGTTCCGCGCGCGAGTTGGGCTGAAGCGGACTGTCCAACCTGCTCGCTCGCCAGCCTTGTGTGGCTCTTGAAGGCAATCCGAAGCCAATCGACAAAAGTTGCATCGCAAGCCTCTCAGGCCGCGAAATAACGCAGGTACATCGCAATCAGCGCCGCCGCGGCCATGATGACGCCATAGGGCACCTTGCGTGATTTTCGGATCTCTTCGATGCGGGACAGCGCCGAACATGCCTGGTATCGCAGCGGCACGGGAAACTGCAAGGCGAGGCTGACGACAGCCCCGCCGGCGGCAAGCCCGACGGCGAACGAGAACAGATGATTCAGCCCGACGAACAGGCCGATCGGGAAGAACAGCTTCGCGTCACCGGCGCCCAGCATCCGCAACGCCCACAGCGCGAAGCCGATCGTCAGCAGCAACAGGCCGGCGGCAAGGTCGCCCTGGAGCGGCGAATCGCTATCGATCCCCGCCAGAATGCCAGCCCCTGGCGGTCCTGCCCAGCGGATCAACGCCAGAAGCGCATAGTCCGCCACAAGCGTCAGAACCGTCCAGTTGCGTATTTTCCAGGCTATGAAGTCCTGCCATGCGGCGATGAGGATCAATCCCGCCGCTGCGATGATGGCCAATACCCCTAGGAATTCCATCCCGCCTACCCCCTCTTGCATACCAGCCTATTGCCGGTCCCAAACTGTCCGAATCATGAAGACTGATTAAACGCCATCGGCCGCGACATGCCCGACGAAAGCCTCCGGCGCGTCGGCTGTGATCGAAGCCATCGGCAACTTGATCGGATCTTAAGGGAACTGGCGGGCGAATTAGTCGGAAACCTCAAGCCAAAAGTAACCAGAAGGAGGCGCCACGGTCGGCAACGGATGGTCTTTGTTGTGTTTCGACACACCTCTTTGGAACTGCTTCCCCGGCCAAGCAGGAGCAGGGGCGTAGAACCGTTGTTAATTTACCATAAACCAAACCAGAATGGCAGCATGATAATTCACTAATTGACGCTACGCTAATTAACGAGATATTAATAAACCTGTCTGGCGCTGGGGGCTCCTCTCGCGGACGGGTAAATGGAAAAGTCATGTAAGGGAGTATCATCATGACCAAATTGACCAGCATGTTCCGTGCCTTCGCCCGCGAAGAGGACGGCATCGCGCTTTCGGAATACCTTATCCTCTTGGGTCTGCTCGTTGCAACGCTCCTCACTGCGGTTGGTGTGGCGGGTACCAACCTATCTAACGCGTGGACGTCCTGGGGGACCTTCTTCACATCGCTTTCCCACACGGCGCCGGCCGCGTGAATTCAATCGCATCAGAAGGCGGCCAGTCCGCCTTCTTTTGAACACAGTTAACTATGCTATGCTAACAATAAGCGGCTCTTTGCCGCTTATTGTGGGTTTTTATTTTTCGACTAGTCGAAAAACTTACGGCGGGGGCCGGTAGATGAAAAGCTCCACCACGATAAGCCTGCTTGTATCGGTCGCGCTGGCGTTGCTGGCGGTCTTCGGCGTCCGCACCTATCTCGCCAACCAGCGTGACCTTCTCGCACTGAACGCGGGCCTGGGTGGGCCCGTGTCATCCGGGGATACGATCCTCGTCGCCACGCGCGCGCTCCGCTTCGGCGAGCCGGTCAAGCCGGAGGACGTCAGGGCTCTCGCATGGCCGACTGGAGAATTGCCGGCCGGCGCCTTCCGCAAGCCGGAGGAACTGATCGGCAAGGACGGCGCGCTTCGCTATGTCATGTCGGCGATGGAAAAGGACGAGCCGGTGCTCGCCTCCAAGATCACCGGCGCAGGCCAGCGCGCGACATTGTCGGCGGCTCTTGGCGAAGGCATGAAGGCGGTGTCGATCCGCGTCAACGACGTGCTCGGCGTCGCCGGTTTCGTCCTGCCTGGCGACCGCGTCGACATCCTGCTGACGCGGGTGGTCCATGAAGAGGCCAAAAGCGACCAGACTTTTGTCGACGTGCTGCTCCAGGGGGTCAAGGTTCTCGCCGCCGACCAGACCGCGGACGACCGTACCGACAAGCCCTCGGTCGTCAAGACCGTGACCTTCGAAGTCACCACCACCGAGGCGCAGAAGCTGACGCTGGCCGCCAGTGTCGGCACGCTTTCGCTGGCGCTGCGCAATGTTGCTTCCTCCGGCGTGGAACAGACGCAGCCGGTGACGCTTGCCGATCTCGGCGGCGGACCGATCGCGCAGACGCTCAAGAACGATGGCGCCGACCAAAACAGACTTACCGATCTGGAGAAGCTCGTAAGAAACGTCGGTGACACGCTCGGCACGCGGCTCGGCGCGATGGAAGATAACCTTAAGCAAAAACCTGTTATTGTGGAGAAACCGGTTTTGGTTGCGGCGCCGAAACCGGACTTCGTGGTAATTGGCGTTTCGCGCAATACCAAGCGGGAAGAATATCGGGTCCCGCCGCTAAACTGACAAGAAGCCATTCGGGAGCGGCCGGGGACGGGGTAACGAAGCATGGGCAATTGCCAACTTGAAGACACGGGGATCTCGAGGCTGACGCGCGTTCTCGGCGCAATTGTCTTTTTGGCCACCTCTCTTCTCTCGGGTCTCGCCGCGCCGGCGCACGCCCAGGAGAAGAATGTCACGATCGGCGGTGGAAATGTCGCCCATGTGAAGGTCGCGCCCGGCAGCACGATGACGATCACCACCAGCCGCCGTTTCGCCGATCTCGTGGTTGGCAATCCGGCGGTAGCCGACGTCGTGCCGCTGACGGAACGCTCGCTCTATATCCAGGGAAAGGGATCGGGTGCCACCAACATCTCGATCTATGACGACGCGAAAAATCTTCTCGGCGTCATCGACGTGCGCATCATGCTCGATTTCGATGAAATCCAGACGGCGATCCGCTCGGCGGTGCCGAGTTCGAAGCTGACCGTCACCAACGTCAACGACCGGATTCGGCTTTCCGGCGTGGTCAAGGACGGCGTCGATCTTGCCCGGGTGCTCGAGATCGCGCAGCAATATTCGAGCCAACCCGTGCTGAACCAGGTTCGCGTCTCCGACGCGCAGCAGGTGATGCTTGAGGTGCGCATCATAGAGGCATCGCGCAGCGCGGGGCGGGATCTCGGGATCGGGTTCAATGGTGTAAGCGCCAACGGCGGTCTCTTTACCGCGGCGCCCCGGCTTCACATCGGCGTCAACGATGACACGCATCAACTCCAGACAGAAGTCGGCGCCGTCGCCACGCAGAACGGCACCCCGTTCGGCGAGATGATCGCCAAGGTGCTGGAAGTTTCCGGCTGGCGCATCGATGTCGTCATCAACGCCCTGGAGGCAAAGGGTCTCGTCCGCCGGCTGGCGCAGCCGAATCTTGTGACGATGAGCGGAACGACGGCCAGCTTCCATGCCGGCGGAGAGGTGCCGATTACGCGCGCGGTGTCCACTGGCGGGGAACTCGCGACCGAAATCAGCTATCGGCCCTATGGCGTCAAACTCTCCTTCACCCCGATCGTCCTTGACAATGGCCTCATCAATCTCGTGATCGAGCCGGAAGTCAGCGAAATCGACCGTTCGGTTACCGTCAACGGCAATCCCGGCTTCATTTCGCGCAAGGCCGACGCCACGATCGAACTGCGTGACGGGCAGAGCTTCGCCATGGCCGGCCTGTTGCAGACGGTCAACGCCGGCGACGTGCAGCAAATGCCCTGGCTTGGCCAGGTCCCGGTGCTTGGGACGCTGTTTCGCTCCACCTCGTTCCAGAAGCGGGAGAGCGATCTGGTGATCGTGGTCACGCCGCGCATCGTGCGGCCGACCTCGCCCGGGGAGAAGCTGCATTCGCCGCTGGACCAGACGCGGCCGGGCAATGACGTGGATATGTTTATGCTTGGCATGCTGGAGGTCGACAAGGACATGATGCGGGGCTTCAAGGACGGAAAGGGCGTCATTGGTCCTTACGGCCACATAATCGATCTCGATTTCGGAGGCGCGTATGCCGTCGGCAAGAAATAGGGCGGCCATCGCCATGCTCGGCGCATGCCTGATGATGAGCGGTTGCGCCGATTACATGGCCCACAGGGATTCGGTGACGCTCGGCCTTGGCGACGCACCGCAGGCCAATATCGGCATCCAGACGATTGATCCATTTCCGAGGGAAGCATGGAACACCAGAATCCGTGGCGACGGACGCGCGGTTGCAAGAGCGCAGCAGCGCTATGCGCCGACCGCGGTGATAGTGCCGGCGCCGGCGGCCGTCGCGCCGGCTGCAACGGAGACCACGAACTGAGGACAAACAACGAGGACAGGTAAGGAGCAGGCGGCGGCTCCGGGGTTTGCGAGCATGATGCGACGAAAACCGATAGTTGGGGCTAGAATGAGACGTAAGATCCTCGATGTGCTGCTTGATGAGCGCGGCTATGTTACGGCGCTGACGCTTATTACGATGCCGCTGCTTCTGGGCTTCAGCCTGCTGGTCATCGATGTGGCACGCGGCAACAATCTCCACACCGATCTGCAAAATGCAGCCGACGGACTGGCGCTCGCCGGAGCAAGAGAGCTGAACGGAGCACCGGATGCCATCACGCGAGCCGATGCCGCTATTACCGATCTCGTCAAGAACCAAGCAAGGTTTTCCGACGGTGGTGCAGTCATCATGGACAAAACCACAGTCAGCGTGACATACCTCACCACCATTCCGGCCAGCGACGACTCGCCGATAGATACAGCATGGATTGCAGCAAATGGTACCACGGACGCTACTACCGCGGCCTACGTCTTGGTCCGTTCGACGCCGCGCGCCATGACGTCGCTGTTTCCGATACCCGTGGGACTGACGAATCCGACGCTGAACTTCCAGGCCGAGGCCGTCGCGACCTACACCGCCACTGCTTGTGACGTCACACCGCTTTTCATCTGCAATCCGTTCGAAAGCCTGGGTCTTTCGATGGAACAAGCATACGCTCAAGGATTGACTTATAGCCGCGAACTGCAAGTGCTCAAGACCGATAGTACACCCGGCCCCGGCAACTTCGGACTGTTGGACACTGATATCCCGCTTAAGGACGCTTTCGCGAAGGGCGCCAGCGGACAATGCTACACGAAGGAATCGGTGGTTACCAAGACCGGCGTCACCCTCGGCCAGGTAAATGTCGGCCTGAACGTCCGTTTCGACATATATGCCGGAAGTCTGGGTTCGGAGGAGGGCAATCCGCTATATCGCCCCGCCACCAATGTTCGAAAGGGAGCCAAGAATACCACCGGCTCGGCTGGCTGCGGCAAGGTGGACAGTGACGTTCCGACCAAGGCAATGGGTTTCCCGCCGGGGACGTATCCGACGCCGAGCCTGGGTATCAGTACCAATGGTTCTTGGGATCGAACCGGCTATTGGACGCTGAACCATGGAACCAGCCTGCCGACGGCGCTTCAGAACGCGTCGCGCTACGATGTTTACAGATATGAAATCGACCACAATCTCGTTGCAGACAGGGCGGGCAACAAGGGGAGCGGCGAAAACGGCGTCCCGCGTTGCTACTCGGGCGCACCGGAGACACTCAGTGACAAACCGGACCGTCGCATCATATTTGCCGCCGTTGTAGATTGCGGCGACTTTTCCGATTCGACCAAGCACACGACCATTAGCGGCAAAACGACTCTTAAACCCGATGCATTCGTCAGTATGTTCCTGACAAACCCTATCGAAAAGCAAGACAACAGCAAGGAAGACGATACAACCGCCAGTGAAAAGCCGATCCGCCTCGAGATAGTGGATGTCACGGGCCAAGGCGGCAGCGGGACGCTGGATCAGTTTCTACGCGAGGAGGCGCAGTTGGTCCGATGATCACCCGGCTGCAACGGTTTTTCGTGCGGTTCCACCGCGATGAGCGGGGCGCGGTTCTCGCGGAGGCACTGATAATCGTGCCGTTCGTCACGCTGTTTTCCGTCGGCATCCTGGAATTCGGCAACATGTTCTGGGAGAAAGAGCAGATCGAGACAGGACTGCGTGACGCGGCGCGCTATCTCAGCCGCTGTCAGCCAAGCAATCCGCTTTCAGGCTACGTGTCGCAATGCAGCCAAGCGGTTGCCCGGCGCATCGCCTATTACGGGACGTCAGACCCCGCCGCCACCGACTTGAGGGTTTCAGGGTGGGACCCGAGCGGAAGTGCGATCGACTTCGCCACAGTCACCCGCGCAGGGAAACAAGTCGTCGTCGCGAGCACCTCCCATGCCTACAGCTCTTCACCGCTGTTCGGCTGGCTTGGCATCGGCAACATCACCATCGAGGCCTATCACGAGGAAAGATATATTGGATGGTGAGAGCCCCCCGCTTCCGCCCCTTCATTCGCGAGGAATCCGGCGTTACGCTCGCCGAGGGACTGATCGTGATGCCTTTGGTCCTGCTGGTCTTCGCTGCCTTCATCGAGTTCGGCTATGCGATGTTCCAGTGGAACCAGACCGTCAAGGCGCTGCAATTCGGCGCGCGCAAGGTGGCGGTTTCGGGCTCAATGGTGACCGGATTCGACCCCGCCACGGTAACGGTGCTCGCGTCTGGCAGCACCAATGGCGGAGTGGCGATACCGGTGGGTGCGCTTGGCCCGTGGACCTGCACAGGGAGACCCGCCTGCACCGCTGAACTCAACCGTATCGTCTATGGCGCCGCCACGGCCACATCATGCAACGCTGTAGGCACCGGAAGCCCGGCAATGTGCCAACTGAACCCGCGCATCGGGATCGATAATGTTCGCGTCACCTACATGATGTCGGGACTTGGCTATTACGGAAGGCCGGGGGGCGCGGTGCTAACCATACGCATGGAAGTTCTCGGCATCACCTTCGATTTGCCTATACTTGGCGCTATATTAGGTATCAATAATGTAACGGTTCCAGCCATGCCGGTGACCGTCACAAGCGAAGACTTGAACACAAACTCGGGCAGCTGACCAAAGCTGCGGAATATCGGGCATTCTCGGATGACAAGCCATATGAACTTTTCGAGAAGAATAAAGGTGCTGATCGCCTCGGCGGATCAGGCGGCGTCCGAGTTCATGCAGAGCTCGCTGTCGGCGCTCTCGCAATACGACTCCGAGGTGAAGGATCACGGCGCGCTGCTCGACAAGCGCCTGGCGGTCGATCCGACAAGCTACGATTTGCTGGTGCTCGACGCCGGCGATGGCGCCCTTCTCGAAAGCAGCATCGCGCAGGAACTGCGGCGCAAGTTCGCGGCGCTTCCGCTGATCGTGGTTTCCGATCCGCTCACCGACCAGCGCATGCGGCTGCTGCTGAAGCTCAACGGCAGCGACTGGGTGAGAAAGCCGCTGGACCGCAAGAGCTTCCTTGAAGCCGTGACCGGAAATGTGCAGATGGCGCATTCAGGCGGCAACCATGTGCATGCGGTCATCTCGGCGGTCGGCGGAGCCGGCGGAACCTCGGTCGCCATATCGTTGGCCGACGCGCTTGTGCGCTCGGCAAAGAGAACGCAAGCCAGCGTCGCGTTGTTCGATCTTGATTTTGCCACCGGCGCCTGCGGTCACTACCTGAATACACCCAATGACTACGATTTGCGGCCGATCATCGCCCAACCATCGCGGGTCGATCTGGAATTCATCGATATTATCAAGAAAAAGCACCCGCGCGGCTTTTCGCTGCTGTCGTTCCGGCAACCCGGCGTCTCCATGGCTCCCTCTGGCGGCGAACTTGTCCTGCGGATGCTGGACGTGGTTTCTCTCCAGAACAATCACACCGTGGTCGACATCCCCTACTACGAGACGAGCTGGAAGGATGAACTGCTGGCCGCGGTCAATTCCATCCATCTGGTCACCGAATTGACCATACCCGGCCTGCAGCAGGCCAAGGAAGTCTACAACCGGATCAAGAAGCTCAGAAACGACGATATTTCCATTAGGGTCATCGCCAACAAGCATCGCAGGCGTCTCTTCAGCTTCGGCATTGGCAAGAAGGACGCCAACAACATCTTCAAGCAATCCAGCGCCATGGTCGTCGAGGACGACTGGGGCACGATGAACGAGGCAATCAATCGCGGCATGCTGCCTGCCGAAGTCAACCCGCGCTCGAAGTTCGTCCGCCAGGTCGAAAAACTTGCCGAGGCCGTCAAATGACCGGCCTGGGCCGAATAGGCCGCCTCACGCGCGGCGGCGCCGGAGCCGGTCTTTTGTTATTGGCCGTCGCCGGTATCGGCAGAGCTGACGCGACGGAGCGACGAAGCGACCCGGTGCCGAAGAGCCTTGGGCCGGTCACCAGGCGCGTCGTTGCGACAGCGACCAGGGAAAAGCCGGGAACAATCCTGATCTCGACCGCGGCGCGAACGCTCGACTTCGTCGTGGCGCCGGGCAAGGTCGCCCGATACTCGATCGGCGTGGCCAAGGATGGCTTCGTATGGACCGGCACCGTCCGCGTCGGCGGCAAGGCCGAATGGCCGGAATGGCGGCCGCCGGCCGAGATGCGCCAGCGCGACCCGCGGCTGCCGGAAATGATGCCGGCGGGTCCCTACAATCCACTTGGCGCGCGCGCGATCTATCTGTTCAAGGGTCAGCGCGACACTCTCTACCGCATCCACGGCACCAACGATGCGCCCTCGATCGGCGGCTTCGTTTCTTCCGGCTGTTTTCGCATGACGAACGCCGATGTGCTGGAGCTCTACGGCGAGGTGCGCATTGGCGCAAAAGTGATTGTCGAATAGGAAGAGCGGGCGGTATGGCCAACGGGATCATTGGGAGATTTTACAGGTCACGATCCGAGGGCCTGCCGGAACAGGCACCTAGCGCAGGCGCGGACCTTGCGCTCGTCGAGAAGACCGAAGCCGTTCCTTCCGCGCCGGCGGTGACCGAGGAGCCGAAACCAGTGGAGCGCGGTGCTCTTGGCCCCGACATGGTTTCGGAGCGTGTGAACCTGCACCGCTATCTTCTGGATCGGATCAATCTCGGACTACTTGAGACGGCACAGAATGACGAACTCGCCGCCGAGATCCGGCCGCTGGTGCGCGAATACGTCCGGGCGCGGAATTTCCCCCTCAATGCGCGTGAACTCGACGGCCTGATCAGCGATATCACCGACGAAATGCTCGGGCTGGGTCCGATAGAGCCGTTGCTCAAGGACGATACTATTTCCGACATCCTGATCAACAGCCACGAGCACGTCTACATCGAGCGCTATGGCCAGATCGAGGATACGCCTATCCGGTTCAAGGACGAAGATCACCTTATGCGCGTGATCAACAAGATCGTCACGGCCGTCGGGCGACGTGTGGACGAGTCTTCGCCGCTGGTCGACGCGCGACTTCCCGACGGATCCCGCGTGAACGCCGCCATCAGGCCGGTCGCGATCGACGGTCCGCTCGTCTCGATCCGCAAGTTTTCACGTCGTCCCTATACGCTCGACCGCCTTGTCGAAAGTCATTCGATGGCCAAGGCGATGCAGGTTCTGCTGACCGCGGCCGTCAAGGGCAAGGTGTCGATGATCATCTCCGGAGGAACCGGCTCCGGAAAGACCACCATGCTCAACGCGCTTTCGTCGCAGATTTCAAATCGCGAGCGCCTGATCACGATCGAAGACGCTGCCGAATTGCAGCTGCAGCAACCCCATGTCGGTCGACTCGAAACGCGGCCGCCGACGCTGGACGGACGCGGCGAAATACGCCAGCGCGAGCTCCTGAAGAACGCCCTTCGCATGCGGCCCGACAGGATTATCGTGGGCGAGGTCCGCGGCGAGGAAGCCTTCGACATGCTGCAGGCCATGAATACCGGTCACGAAGGATCGATGACCACGATTCACGCCAATACGCCGCGGGATGCAGTCTCCAGGCTTGAGCAAATGATAGGCATGGCGGGCATGCCGATGTCGCAGTTGAGCATCAAGTCCCAGATCGCTTCGGCGATCACCCTGATCGTTCAGGTCGAGCGTCTTCACGATGGCACGCGGCGTCTGGTTTCAGTTACCGAAATCACCGGCATGGAGGGCGACGTCGTCCAGATGCAGGAGATCATGAAATTCCAGAAGCTTGGCGTCGACGACTTGAACAGGGTGAATGGACAGTTCCGGGCAACCGGCATCCGTCCGCGGTTCCTCGAGCATATCGCCGAACTGGGCTTCCAGCTGCCGGGCGATATTTTCGATCCGGCACGCTCCCTGGTGTAGGTGTGCAATGGAACTCATGCTCGTCTACGCAGCTGTCTTTATTGGTGGTCTGATACTATTCGAACGGGTCACGGGGATCGTCGCAAACCACTTCCAGCGAAGCAGCGCGCTGAACTACCGCCTCAAACTCCTGCAAGGCACCGAGGACAGTCTCAGCGTCTTCAAGGGAATGGTTCGCGAACGAGCGCTTGATTATGATCGAGGCGGCTTCAAGCTGCTGGTCCGGCTGCGCCGGTTGTTCGCACAATCCGGGCTGAAAATAAACGCTTTGAGGCTGGCGATCTATACGCCTGTCATCGCAGCGTTGGTCTGGTTGCTGCTGACCTACTTCGGCGTTTCGACAATTCCAGCGATCATCCTTGTCATCCTCTTTCTGACCGCACTGCCCCTTATTATCATGATGCGCGTGCGTGGAGCCCGGATGAGAAAATTCATTGCTCAATTGCCTGGCACTCTCGACGTGGTGACCCGGAGCCTTTCGGCCGGGCATCCATTGCCGATATCGATTTCCCTGGTTTCGCGGGAATTGCCAGATCCCATAGGGACGGAGTTCGGCATGCTCAGCGACGAACTCACCTACGGAACCGATCTCAATGACGCGATGCTCAATATGATCGAGCGCGTCGGAGCGGAGGACCTGAAGCTTCTGGCGATATCGATGAGCGTCCAGCGTGGCACAGGCGGCAATTTTGTCGAGATCCTGGAGAACCTGGCGAACGTGATCCGCGAACGCGCGATTCTCCGAGCCAAGGTCAGGGCGCTATCCGCTGAAGGCAGGATAACAGCCATTATGATGTCGGCATTTCCTTTTGGCCTTTATTTCATGATCAGCACACTCTCACCGACGTATTTCGATCCTGTATGGGCGAGTGGATATGCCAATGTTGTTTTCACGATTGCCTTCTGCGTGATGTTCGTTGGCAACTATATTTTGTACAGACTTGTAAACTTCGATTTTTGAGCTTGATAGATGACCGAAACACTGATCCTTCTCGCGACGTTCGTAGGCGTCCTGCTTTTTTCGACGGTCATTGTCGGAAGGATTGCCAGCCAGCGCGAAGTGGCGTCCAGGCTGACAAATGCAGTGGCCGACAGCGAGGCGGGAGGCAGTCCCTATTACGGTCCTGCTTCCGAAATCATCGATGACAAGTATGGTGCCTTCATCAAGCACTATTTTGATGTGGTCAGGAAGGACACGAATTCGAATTCCTTGCCGAACCGGCTGCTGCGAGCCGGGTTCTTTTCACCGCAGGCGAGTGCAACATTTCAGACCGCGCGTGCCGCGGTGTCCTTACTGGTGCTGCTGGGTATATTCGTGGTCTTCGATCAATATTTGGTGACCGTCTCACGAACGATGGCAATCCTCTTATCCATATTAGGCGGAGGCTTTGCTTTTTTCATTGCCGGGGTCGTGCTCGAACGCATGGGAGTTGCCAAGGAGAAAGCCTATCGCAGGATATTTCCCGATTTCATGGATATGTTGATCGTTTGCGTCGACGCTGGCTTGAGCGTCGAAGCGGCGGCCGATCGTGTCGCACGCGAGTTCATGTCGACCCGGCCCGACTTCGGGCTGCACCTTTCCATCATGATGCTTGAAGTGCGCGGCGGCCGACGCTTGCGCGATGCATTGACCAACTTGGCGACCCGCTTGCGCATCGACGAGGCCAGGTCGCTTGCCGTGCTGTTCCGGCAATCGGAAGAACTTGGCTCCAGTGTGACGAAGAGCCTTCGCGTCTACAGCAAGGAGATGCGTCAGATGCGAATCCTGCGCGCTGAGGAAATGGCGAATGCCCTGCCTATCAAGATGCTCTTCCCCCTGGCCACATTTCTGTTTCCGCTGAGTCTGATAATCGTCATCGTCCCGATAGTTATGCGCGTCGCTTCGATGCTGAAGTCGATGACACCCGGGTAGCGCGCAATTCAGATCCGTGGAGAGCAAAGATGCGATACCGGCATTGTGGCGGCTAATTGCGAGCCTCAGCGCGGCTCCCTGGCCTTGGCGATCGGTTGGTTTCAGGTTCGCTGACGGGCTCTCGAACTCAACTCCGATCGAGTTTCCTCGACACGTTCAAGCTTCGGCGGCACGGTTCACGAAATATTATGTGACGGAACGTCCGGGCCGCCAGCGTCTTTGACCCTCGAGGCGGCCGTTCGCCTCGGTAACTCAAAGGAGAAGAAGAATGCCCAATAAAGGTGGTAGCCATGAGCAACATGTGAAAGCAGGCCAGCAGAGCCACAAGAACATGGATGACAAGAACCGCCAGCAGCAGGCGGCCGGTGGCAACCAGCGCCAGCAAGGCGACAGCTCCGGCAATATGCGCGGCGGGACCCATGAACAGCATGTGAGAGCTGGCGAGCAAAGCCACAAGAATCGCTAGCCAACCCCTGTGGCATCGAGCCCGTCCCGAGCGCTCGGGACGGGCTCTGCGTGGTGATAGGTGCTGCGGTCAACCCGCCCGGTCCGGCGAAAGAGAGGCCGCCGAAAGAGAGACAGATTTGATGCCCGATCCGAGAGAACCCGACCCCAACCGCGACGTGCCCATGCCCGCTCCCAACTGGAAGCCCAAGCCGATCGGCGAACCGGAGCCGGACGGATTGCCCGATGAGGCGCCGTTGCCCAATCCTGATGAGAATGAAGAGCCCCCGTTGCATGCGGACGGCTGACCCGATTGCGGACGTCGTTCGGTCACTCGCCGTCGGCGTGGCCGCCTTCCCTTGAAGGATCGCGTGAGATGGCTGCCTCTTCGACGTCGTCGGGCAATGCCTCGTCGCTTTCCTGGTAGGCATTGTCGTCATCTTCCTCGGGCAAGTCGCCCTCAGCCTCGTCCTCCACCTCGGCGTCGTCGGGAAGGATTTTCGCGCCTGCGAGCGCGTCCCAGTCCTGCTGCTCGATCACGGGACCTTCGGTTTCTGCCGCGTCTTCGGCCTGCACTGCGTCTTCGGCCTGCACTGCGGGTTGCTCTCTCTTGCGGGGGTCCATCGTCGTTCTCCGAAATCCGGGGAGTTGCCCCGGATCGCCTTGCGCCCGGGGCAATAGCTCGCCAGCTAGGCGGCCTGTTCCAGGGCACGTTCGTTGACGCCGCCCTCGCCAAGGCTGGAAAGTGCCTTGTCGGTCGCCGTCTCTTCCTCAAGGGTCTCGTTGAGGAGTTTGACCACGTCGCTCTTGCCGAGCTGTTCGGCCCAGGCGATCAGCGTACCGTAGCGCGCGATCTCGTAGTGTTCGACGGCCTGCGCCGCTCCGACCAGCCCAGCGTCCAGCGCGGGGTCGCCCTTATATTCCTGGAGGACTTCCGAACCCTCTTCGATGATGCCGTCGATGGCCGGACAGGTCTTGCCTCGGGCCGGCTTGTCGAGAAGCTCGAAAATCTGTTCGAGGCGGTCGACCTGGTTCTCGGTCTCCTGCAGATGTTTCTCGAACGCCGCCGAAACATCTTCGGATTCGGCGCCCTTCGCCATTTTCGGCAGCGCCTTCAGGATTTTCTTCTCGGCATAATAAATGTCCTTCAGCCCGTCGAGGAACAGGGCTTCAAGGCCCTTCGGTGCCGCTTTCTTCGCAGTCGCCATGATTGTCATCTCCAATTATCAATTATCGTGAAGCCCACCAGCGGTGTAGCTGGGACACAACTTGCCATCGGGACGGTTGTTCCAGCCCTTTCGCGAAGAGGCGACCTGGAGGGCGCCTCCGGCCAGCGAGCGCGCCCGTGGCGCGAACTGCGTCACTCGATCTGCCGCATGGTGCACTGGCGCGGCGCTTTGTCCGGGCGCCAGCGCAACAGTTTGGTGCCATGCCGGAACCTGTCGCCGGTGACATGATCGAAGCGGACCTCGACCACCAGTTCCGGCCGCAGGGGCTCCCATTCGCCGCTGCGCTGCGTGCTCCAGCGGCTCGGTCCGCCCGGCGCTTTGCCGGTGAAGCCGGGTCCGCCACGCAGCTTTTCCAGCTCTCGGGTGACACGGGCCCGGTCATCCCTGCCGATGGTCGAGGTAAAGCCGACATGGTCGAGTTTGCCGCTCTCATCATAAAGGCCGAGCAGCAGCGAGCCGACCTCCCTGCTTCCGGTCAGATAGCGGAATCCGCCAACCACGCAGTCGGCCGTGCGCAACCGTTTGACCTTGACCATCGCGCGTTCGCCCGGCCGGTAGGGATCGGCCAGCAATTTGGCGACGACGCCGTCGGTGGGACCATGGCCGGCCCCTTCCAGCCAACGCCTGGCGGCCGCCGGATCGGTCGCGCTGGGCGAGAGCCGCAAGCCGGGCTTGGCGCAATCGCGAACGAAGCCCTCGACCGCGTGGCGGCGTCGCGACAATGGCTCGCCAAGCAGGATCGTCCCGCCCGGCGCGGCCGGCATGTCGAACAGGATCAGCCGGGCAGGCGTTTGCGCGCTCAGCTTGCGGATACGGCTTTCAGCCGGGTGAAGCCGCATCTGCAGCGCGTCGAAGGAAAGCTGGCCATCGAGTTCGATGACGATTTCGCCATCGACAACGAAGTTGCGGGCCTCCACCTGCTGCAGCATGGCGACGACTTCCGGGAAGTAACGGCCAAGAGGTTTGCCGGATTTGGCGCGCAAGTCGACATCCGTGTCGCCCTTGAAGGCGAGGCAGCGAAACCCGTCCCATTTGGGCTCGTATTGCCAAAGGCCTTCTCCCTCCGGCAGGGCGTCGGCCGCTTTGGCCTCCATCGGAGGCGTGTCCAGGGGGAGGGCAAACCTGTCCGTCATTGCCTGTATCATCGCTCTCCGGGGCGTCGCGCCCCTCGGCGAAGCGCCCGCAAAGACACCTCAGCCGCCGAGATCGATCAAAGCCACACCGAACTCGGCGCGCTTGCGGCGGCGCAGGTGACCCGGCGCTTCCACCACGGTGACTTCCAATGTCGGCCGAACGGTGCCTTCGAGCAAATGGCCGCCCCTGGTCGTGCCGTCGCTCAAGCCAAGCACCGCGTGGACATGAAGACTTGGCTTGCCATCATCGCCCGTCGCGACATCACCGATCGCGCTCAGGACCTCGCATTGCTCGTCGACCGGGATTTTTCGATAGCGCTTCGCCTCCAGGTCGAACCAGCCGACAGTGGCCCGTTGGAACGCGCCAATCGCCGTCAGGGAAGCGCTGCCGATCGTCTGCTCGACCGCGAAGCTGGTCAGTGCCGCGAACGCTTCCTCACCCGGGTCGAGCACCACGACAAATGTCCGTTGGCCGTTGGCCTCGTTGACCAGTCGCGATTTCATGCCGGTGTTCCGATCTTCGAGGCCGTTCAGTGGGCGTGGTGTTCGGCGTTCCTCTTGCGGGTCGCCGCCGCCTTCCTTGCCGATTCGGACCGGCTGGCGGCCGATCGGGAAGCGGACGCCTTTCCGCCGCTCTTGCCGCCCTTGTGCGCCGCCGGATGACCCGTGTGCTTGCCACGCCCGGAGCCGCCTTCCTTCTTGCCGCCACCATCGTCCTTGTTGACCGTCGCCCATGCGCGTCGCTCGGCTTCCTTGTCGGAGACGCCACGCTTCTCATAGCCTTCGGCAATATGGTCGGCCTTTCGTTCCTGCTTGTCGGTGTATTTGGATTTCTCGCCTCGTGGCATGATCGTTTCTCCTTCTCGATGGAGGTTGAACGTCAAGTCGGCGCCCAGGTTCCAATCGCGGTCGGCGAACCGGCCGTTCCCGACGTCGTTCATGACCGCCTCCGGGCTGCTATTCCTCAGGCGCCGTCGCCGGTGCGGTGTAGCGCCGCCGAACGGCATCGAGAACCCGTTTGCGGCTCTCCTCCGCCGAAAGCTTCTTGTCCTTTTCCGCCTCGGTGGTTTCGCGGGCGAGATCCTTGTCCCTGATCTGCTGGCGGAACCATTTCGAATAGTCGCCCGCGCGCAGATGGAACTCCCAGGTCTTGTCGTCTATGCCTTCGGCCATCTGGGCAAAGATCATCAGATTATGGGCCCTGAGGTTCATCGCGTCGTCGGGACCGCGGAAATAGAAGCTGCCGGTCTCATCGAGTTGGCCCTCGGCATATTTGCGGCTGTGGCGCTTGAGAGACTGACGAGGTTCGATGACCTTGACCGTCGTGAGTTTTTTGCGCGCTTGCGGCCGCCAGAACAGAACCCGGTCGCCCTTGGGCGTGGGAATGTCTTTCGGCGGCTCGATGCCCGTCTCGTGGCAGAAGGTCTTCACCACGTCCTTCGCCTTGGGGCCAAGGGCGATGACGGCCGTAACCAGGCGCAGGGCGTCGGTCGAAATCGCCTCGGGATGGACGGTGATCAGGATCGTGCCCGGCAGTTCCAGCGAGAGCACGGAGCGCGTATCGTCGCGCCGCTTCGGAAGAAGATGGTGCGCTTCGTCGATGACCAGCCAATGCGGTCTTGCGGTGCGGCGGCGAAAACTGCCGAGGCCAGGCAGCAGGTCGGCAAAGAAGTCAGGCCGTTCATCGACACGAAGCGCCAGGCCATTGACGACGATATTGCTGTCGGCCTTGGCCATCAGATCCAGCACCTGCGCCTTTGTTGGCGCGCTCGACCCATCCCCGAGCCGAACGGCGCCCTCGAGGCCGTCATAGTCACCCTCAGGGTCGAAGACGCAAAACTGAAATCGGCTCTCGACAAAGCATTCCGTCAGCGCGGTGGCCAGGGTGGATTTGCCGATGCCCGAACTGCCGGCGATGAGCACGCTTTCAGTCGGCGACAGATAGATGTCGTCGCCACCGGACGATCCCAGAACAACGCCGTCATGACGTTTCGGCACGATCCCGTGGTCGCGTTCGATCAATTTGGCGATCAGTTCCTCGACGCCTTTGCCGCGTGCGCCGCGCGTGACCAGGTTTGCGGTGCCTTTGACCGCGGGAATGGCATTGTCGACCGCAACGCTGCAGCCGCAGGCCTGCAGGAAGGCATGATCGTTCTCGGCGTCGCCGATACCCACCACATTGTGCGGCGACAGGTGAAGGTCCTCGAGTGCGGCCGCCAGCCCGGTGGCTTTGTTGACGCCGCTCGGCAGGATCATCACCGCGCCCTTGTTGAAGATGATCTCGAGCTCGAGCCCCATCTTCTTGATGACCTCGAGCACAGTCGCCTGATGTGGCTCCCAGGTAGCGACGATCGACCGTCCCGACGAAAGTGGCTTTACCCCCTGTTTTTTCAGCATGGCGATGAATTTGGGCTCCGGCGATGGCGAGATCGCCCGCTCCTCCTCACTCGCCGGGGTGTAGATCAGGGC